>CAZUEM010000079.1:6164-15716 GCA_964619155.1 uncultured bacterium
GTCATGGACTGCAGCTGCAGGCGCGGCGCGGGGTAGCCGTACGCGGTCTGCAGGCCCTTGAGGTCGGCCACCGCGTCGCACACGACGCGCAGCGTGAACGTGTCGCCCACCGTGACCGTCGTGTCGTCGGGGGCGATGCGGAACTCCGCGGCGGCGGCCGGCGAGGCGGCCGCGAGGACGAGGGCGATGGCGAAGGCGAGGAGCGCTGGGCGGGCCATGGTCTCTCCGGCCGGCGGGGTCACCGCAGGCGAACGAGCGAAGCGCGGGCCGAGCGGCCCGCGACGAGGTAGTGGGCGAGGTACAGGCCGGGCGGCACGGCGAGCCCGGCGTCGTCCCGGCCGTCCCAGTTCACGACGCGCGAGCCGGCCGGGAAGTGGCCCCGCGCGAAGTTCCGCACGGCGCGGCCGGCGGCGTCGTAGATCACCAGGCTCTGCTCGCCCGCGAACGGGCTCGCGAGCTCGAGCCACTGCTCGCCGCCCGAGGGGTTCGAGCGAACGCCGAGCGAGGGGCGCGGTGCGGAAGCCGCCGCGGGCACGTCGAGCGTGCCGCCCCAGGCGATCACCGCGTCCGACGTAACCGAGGGGTTCACGAACAGCCCGCCGTAGTAGAACTGCACGCGCCGCAGCCTCACCGTGGTCGAGCCCGGGGTCGTGGGCGCGCGGAAGCGCAGCGTGTAGAGCCACGCCGGGCCGGTCAGCGACTGGTTCGCGCACAGCAGCACGTGCGAGATCGAGAGGCTGTCGCCGGCGGCGCTGAAGAGGTGGAAGGTGTTGCCGCAGACGCCCGTCATGTCGGGGCCCTGCTGCAGCGACGTCGGGCTGGTGGGCAGGAACGTGAGCTTGCCGGGGTCGTACTCGACGATGGCGTCGTAGCCGTTGAACGCCGAGCCCGCGACGGGTACGCGCAACTCGACCGTGAACGTCGCGCCGGGCGCGACCACGATCGTGTCGGGGCTCGCCGCGAAGCGCACGCCGGCCCCCGCCGGTGCGGCCGCGAGGGCCGCCAGCGCGAGGACCAGCGTGGCGCGTCGGGCGAGTCGGTTCATGTCGGGTTCGAGTGTAGCGCCGCCGCGCGGGCGGAGGGGGCCCGGATCGGGCCCCGCCCCGCCGCGTGCGGCCGGGTCTACTGCGTCAGGATGACGCGCCGCACCTGCTCGACGCCGTCACCCGTGAAGCGCACCAGGTACAGGCCCGCCGGCGCCGTGCGGCCGCCGTCGTCGCGGCCGTCCCACACCAGCGTCCACTCGCCGGCCGGCTTCACGCCGTCCACGAGCATGCGCACCTTGCGGCCGACGAGGTCGTAGATCGCGACCTTCGCCTTGCCCTCGTGCGCCAGCGCCAGCCGCAGGCTGGTGGCGCCGCGGAACGGGTTCGGCCACGGCATGCTCATCTGCGTCACCGACGGAGCGGTCGGCGTCACGCCCGCGAAGCTCACCGGGCGGTTGGCCGCGTCGCGCGCGGTCACGCCCTTGAGCGCGATCGCCGGCTCGCCGGCACCCGTGCGGCGGAACGTCACCTCGACGAGGTCGCCCTCGCCGGTCACGCCCGAGCCCTCGCCGAGCAGCGCGAAGTCCACGGTGCCCGCCCCGGGCGAGAGCACCAGGTGCTCGCGGCCCTGCGACCGGAGCAGCCCGCCGGCCTGCGCGGAGACGAACTCGACGGCGTTCACGTCGTACGCGAACACGAAGCTCGCGCCGAGCACGTCGCCGGCGCCGCTCATGCGCACCGGGACGGTGAACGTCTCGCCGATCCCGACGGCCGGGAACTCCCCGAGGCCGAGTGCGTTCGCGCCGGCCGCGGCGAGCGCCGGGCCGTCCTGCGGCGCGGAGACCGTGCCGTAGTTGATCGCGAACATCATCAGGTCCTCGAAGTTGATCTTGTTGTCCGTGGTCGGCCGCGCGTTCACGTAGTAGTCCGTGGTCGGGCCGACGTCGAGGTAGTTGACCGCGTGCGGCGACGTGATGGTGATGCCGTAGTTCAGGCCGAGCAGCGTGATGTCGGCCGTGTTCACCAGGTTGTTGCCCTGGCCGAGGGTCACGCCGTCCGTCACGTCGCCGAGGTGGTAGTTGAGCGTGCCGGTGGTCATGTTCGAGACGGCCGACAGGTTGCCGCAGGCGTCCTTCGTGTACGCGACGTAGTACCAGAAGTCGCGCACGGCGGTCTCGTCGTACTGGCCCGGGGCGGTGACGCCCGTCAGCGCCCACGGCGACGACGGCGGGTACGACGGCGGCGACGGCGGCGCGCCGCCGAGGTCGTCGTACTCGGGGTACTGGCCGTACGGCGCGCGGTACACCTCGACCACGGCCGCGCCCGCGGGCAGCGTGAAGTTGACCTGCACCTGCGTGGTGCCGTCGGCGTCGTTGCCGGTCTTCTTCTGCGGGGCCGACAGGTTCGCGATCGCCGTCGGGGCGGCCGTGTCGATGGTGATCGACAGCGGCGCGCCGGCCGTGGTCGCGATCGGGACGTTCAGGCAGTCGCGCGTGAGCACGGTGCCGAGCGTGACGGTGCCGGTGCCGTCCGGGCCGGGCGCCTTCATGACCTGCAGGTTGAACAGGTTGCCCGTCGCTGCGGTCGCGCCGCAGGGCAGGCCGAGGATGGCGCCGTCCACGGTGTAGTTGCCGCCGCCGTTGTCCACGACCTGGAAGGTCGTGCCGCTGATGGCGTTCAGGTACGTGCCCTCGGTGATGCTGGTCGCCGGGGCGGCGCACAGCATCAGGTTGCTCGACAGCTGCAGCGTGACGCTGAAGCCGCGCATGTTGTCCGAGGTCGTCCGCGCGATGTTCACCGGGATGGTGATGCACGGGTTCGCGACCGAGAGGCACGACGGGGCGGGGCCCGCCGTGATCACGTTGTCGGGACCGGCGGCGAAGCCGCAGCCCGGGTTCGCGTCGGCGCCGCTGATCAGCCACGGCGCGAACGCGACGTTGGCGCCGACGACGGCGTCGCCGGTGCCGGGACCCGCGCCGGACGGGCCGCTGGAGTGGCCCCACCAGTTCGGGGTGGCGCCGTTCGTGGACGTCACGTCCCCGTAGTAGCCGGCGGTCACGTTCGAGAACAGGGCGTTGTGGTGCGCGTTCATGACCACGCCGGTCCCGAACACGCCGATGCCGTAGTCCCAGTTCGTCACCTCCATGCCGCTCACGGTCACGTTGAGCGGACCACCCGCGGACCACACGTCGAGGCCCTCCGAGCCGGGGAGGTCGGCGCCGGTCAGGCAACCGCCCGTGAGCGTGACGCCGACCGCCGCGGCGACGGCCGAACGCCCGATGCGCGCCTCGGCGAGCGAGCCGTCTTCCATCGGTGAAGCCGGCGGCCGGCCGCCGCCCGGGGAGCCCGCGGCGCGGGCCGCGGCGTTCGGGGCGCTCGCCGCGGTGTTGTAGACGCCGATGCCGTATGCCGGGTAGTAGCTGCTGGCCAGCGGGCCCCCGGCGGCGAACGACGTCGAGATCGCCGTGCCGGTCACGCTGCCGTTCGCGTCGTACAGGTAGTAGCCGAACTGGCAGTTCGTGACGCTTCCGCCGGTCACGCTGACCGGTCCGGGGCCGTACAGGATCACGCCGCAGGCCACCCAGTTCGGCCCGCTGTAACCGATGTTCGAGATGGCGTTGTTCGCGAGCGTCGCGGTCGCGCTCGTGCCGATCTGGATGCCGTTCTGGGCCGTGATCGTCGTCGCACCGTTACCGGTCACGGTGCAGTCGTGCACGTCGGCGGCGAGGCCCGAGCTGTTCAGCGCCATGCCGTTCTTGTTGAAGTCGGAAACGTTGCAGCCGCCGACCTCGAGCGCGTAGGGCCCGCCGGTGTTGTTGTAGGCGTACACGCCGACGCCGTGCTGCGTGCCGTCCCACGGCGTGTTGCGCACACGCACGACGTCGCAATCGAGCAGCTTGCCGCCCGCGTTGTAGAACGCGACGCCGACGAAGCGGTAGTTCGAGTTGCCCTTGCCGTCGCCGTCCACGGTCAGGTCGCGCACGCGGATGTCGGCCGCGTTCTGCGCGAGGACGACCGGGTAGTTGTTGTTGGGGCCCGGGGTCGCGAAGAACGCCGTGAGCGAGGCCGGGCTCTTGATGAACGTCGCCAGGCGGCCGGCGCCCTGCACGGTCATGTTCTTGCCGACCACGACCTGCTCGGTGTAGGTGCCCGCCGCGACGCTCACCGTGCCGCCGGTCAGCGTGTTGTTCACGCCTTCCTGCACCGACTGGTACGGCGCGGTCGAGCTGCCGAACCCGCCGGGAGCGGCCGAGTCGTCCACGTACGCCGTGGCGCGGCCGTTCTCACCGCCCACCCATTGCGCGCTGATGTACGCGTTGCTGTTGGCGGTGCTTAGCGCGATCAGGTTGGGGTAGTCGGTCGGGACGCTGGAGTTGATGAGCGCGATCTCGGCGCCCTGGTTCTCCGGCCCCGGGGGGCCCCACGTGTTGCCCGTGATCGTCAGCAACGCGCCGTCCAGCACCCAGCCGCGCGTGCCGGAAACGTGGTTGTTGATCAGGCTTCCGCGGTTCACGCCCGCCGGCCCGTCGATGTAGCCGGGCTGCCGGAGGTGGTGGAAGTAGTTGCCCTGGACGAGCAGGCCCATCAGGCCGGGCGAGACCACCAGCCCACGGCTGACGATGCCGTTCACGCTCCACGGCGTGCCGGGGTCCGGGCCGAAGATCTCGTTGTCGCGGATCGTGACGTTGTTCGCCATGACCGCGATGAGGTTGTGCGGTGCGCCCGGCAGGTCCGTCTTCTCGATCCTGCAGTCCCGGATCGTGGTGCCGGAGCCGCCGGCCAGGATCGCGAACATGTTGCCGACGGTGCTCGCGACCTGCAGCGTGGTATTCGCGATCCCCGAGCCCTGGATCGTGAGGTTCGCCGTGTTGATCGTGACCGTCGTCCCGATCACGTACGTGCCCGGCGCGACGAGGATGAGGTCGCCGGGAGCGGCGACGCCGACGGCCGTCGCGATGTCGGGCTGGTCCGCGGGAACGTTGATCGTGGCGGCGATGGCCGTCGCGGACAGCGCGACTCCGGCCACCAGCGCCACGAGCGTGGTGAGGAAGCGGTGCTTCATGGAGGGAGTCCTCTCGTTCGACCCCGCGCGCGGGACAACGGCGGCCGCGGACGCGGGCAGTCCGAATGACGCGAATGGCTTCGGGGATCTCGAAACGAGCACCGGGGGATGCGCCACGTCGTGCGAATGAACGGGCGCGTGCGTCTGGGGCACGAGGCGGGCAGGCCTTGCGCCTCGCGCGAGTGCGCGAGTCCTCCTGGTCGGGGCGACGTTGCATCGCCCATGGACGCGCCGGGGGAAGGCGGTCGAGCCGCGCGAAGGTCCGTCGTTCGAAGCGGCGGCGGGGAAGAGTCGGTCGCCGTCGCCGCGGGATCGTGGCTCCCGGGCGTGAACCGGGAGGAGATCGGCTCGCGGGTCGTGACCTCGCGTAGCGGGGGGCCCGTGGAGTCGTGGGGGCCCGGAACCGACGGACGGCAGTATCCACCCGCGCCCGCCCGGATGTCACGCGGAGACTGCGGGTTCGGCGGTGCGGCACACGGTTTGACCCCGCTTCGCCCGCTCCATTACCGTCCGCGGCCTCGTTCCGGCGCCGGTTGCCGCGCGCTCCCGCCCCGCGGGACGCCGCGCGAAGCGGCCGCCGACCCACCTTAGAAGGAGGCCCGCATGCGTCCCGGCAATCCCGAGGCGCTCTCCCAGCCCTACGACCCCGTGCGACTCGAGCCGGCCCGCTACCGGTTCTGGGAGGAGCACGGCGTCTTCCAGCCCCGCGAGACCGGCAAGGCCCCGTTCGTCATCGCCATCCCGCCGCCCAACGTCACCGGCTCCCTGACCATGGGGCACGTCCTGGGCGAGTCCATCCGCGACTGCGTCATCCGCTGGCAGCGCATGGAGGGGCGCGAGACGCTCTACATCCCCGGCATGGACCACGCCGGCATCGCCACCCAGAACGTGGTCGAGAAGAAGCTGCGCGCCGAGAAGCGCAGCCGCCACGACCTCGGCCGCGAGGGGTTCCTCGAGGAGGTCTGGGCCTGGAAGGAGCAGTACGGCGGCCTGATCTTCCAGCAGGAGCGCCGCCTCGGCATCACGCCCGACTGGACGCGCGAGCGCTTCACGCTCGACGAGAAGTACTCGCACGCGGTGCTGCACGTCTTCCAGAAGCTCTTCGACGAGGACCTGATCTACCGCGGGCGCTACATCGTCAACTGGTGCCCGCGCTGCCGCACCGCCCTCTCGGACGAGGAAGTGGACCACGTCGAGAAGGAGGGCAGCCTCTGGTACGTGCGCTACCCGATGGCCGACGGCAGCGGTTCGGTGACCGTCGCGACCACGCGCCCCGAGACCATGCTCGGCGACACCGGCGTGGCGGTGAGCCCGAAGGACCAGCGCTACGCGAAGCTCGTCGGCCGCACCGCGGTGCTGCCGCTCGTCCGCCGCGAGATCCCCGTGCTCGCCGACGACATGGTGGACCCGAAGTTCGGCACCGGCGCGGTCAAGGTCACGCCCGCGCACGACCCGAACGACTTCCTCACCGGCCGGCGCCACGGCCTGCCCGAGCTGGTCGTGATGGACGAGTCCGGCGTGATGAACGAGAACGCGGGCGACTTCCGCGGGCTCGACCGCTTCGAGGCGCGCAAGCGCATCGTCGCGGCGCTGCAGGACGCCGGCTACCTCGAGAAGACCGAGCCGCACGTGCACGCCGTCGGGCACTGCTCGCGCTGCCACACGGTCATCGAGCCGTACCTGTCGTGGCAGTGGTTCGTGAGGATGGCGCCGCTCGCCGCGCCGGCGATCGAGGCCGCGAAGAAGGGCCGGGTCAAGTTCTTCCCGTCGCGCTGGAAGAAGGTCTACCTGCACTGGCTCGAGAACATCCGCGACTGGTGCATCTCGCGGCAGCTGTGGTGGGGCCACCGCATCCCGGTCTGGTACCGCGGCACCGAAATGGTCGTCTCGCTCGCGAAGCCCGAGGGCGACGGCTGGGTGCAGGACGAGGACGTCCTCGACACCTGGTTCAGTTCGTGGCTGTGGCCGTTCGCCACGCTCGGCTGGCCCGAGAAGACCCCCGACCTCGCGCGCTACTACCCGAACAGCCTGATGGTCACCGGCAGCGACATCATCTTCTTCTGGGTCGCGCGCATGATCATGGCCGGCCAGCACTTCCTCGGCGAAGTGCCGTTCCCGCACGTCTACTTCACGTCCATCGTGCGCGACGCGCAGGGCCGCAAGATGAGCAAGTCGCTCGGCAACTCGCCCGACCCGCTCGCGATGATGGAGAAGTACGGCGCCGACGCCGTGCGCTTCACGATGGCGCAGGTGCCGACCGGGCAGGACCTGCTGTTCGACGAGAAGCGGCTCGAGACCGGCAAGTTCTTCGCGAACAAGATGTGGAACGCGACCCGGCTCGTGCTCATGCGGCTCGGCGACGAGAACCTCGGCGCCGTGAAGGAGTCGCACCTCGAGCTGACGCTGGCCGACCGCTGGATCCTGTCGCGGCTCGCGAACGCCACGAAGGACGTGACCCGGAACCTCAAGACCTACCGGTTCGCCGAGGCCGCGCAGGCGGTCTACCACTTCGCCTGGAACGAGTACTGCGACTGGTACCTCGAGATGGCCAAGCCGCGCTGGGCGCTCGCGGACAAGGGCGAGACGATCACCCCCAAGGAGCGCGTGGACCTCCGGACCGCGCGCTGGGTCGCCTGGAAGGTGCTCGACGGCATCCTGCGGCTGCTGCACCCGTTCATGCCGTTCGTCACCGAGGAGCTCTGGCAGGCGATTCCCCACGACGGCGACACGCTGGCGCTCGCCGCCTGGCCGCGGGCGAAGAAGGCGTGGCTCGACGCGGGCGCCGAGCGCGAGGTCGAGTTCCTCCAGGCGATCGTGGTCGCGGTGCGCAACCTGCGCGTCGAGTCGAAGATCGCTCCCGGCCGCGCGGTGCCCGTGGTCGTGCGCGGCGAGGCCGCGCAACTCGACCTGATCGAGCGGCTCGAGAACCAGCTCAAGCCCCTCGCGCGCATCGAGACCCTGACGCTGGCGCGCGACGGTTCGCGCCCGAAGGTGGCCGCGTCCGCCGTCGTGGGCGGGGCCGAGGTGTTCCTGCCGCTCGAGGGCCTCATCGATCTCGACGAGGAGCGCATGCGCCTCGCGCGCGAGGCCGAGCGGCTGCTGAACGACCTCGAGGGCGTGAAGAAGAAACTCCGCAACCAGGACTTCCTCGCCAAGGCGAAGCAGGAGATCGTGCAGAAGGAGCGCGAGCGCCTCGCGCAGCTCGAGGAGACGCTCGAGAAGCTGAAGAAGGCGCAGGAGTCGCTCAGCGTCCGGACCGAATGAGCCCGGCGGCGGTCCCGGCGCGCACGGAGGTGGGCATGGACGTCCGCAGGTTCGCTCGCGCCGCGTGGCCGGCGCTCGCCCTGTCGCTGCTGGCGGGCTCCGCGGCCGCGCAGGCCTCGGGCCCGTGGTTCGCCGCCCGCTGGTCGTGCGAGACCCGGGGTTCCAACAACTACTGCTACGGCCTCGCGGTCGGCCCGGACGCGCGCGTGTACATGAGTGACTACGTGGCCGGGCTCGTGCGCGCGTTCGCGCCCGACGGCACCCCCGCGGGGACGATCGGTTCGCCGGGAAGCGGACCCGGGCAGTTCCTCGGGCCGCACGGGCTGGCCTTCGACGCCGCGGGAAACCTGCTGGTCGCCGACACCGACAACCACCGCATCCAGGTGTTCGACCCGGCCGGGAACCTCGTGGGCTCGTTCGGCCGCTACGGCACGGCCGAGGGTTCGGTCCGCAACCCCGTGGATCTCGCCGTCGGTCCGGACGGCCGGATCTGGGTCTCGGACGCCCAGAACCACCGCGTGCAGGTGTTCGATTCCGCGGGGCAGTGGGCGATGACGGTCGGCGGGCCCGGCTCCGGCCCGGGCCAGTTCGCGGGCCCGCGGGGCATCGCCCTGCTGCCCTCGGGGAACTTCGCCATCGCCGACGAGGGCAACTCGCGGGTCCACGTGGTCTCGCCGGCCGGGCAGTTCCTCGCGACCTGGCCGCTGCCCTGGCGCGGCATCCGGCCCGGGCCTCGCGGCATCATGGTCGAGCCGTCGGGACGGGTGCACGTCGCCGACGCGAACGGCGGCGTGATCCGCGTCTTCAGCCCCGCCGGCTCGCTCGTGCACACGTGGGGACGCGCCGAGTACCCGCCCGCGGTCACGCCGTACGCCTGGGCGCTCGCCGGCTCTCCCGCAGGCATGCTGTACGCGGCCGGGATCAGCTGCGACGTGCAGGTGTTCGCCCTCGACCGGGCCGTCCCCGCGCGGCGGTCGTCGTGGGGCGCGATCAAGACGATGCACCGCTAGCCGGAGCGCTCGCGACGGCCGGTCCGGGCTGACGCGCGCGCGGCCTCGGGCTAGAGTGCACGCTTCGCTGAAAGCGGGCCCCTCGAGGGGCCACGCCCGCCGCCATCCCGGAGGAACGCATGCGAGCCACCGTCCCCGCGCTGATCGCCGTCGTCCTGGCGGCCGCGACCTGCTCCGCCGCCGCCGCGCCCGCGCCGGGCGCGTTCTCGGCCGCCACGCTCGAGCGCGC
>CAZUEM010000080.1:0-15652 GCA_964619155.1 uncultured bacterium
CCGGCCGCCGCGCCCGCCGCGGCCCCGGCCTCGCTGCCGGCGTTCCTGCGCGCCGCCGCCGCGCCGGCCGCCGGGGGCCCGCGCGAGGAGGTGGTGGCGTTCACGCGCGTGCGCAAGGTCATCGCCGAGAACATGGTCAAGGCCAAGCACACGGCCGCGCACACGCACTGCTTCGACGAGGTGGACATGTCCGCCATCGTCGCGCTCAAGCAGGACTGGGCGCCGAAGCTCGAGAAGCAGGGCGTCAAGCTCACCTACATGCCGTTCTTCATCAAGGCGTCGGTGCTCGCGCTCAAGGAGTTCCCGTGGATGAACGGCGCGGTGAGCCCCGAGGGCGACGCGATGATCGTGAAGAAGTACTACAACGTCGGCATCGCGGTCGGCCGCGACGAGAAGGGCCTCATCGTCCCGAACATCAAGGACTGCGACCGCAAGAACCTGGTGCAGATCGCAGCCGAGGTGAACGACATCGCGGCGCGCGCGCGCGCCGACCGGCTGACGCTCGACGAGATCCAGGGCGGCACGTTCTCGATCTCGAACGCGGGCGTGTTCGGCGCGATCAACTCGGCGCCGGTGATCAACGTGCCGGACGTGGCGATCCTCGGCGTGCACAAGATCGTCGAGCGCCCGGTGGTGCGGAACGGGCAGATCGCGGTCGCGCCGATGATGAACACGGTGATCGGCTTCGACCACCGCGTCGTGGACGGCGAGCTGGCCGTGAAGTTCCTGCGCCGCGTGTGCGAGCTGCTCGAGAAGCCCGAGCTGCTCTGGTTCTACGCCTAGAGATAGGGATGGCTTCGCGCGGCTCGGCACGGTCGCCCGACGACGGCCCGCTCGGCTCGGCATCCTGCCTCGCTCTCGCTGCATCCAGTCGCGGCTCCCGCCCTCCCTGGCTCCGCCGCTCCTCGGACGCACCGCCGTCGGGCAACCGCGCCGAGCCGCGCGAAGCCGCTTTCATCTCATGCCCGGCACCCTGACCGTCTGCGCCCTCGGCGACACGACCTACCGCGAAGGACTCGCGCTGCAGGACGCGCTCGTGCGCGCGCGCGCGGCGGGCGAGACGGGGGACTGGCTGCTCTACCCGGACCACCCGCCGGTGCTCACCGTGGGGCGCAACGCGAGCGAGGACGGGGTGCGCGTGGACGCCGCCGCGCTGGCCGCGCTCGGGATCGAGGTCTTCGAGGTGCCGCGGGGCGGCGACGTGACCTGGCACGGCCCGGGGCAGCTCGTCGGCTACCCGGTCGTGGGCCTCGACCGCGTCGGCCGCGACCTGCACCGGTGGCTGCGCATGCTGGAGGAAGCCCTCATCCGGGCGCTCGCGCGTCACGGGATCGTCAGCGAAAGGTCACCGGGACGCACCGGCGTGTGGGTGGGCGAGCGCAAGATCGCCTCCATCGGCGTCGCCGTCCGCCGCTGGGTCGGCTATCATGGCTTCGCGCTCAACGTGCGTCCGGATCTCTCGGGCTTTTCGCTCATCCATCCGTGCGGCCTGAAGGGCGTCCAGATGACCAGCATGGCCCTCGAACGGGGGGAAGCCGCCCCCGGTCTCGGGGCCGTGCGCGAGACCGTGACGCAGGAGCTCTCGCGACTGCTCGAATACGACCGCGTCGTCCCGGTTCCGGCCGGGGAGGCGCGAAAGTGGTTGGAGCGGGAAAGCCCCGAGGCCGAAACCCCGTCCCACGAACCCCCGGGCCGCTGACCCGCACAGGAGGAATCCCCAGATGGTGACCCTGACCGACGCCGCCGCCGCCAAGCTCAACGAACTTCTCTCGCAGCAGGAGGGCGTGCTCGGCCTGCGCCTCGTCGCCATGCCCGGGGGCTGCTCCGGCTACCAGTACGGCATGTCCTTCGCCGAGGCCTCGCAGGAAGGCGACTGGGTCGGAGAGTTCCAGGGCGTGAAGGTGTTCGTGGATCCCGAGAGCGCCGGCGTGCTGGACGGCGTCAAGGTGGACTACGTCGAGTCGCTGCAGGCGACCGGCTTCACGATCCACAACCCCAACGCGGTGCGCTCGTGCGGCTGCGGCAAGTCGTTCGAGACCGGCGGGGGCGGCTGCGGCAGCTGAGCCCGGGGGATCCGTGCGCATCACGCTCTTCACCGTGGACGAGGCGAACCAGGCGCTCGCCGGGCTGCGCCCGCAGCTGGAGCGCCTGCGTTCCCGCAAGCGCGAGTTCGACCGGCTCGAGACGCGCCTCGGCGTGCTGCGGGTCGCGACCGCCGGCGCCGCGCCCGAGAACCCGGACGCGCTCGAGTTGAACGACCTCACCGAGAAGCGCCGCCGCCTCGGCGAGTCCATCGCGCGCGCGCTGGCGGCGCTGCGCGAGAGCGGCATCCTCGTGAAGGACCTCGACCAGGGGCTGTGCGACTTCTACGCGCTCTCCGGAGACCGGCTCGTGTTCCTGTGCTGGCGCCTCGGCGAGGCCGAGGTCGCGCACTGGCACACGCTCGAGGGCGGCTTCGCGGCGCGGCGCCCGATCAAGAAGGCGGAGCTCGAGTGAGCGCCGTCCTGGGTCCGTCGGCCGTCCCGGCCGGCGCGCGGCCCTTCTCCGACTACGTCGCGCTCGACGCGGACACGATCCGGAGCCGCACGCGCGCGGCGCGCGAAAAGCTGGGCGAGCGCGCGGTGATCCTCGGCCACCACTACCAGCGCGAGGCCATCGTCGAGTTCGCCGACTTCCGAGGCGACTCGTTCAAGCTCTCGCAGCTCGCGGCCGCGCAGGAGCGCGCCGAGGTGATCGTCTTCTGCGGCGTGCACTTCATGGCCGAGTCGGCCGACGTGCTGCGCCGCGCGCACCAGACCGTGGTGCTGCCCGACCTCAAGGCCGGCTGCTCGATGGCCGACATGGCCACGATCGAGGACGTCGAGGACGCGTGGGACACGCTGGTGCGGGCCCACGGCGACGTGTTCACGCCGGTCACGTACATGAACTCGACCGCGGCCATCAAGGCGTTCTGCGGCGCCCGCGGCGGCGTCGTCTGCACCTCGAGCAACGCCTCGAAGGTGCTCGAGTGGGCGTGGGCGCGGAAGCCGAAGGTCGTGTTCTTCCCCGACCAGCACCTCGGGCGCAACACCGCGTTCTCGATGGGCGTGCCGCTCGGCGAGATGGCCGAGTGGGACTGGCGCGCCACCGACCTCGCGGCCGGCAATGCCGCGGCGCTGCGGCCGGAGACGCGCATCGTGCTGTGGAAGGGCTTCTGCTCGGTCCACACCAAGTTCGCGAAGTCCATGATCGACGAGGCGCGGGCCGCCGACCCGGCGGTGAAGGTGCTGGTGCACCCCGAGTGCCCGTTCGACGTCGTGCGGGCGGCCGACCTCGTCGGCTCGACCGAGTACATCATCGAGCAGGTGCGCGCGGCCGCGCCCGGGACCCACTGGGCGATCGGCACCGAGATCCACCTCGTGCACCGGCTCGCGCTGGAACACCCGGAGCAGACGATCCGTTCGCTGCAGAAGAACGTCTGCCCGTGCGCCACCATGAACCGCATCGACCCCGCCCACCTGCTGTGGACGCTGGAGAACCTGGCCGGAGGCGTGGTCGTGAACCCCATTCGCGTGCCCGAGGACGTGCGCCGAGACGCGCGCACCGCCCTCGACCGCATGCTCGCCCTGAAGGGCACCGGCGCGGTCGCGATCGGCGCCGGGATGGCGAAGGACTGACGATGAGCGATTTCGACGCAGGCCGCCCGGCGGACGAGGCGCTTCCCCTCGTCTCGATCGGCGAGCCCGGCGAGTCCCCGGCGATCGGGGTCTACGGCGCGCCGCGCCCCGCGGTGCCGGAGCGCGTGCCGCTCGCGCCCCGCACGAAGGGCTGCGCCTCGGGCGCGGGCTCGCTCGGCGGGGTCGAGGCGGGCGAGTTCCGGCGGCTGCCGCCGTGGCTCAAGATTCAGCTGCCGGGACAGGGCGAGTACGCCGAGACCAAGGCGCTGCTGCGCACGCAGAAGCTGGTGACGGTCTGCGAGGAGGCGCGCTGCCCGAACCTCGGCCACTGCTGGGCGCGCGGCACCGCGACCATCATGATCCTGGGCGAGCTGTGCACGCGCCGCTGCGGCTTCTGCGCGGTCGCGCCGGGCCGGCCGAACGGCTGGGTGGACTGGGACGAGCCGCGCCGCGTGGGCGAGAGCGTCGCCGCCATGAACCTGCGCCACACCGTCATCACGTCGGTCGCTCGCGACGACCTCAAGGACGGCGGCAGCACCATCTTCGCGAACGTCATCACCGAGATCCGCAGGCGCTCGAAGACGGTGATCGAGGTGCTCATCCCGGACTTCCGCGGCAGCGCCGAGGACCTGCAGCGCGTGATCGACGCGGGCCCCGAGGTCATCAACCACAACGTCGAGACGGTCGAGCGGCTGCACCCGGTCGTGCGCCCGAGCGCGCGCTACGCACGCAGCCTCGAAGTGCTCAAGCGCGTCAAGGACAGCGGCACGGGCATCAAGGCCAAGAGCGGCATCATGCTCGGCCTGGGCGAGACCGACGACGAGGTGATGCGCACCCTCGAGGACCTGCGCGCGCACGGCTGCGACCTGCTGACGATCGGCCAGTACCTGCGGCCGTCCAAGTTCAACCTGCCGGTCGCCGAGTACGTGCACCCCGACAAGTTCGCGCACTGGAAGCAGGTCGCGGACGCGATGGGCTTCGAGGGCGCCGCGAGCGGCCCGCTCGTGCGCTCGAGCTACCACGCCGACCTGCTGGCCGGCACGGTCAAGCCGGGGGAGAACTCGAAGGCGGAGTAGCGCGGACCGTTCGAGCGAAACGCGAAGGCCGGCGTCCCGCGACGGGCGCCGGCCTCCGCATTCGGGACGCGCCTACCGGTATAGCGTCTTGATCAGCCCCCACGTGCGGCCCCGCGTCGGAACCGGCGCGGTGGTGCACGAGAGCACGTTGACGTAGCTGTACTGGGGGGGCTGGGGCCAGGCCTGGGTGGGGTAGTCGGCCACGTAGCCGCCCTGCCAGGTCAATGTGTTCAGGCCCACGCCGGCGATCACTTCGCGCGGCCCGGGCGGGACGTAGTCGAGGTCCAGCCGCCCGAAGCCGATGCACGTGGGCACCGTGCAGCCCGAGCACGCGCCCGTGCCCGTGGATTTCGCGTGCGAGAGCCGGACCCGGAAGAGGGAGTACTCACGCGCGGGAAGCAGGTCCGCCTGCTGCCCGCTCGGCAACAGCCAGGCGATCTGCAGGACGAGCCGGTCGTAGGAAGAGAGGATGCCGGACACACCCAGCGGGGTGCCGTCGCCGAACCACGGCAGGCACTGGCTGGCCCCGGCGAGCCCCGACCAGTCGGGAAGCAGGGCGTACGGGCGGCATTCGGCGGAGCGCGTGGTCCACCAGCTGGGGACGAGCGACGCGGCGGGGGAGATGTCCACATAGGCCGCGAAGCCGAGGACGCTGTCGCGCCCGACGCCGTCGAGGAAGACGACCGAGCCGACGAACGTGTCCTCGCCGGTGTTGGTGTCGCACGCGAACGTGCGATCGACGATGCGGCCGTCGCCGGCGCACCGGTCCCAGCTCAGGCGGAGCTCGTAGTTCTGAGGCGCCGAAGGCGGTGGCGGTGGCGGGGGCGGAGGATCTGGCGGCTTGTCGGCGAATGCGTCACGCGGTCCCGGCGCGAGCAGCAGCGCAAGAAGGATGACGAACAGTCGGGGTGTGAATCGCATGGCCTCACGCCTCCTGAAACCGGCGCCCCGCGCGGGGGCCGAACGCCTGGGAGAGTAGGAAGCGGCGCGCTCCGTGGCAATCGTTGGCGTCTCTCTGTTACCTCGCGGGAGGGAAACGAGCAGGTGACGGGCCCGGCGCGCGGTCCCTCGACGAAGAAGGCCGGCCCGGAGCGATCCGGGCCGGCCTTCGTCCTGCGAACCGCCTCGCGCCTACTGGTCCTCGCGCTCCAGCCAGGCCTTCCAGGCGGCCTCGTTGAACGGCCGTCCGAGGAAATCCGAGACCAGCTCGGCGGCCGGCTTCGAGCCGCCGGGCGCCAGCACCTTCGCGCGGTACTCGCTCGCCGCGCCGGGGGGCGGCATCTTCGAGCCGTCGAACTTCGAGAACAGGTCCATCGCGATCACCTTCGACCACATGTACGTGTAGTACACGGCCGAGTAGCCGTTCAGGTGGCCGAACGCGGTCTGGAAGTGGGTGCCCTCGACGAACGGGAACGGCTGGTAGCGCCGGACCAGGTCCTGGAAGATCGCGTCGGTGCTCGCGTCCTTCGGGTCGCGGTCGTAGCACGCGAGCGAACCGCCCGCGAACACCATCTGGCGGCGCACGTCGAGGCCCTTGGAGAAGGCGTTCGCGCGGTTCATGCGCCTGACCAGTTCGGCGGGCACCGGCTCGTTCGTCTGGTAGTGGCGCGCGAACGTGGCCAGCACCTCGGGGCTCTTCATCCACTCCTCGAGCAGCTGCGAAGGCGCCTCGACGAAGTCCTGCTCGGTGCGGATGCCGCCCACGCCCACCCAGCGGCCCTGGCCGGCGAACAGCGTGTGCAGCAGGTGGCCGAACTCGTGGAAGAACGTCACGGCGTCGCTGATCTCGCACAGGCCGGGATCGCCCGGCACGCCGCCGGGGAAGTTGCACACGAGCGCGGCCTCGGGGATCTGCCGGCCCGCGATGCCGGTGCGGATGTCGAACTGCGCGGCGTGGTTGTACTTGTCCGCGCGCGGGTGCAGGTCGAGGTAGAAGCGGCCGGCGAGCTTGCCGCCGTCGTACATCTCGAAGCATTCGACCGACGGGTGCCAGACCTCGGCATCCGCGACCTTCCGGAACTCGACGTTGAAGAGCCGCGCCGACAGGTCGAGGATGCCCTGCTGCACGCGCTCGAAGGGCAGGTAGGGGCGGATCTGCTGCTGGTCGAAGTCGTACTCGGCCTTGCGCACCTGCTCCTTGTAGTAGTTGACCTCCCAGAAGTTCACGACCGTCGCGCCGGGCGCGTCCTTGCGGCGGGCCGCGAGGAGCTGCTCGTACTCGCGCTTCTGGCGCTCGCCCGAGGCGGCGACCACGCGCTCGATGAAGCTGCGCGCGTTCGCGGCCGAGCCCACCATCTTGTCGGCGGTGATGCAGTCGGCCCAGCTCGCGAAGCCGAGCAGCGTCGCCAGCTCGTGGCGCTTCGCGCGCAGGCGGTCGAGCGTCTCCATGTTCTTCGGGAACGCCCGGTTGTTGTAGGCCATGTACATGCGCCTGCGGACGTCCTCGTTCCTCGCGTACGAGAAGAGCGGCACGGCGTCCGGGTACTCGATGCTCAGCGTGATCCGCCCGTCGGCGCCGGGCTTCTTGCGCGCGACGTAGTCGGCCGGCAGGCCCTCCAGCTCCGCGGGCGTGCACGTGATCGTGGACTTGTCCTCGCGGATGTTGCGGCTGAACTCCTGCCCGATCGCCACGACCTCGTCGCTCGCCTTCTTGATCTTCGCGCGCGTCGCGTCGTCCTTGTCCACGCCGGCGAGCCGGAAGTCGCGCAGCGTGCGGGTCACGTAGTGTTTCGTCGCGGCGTCGGCCTTCGCGACGTCGAGCGCGGCGAGCGCGTCGTACACCTTGCGGTTGAGCGACAGTTCGGTGAAGTAGGCCGCCACGTCCTGGCCGAGCTTCTCGCCGGCGTTGCGCGTGGCGCGGTCGGGCGAGGTGTTCTCCACCAGGCTCGCCTGCGAGCCGGCCATGTCGAGCTGTCGCAGGGCCTCGTCGTAGGGCACGAGCGTGTTCTCGATCGTGCGCGCGCCCTTGGCGGCCAGCATCTTCGCGACGGACGCCTTCGCGAGCTCGATGCGCTTGCGCTGGCGGGCCTCGAAGGCGGCCGAGTCCGGCTTGCCGGTCCAGAACGGGGCGTCGTCGGGCGGCATGGCCGCGGCGGCGGCGGGACGGGCGGGCGCGAGGCCCAGCGACAGGACGGCGGCCAGCGCGGCGAGGGGGATGAGGCGGTTACGAGGCACGTTTCCTCCGGAGAAGTCGGGGGGGCAGGGTGTGGACGACCGGGGCAGGCTACCGGACCGCCCCGGCCGCGGCAGCCGGGGCCCGTCCGGCGTGGCGAATCGGCCGCCGAGCGCGGGGGAGCGGTGACCGGGGCGCGCGAACGGCCCGCCCCGGGGGGGACGGGCCGCGCGCGACGCCGCTCCCGGCGCGTCAGGCCTTCTTCGGCACCCGCGCCGGGCGCATCTCGACGCGGCTGTGGAGCGCCCGCGGCGAGGTGCGCAGCAGGTCCACGACCATCTCGCCCACGTCGGCCGGCGTCAGCGCCCAGTCCTGCTTCGCCGCCGAGCCGCGGCCGAAGTCGGTGGCCACGCTGCCCGGCATCAGGTACGTGACCCGGATGCCCGCGTCGCGCACCTCCTGGAAGAGCACCTCGCTGAACCCGTTCACGGCGTGCTTGCTGGCGCAGTAGGCGCCGCCGCCCGGGAAGGCGTTGCGCCCGGCGAGCGAGGAGACGTTGAAGACGTAGCCGCCCCCGCGCGCGGTCATGCGCGGCAGCGCCTCCTTCGTGCAGTAGAAGACGCCGTTCACGTTGGTCTCGATCACCGCCTGCCAGTCCTCGACGCTGGTCTCGGCGACCGGCGCGAACAGGCCGATGCCGGCGTTGTTGACGAGCACGTCCACGCCGCCCAGGTCGCGGTCCAGGGCGGCGAACAGCGCCCGCACGTCGGCGGGGCGCCGCACGTCGCACGCGTAGCCGCGCGCGGCGCCCAACTCGGCCGCGGCGCGCTCGGCGTCCGCGAGCGCGCGGGCGGTGACCGCCACCGCGAGGCCCTCCTTCACCAGCGCCTCGGCGATGCCGCGGCCGATGCCGCGATTGCCGCCGGTGACCACGGCGACCTTCCCCTTCCACGTCGTCATGAAACGTCCTCCACGCGTCGGCGCTCAGGCGCCGTCGCCGTCCGGTCCGATGATGCGGGTGACACGGCCGATGTCCCACGCGTCGTCCATCTCCACCTCCACGAGCGTCCCGGGCGAGAAGTGGACCACCGCGTCGGACAAAGTCTGGACGAGCAGGCCCAGCAGCGGCAGGTGCGCGACCAGCAGCACGCGCGCCGCGGGCAGCTCGAGCGCGCGCAGCAGCTCGAACGTCAGGTGCGGGTCGTAGTCGGGCCGCAGCTCGTGGATCGGGTGCGCGGCCATGCCCGGCGCGACCTCGGAGAGCAGGATGGCGGCCGTGTCCCGCGCCCGCGCGTACGGGCTGCTGTAGGCCCGCACGGGCGCGAACCCCTCGGCGGCGAGCCGCCGGCCCAGCGCCCGGACGTGCGCGGCGCCTTCCGGCATGAGCGCGGCGTCGGGGCCCTGTCCGGTGGCGCGGCCGTGGCGCAGGAGGCAGAGCGTGGTGCCCATGCGCCGCATCATGCCCATGCGCGCGGCCCCGTCAACCGCGGATTTGCCGCGGGCCGAAGCCGTCCGATAGCATTCCCCGCCACTCGACGACCCGCCCGCCGCGCCCTCCGCCGCGGCCCCCGACCCGGAGCCTCCCGCCGATGAGCCTCTTCCTCGACACGCTTCGCACCCGCGTCCTCTTCTTCGACGGCAGCATGGGCACGCAGGTCCAGGCCCGCGAGCTCACGCCCGAGGACTTCGGCGGCAAGCGCTGGGAAGGCTGCATCGACTACGTCAGCCTGACGCGCCCCGACGTCATCGAGTCCATCCACTCGGCCTACTTCGACGCCGGCGCCGACGTCGTCGAAACCAACTCGTTCCAGGCCTCGAAGCTGCGGCTCGAGGAGTGGGAGCTGGGGGAGCGGACCTTCGAGCTGAACCGCGCCGCCGCCGCGCTCGCGCGCCGCGTCGCGGACCGCTACGCCGCCGACGGCCGCCCGCGCTTCGTGGCCGGATCGATCGGACCCTCCGGGTACCTGCCGTCCTCCGAGGACCCCGAACTCGGCAAGCTCGGCCTCGTGGAACTGGTGGGCGCGTTCCTCGACCAGGCGCGCGGCCTGATCGAGGGCGGCGCCGACGTGCTCATCCTCGAGACCTGCCAGGACATCCTCGAGATGAAGGCGCAGATCCTGGCCTCCCGCGAGGCCATGGCGCTCGCCGGCCGGACCGTGCCGCTCCAGTGCTCGATCACGCTCGACCCGACCGGGCGCATGCTGCTCGGCACCGACGTGCGCGGCGCGCTCGCGACGCTCGAGGCGATGCACGTGGACGTGATCGGGCTCAACTGCTCGACCGGGCCCGACCTGATGCGCGACTCGGTTCGCCACCTGTGCGAGAACGCCTCGACGCCGATCCACGTCATCCCGAACGCCGGGCTGCCGATCAACGACGGCGGGCGCACGCTCTACCCGATGAAGCCCGGACCGTTCGCCGACACGCTGCGCGAGTTCGTCCTCGACTTCGGCGTCAGCGCGGTGGGCGGCTGCTGCGGGACCACGCCCGAGCACATCCGCGCGCTCGTCCGCGCGATCGGGCGCGTCGCGCCGAAGGCCCGCCCCGGCCGCGGGGCCTGGCACGTCTCGAGCGGCATGACCGCGGCCGCGCTGCGGCAGGAGCCGGCGCCGATGCTGATCGGCGAGCGGCTCAACACGCAGGGCTCCCGCCGGATCAAGCGGCTCGCGCTCGAAGGCAGGCTCGAGGACATGATCCCCGTCGCCCGCGAGCAGGTCGAGGGCGGCGCGCACGTGCTCGACGTGTGCATGGCGCTCACCGAGCGCACGGACGAGCGCGAGATGATGGCGGCGCTGGTCAAGAAGCTCTCGCTCGCCGTCGAGGCGCCGCTCTGCATCGATTCCACCGAGCCGCCCGTGATCGAGGCGGCGCTCCAGGCGTGCCCGGGCTCGGCGATCGTCAACTCGATCAACCTCGAGAACGGCCGCGAGCGCATCGAGGCGGTGATGCCGCTGGTCGTGAAGTACGGCGCGGCGGTGATCGCGCTCACGATCGACGAGACGGGCATGGCCAAGACGGCCGCGCGCAAGCTCGAAGTCGCGAAACGCATCCACGACATCGTCACGCGCGAGTACGGGCTGCCCCCCGAGCGGCTGATCTTCGACGACCTCACGTTCACGCTCGCGACCGGCGACGACGAGTTCCGGCGCAGCGGCATCGAGACCATCGAAGGCATCCGCCTCATCAAGCGCGAGCTGCCGGGCGTGCTCACCTCGCTGGGCGTCTCGAACGTCTCGTTCGGGCTCGGCAAGGAGGCGCGCGCGGTCCTCAACAGCGTCTTCCTCTACCACTGCGTGCAGGCCGGCCTCGACGCGGCGATCGTCAATCCCGCCGACGTCGTCCCGTACGCGGAGCTGTCCGAGGACGACCGCCGGCTCGCCGACGACCTGGTGTTCGACCGCGACCCGCAGGCGCTCGCGCACTACATCGCCCACTTCGAGGGCCGCGCGCCCGACGCGCGCGCGAAGGAGGACGACGCGGCCGAGGCGGCGATGAGCGTCGAGGAGCGGCTGCACTTCCAGATCCTCCACCGCAAGCCCGCGGGCATCGAGACGCTCGTGGACGAGGCCGTGACGCGCCGTCCCGCGGTGCAGGTGCTCAACGAGGTGCTGCTGCCGGCCATGAAGGAGGTCGGCGACAAGTTCGGCGCCGGCGAGCTCATCCTGCCGTTCGTGCTGCAGAGCGCCGAGGTCATGAAGAAGGCGGTGGCCCGCCTCGAGGACTACCTCGAGAAGAAGGCCGACGTCAGCAAGGGCCGCGTCGTGCTGGCGACCGTCTACGGGGACGTCCACGACATCGGCAAGAACCTCGTGAAGACCATCCTGTCGAACAACGGCTACACGGTGTTCGACCTCGGCAAGCAGGTCCCGGTGCAGAAGATCCTCGACAAGGCCCGCGAGGTGGACGCCACCGCGATCGGCCTGTCGGCGCTGCTCGTCTCGACGAGCAAGCAGATGCCGGTCACGGTGGCCGAACTGCACCGGCTGGCGCTCGAGTACCCGGTGCTGATCGGCGGCGCCGCGATCAACCGCAACTTCGGGCGCCGCGCGGCGCTGGTGGACGGCGAGGTGTTCTACGCGCCGGGCGTCTTCTACTGCAAGGACGCGTTCGAGGGCCTCGACACCATGAACGCGCTGGTGGACCCGGTCGAGGGCCCGAAGCTGGTCGAGCGGGTGAAGCGCGAGGCGTTCGAGTTCAAGTCGAAGAGCGCCGAGCTCGAGGCGCGCGCCGCCGAGTCGAAGGCGCAGCAGAAGGACTTCAAGGTCACGGTCTCGCGCGACCACGACGTGCCGGCGCCGCCCTTCTGGGGGCCGCGCGTCACGCCGCCGCGCGAGGTCTCGTTCGCGGGCATGTACGCGGGCATGGACCTCAAGACGCTGTACCGCCTGCACTGGGGCGCGCGAGGGTCCGGCGCGGCGTACGACGAGCTGATCGCGACGGACTTCGAGCCCCGGCGCCTGAAGCTCCAGCGCGAGGCGGAGGAGAAGGGCTGGCTGCGCCCGACGGCCGTGTACGGGTTCTTCCCCTGCCAGTCCGAGGGCCAGGACCTGGTCGTGTACGACGCCTCGGCGTTCGCGCCCGGCTCGCTCACGCCGCGCGGCAAGATCGAGGAGGTGCTGCGCTTCACGTTTCCGCGCCAGGCCGAGCGCGAGGGGCTGTGCCTCTCGGACTACTTCCTGCCCGCCGACTCCAGCCGCTTCGACGTGGTCGCGTTCCAGGTGGTGACGGTGGGGCACGCGGCCGACGAGCTGTGCGCCGCGCTCAACGCGCGCGGTCAGTACGCCGACGCGCTGTTCCTGCACGGGCTCGCGGTGGGCGCCGCCGAGGGCCTCGCCGAGTGGCACCACGGCCGCGTGCGGGCCGACCTCGGCCTCCCGGCGGACCGCGGCAAGCGCTACTCGTTCGGCTACAGCGCCTGCCCGGACCTCGCCGACCAGGCCAAGCTGTTCGCGCTCCTGAAGCCCGAGGACGCCATCGGCGTCACGCTGACGAGCGCCTACCAGCTCGTGCCCGAGGCGAGCACGAGCGCCGTCGTCGTGCACCACCCGCAGGCGCTCTACTACCTGGTGAAGGAGTGACGGCGGTGGACGTCCGCCCGGTCGTGCTCGAGGGCCGTCACGTCCGGCTCGAGCCGCTCGATCTCGGCCGTCACTGGGACGGGCTGCTGGCCGTCGGTCTCGAGCCCTCGCTCTGGCGCTTCACGGTCTCGAAGGTGGACGGGCCCGAAGCGCTGCGGCGCTACTTCGACACGGCGATCGAGGAGCAGTCCCGCGGCGTGGCGCTGCCGTTCGCGACCGTGGACCGCGCGAGCGGCCGGGTCGCGGGCACGACGCGTTTCGCGAACATCGTCCGCGAGTACCGGCGCGCGGAGATCGGCTGGACCTGGCTCGGCCCGGAGTTCCAGCGCACGGCGCTCAACACCGAGGCCAAGCTGCTGATGCTCACGCACGCCTTCGAGACCTGGGGGCTGCTGCGCGTCGAGCTCAAGACCAGCCTCGGCAACGAGAAGTCGAAGGCCGCCATGCGCCGCCTGCGGTTCGTCGAGGAAGGCACGTTCCGCAAGTGGATGATCCACGCCGACGGCACGCGCCGGGACACCGTCTGGTTCAGCGTCATCGACGACGAGTGGCCCGCCACGAAGGCGCACATCGAGTCGCTGCTCCAGCGCTGATCCAGCGCCGAGGCAGCATCCGGCGAGCCGGGAGACGCACCCCCGAGACGGAGCCCGGGCAGCCGGCCGGTGGCGCAACCGGGGTGCGTGCGATGAGCGCCGGAGCCAGGGAGGGCGTGAGGCGCGAATGCATGCAGCGAGGCGAGGCAGGATGCCGAGCCGAGCGGGCCCCGGTTGCGCCACCGGCCGGCTGCCCGGGCGGCGCGATGCGGATCGGAGTGCCGGACTCCGGCACGCCGCCAGACGAAACGGCTCGCCGGGGCGTCCCCCGCGGGCCGTTCGTCCTTCGTGGAAGCGGGGCCTACGCCTCGCGCGGCTCGATCCGGTCGGGGTCGATGCCGTACTCGCGGATCGCCTGCTCGACCGTCTCCGGCTTCACCTGGCCCTCGAGCATGAGCGCGTGCAGCGTCGCGACGACGATGTGCTCGGCGTCGATCTCGAAGTGCCGTCGCAGCGCGTCGCGCGTGTCGCTGCGGCCGTAGCCGTCCGTGCCGAGCGCGACGAAGCGGTTCGGGATCCAGCGCGCCGGCATGTCGTTCACCGACTTCATCCAGTCGCTGGAGACCACGACCGGCCCCTCGGCCCCCTTCAGGGCCCGCGTCACGTACGGCACGCGCGGCGCCTGCGCCGGGTGCAGCCGGTTCCAGCGCTCCACCGCGAGCGCCTCGTTCCGCAGCTGCTGCGCGCTCGTCATGCTCCAGACGTCGGCGGCGACGTTCCACTTCCCGGCCAGCAGCTCCTGCGCCCGCAGCGCCTGCAGCAGGATGACGCCGCTGCCGACGAGCTGCGCCTTCGCCTTCGCGTTCGAGGCCGAGCCGCGGAAGCGGTACAGGCCCTTCAGGATGCCCTCGTCGGCGCCTTCCGGCTTCGCCGGCTGGGCATAGTCCTGATTGTAGAGCGACAGGTAGTAGAAGACGTCCTCGCCCGCTTCGTACATGCGGCGCAGCCCCTCGCGCACGATCGCCGCCAGCTCGTAGGCGAACGCCGGGTCGTAGGCGACGCAGTTCGGCACCGCCGAGGCCAGCAGGTGGCTGTGCCCGTCCTCGTGCTGCAGGCCCTCGCCGTTCAGCGTCGTTCGCCCGGCCGTGCCGCCGCACAGGAAACCGCGGCCGCGCGCGTCGCCGAACGCCCAGATGAAGTCCATCGTGCGCTGGAAGCCGAACATCGAGTAGAAGACGTAGAACGGGATCGTCGGAGACGAGTGCGTCGCGTAGCTCGTGCCCGCCGCGGTGAACGACGCCATCGAGCCGGCCTCGGTGATGCCCTCCTCGAGCAGCTGGCCGTCGGGCTTCTCCGTGTACGAGAGCACCAGCTTGCTGTCCACGGGCTCGTACTTCTGCCCGCCCGGCGCGTAGATGCCGATCTCGCGGAAGAGCACCTCCATGCCGAACGTCCGCGCCTCGTCGGGGATGATGGGCACGATCCGCCGGCCGTAGTTCGGGTCGCGCACCAGGTTCCGCATCAGCTTGCCGAGCACCATCGTGGTCGAGACGACCTGCCCCTCGGGCGTGCCGCCGTCGAACTCCGTGAAGCCCTTCGGCGCCGCAGGCGGCATCGGCTTCGAGCGCACGAGGCGCTTGGGCACGCAGCCGCCGAGCGCGCGCCGGCGCTCGAGGAGGTACTTCACCTCGTCGCTGTCCGCGCCGGGGTGGTAGAAGGGCGCGTCCGCGATCTTCTTGTCGGTGATCGGGAGCTGGAGCACGTCCCGGAAGCGCTTGAGCTCCTCGAGGTCGAGCTTCTTCTTCTGGTGCGTGATGTTGCGCGCCTCGGCGCCGGGCCCGAGCGTCCAGCCCTTGACCGTCTTGGCGAGGATCACGGTCGGGCGGCCCTTCATGGCCGCGGCCGCCGCGTAGGCCGCGTGGATCTTGCGGTAGTCGTGGCCGCCGCGCCGCAGGTGCTTGATGTCGTCGTCCGAGAGGTGCTCGACCATCCTCAGCAGCCGCGGGTCGGTTCCGAAGAAGTGCTCGCGCACGTACGCACCGGACTCGACCTGGTACTTCTGCCAGTCGCCGTCCACGGTCTCGTTCAGGCGGTCGAGCAGCACGCCGTCCACGTCCTTCGCGAGCAGTTCGTCCCACTCGCGGGCGAGGATCACCTTGACGACGTTCCAGCCCGAGCCGGTGAACACGGCCTCGAG
>CAZUEM010000081.1:0-15643 GCA_964619155.1 uncultured bacterium
GGCCGCGGGCTGGGCCGCCGTCGCGGCGGCCGGCGTGGCGGCGTGCCTCGCCGCGCCCGCGTGGGACCCGGCGGTGATGTCGGCGGGCACGTTCCGCCCCTCGGCGCTCGCCTACGTCGAGGCCTCGGCCGGGAACGGCGAGGGCTCGGTGGTCCGCCGCGCGATGCGGCGCGAGAAGGTGCTGCTCCACCGCGAGGGGCTCAACGGCTCGGTGCTCGTGACCCTCGACACGCTCGCGAACAACGTGGCCATGCGCATCGGCGGCAAGGTGGACGCGAGCGGCACCGACATGCTCACGCAGGTGCTGCTCGGCGCTCTGCCGGGCGCGCTCGCGGACTCCGGCGCCCGCGCGCTCGTCATCGGGCAGGGCTCCGGCGTCACGCTCGCCGCGCTGCTCGCGGCCGGCGCCGGCCCCACCGACCTCGCCGAACTCGAACGCGCGGTGCTCGAGGGCTCGCGCTTCTTCCACGCGCCCGGCGAGGACCCGCTCGACGACCCGCGCGTGCGCGTCGCGGTCGAGGACGGCCGCACGGTGCTCGAGCACGCGCGCGGGCGCTGGGACGTGATCGTCTCCGAGCCCTCGAACCCCTGGCTCGCGGGGGTCAACAACCTCTTCACGCGCGACTTCTACCGGCGCGTGCGCTCGCGGCTCGCGCCCGGCGGCGTGTTCACGCAGTGGATCCAGCTCTACGAGATCTCGCCCACGGCGTTCGGCTCGATCCTCTCCGGCTTCCTCGCCGAGTTCCCGCGCGGCCACGCGTTCCTCGGCTCGGGCGGCATCGACCTGATCCTGGTCGCGAGCGACTCCTCGCGCGCGTTCTCGCTCGAGCGGCTGTCCGCCCCGGCGGCGCGGCGCGTGCTCGCGCGCGGCGGCCTGCTCGGGCCCGAGGCGATCGCCGGACACTGGATCGGGCCGCTCGATTCGCTGCGCTCGCTCGCGGCCGGCGCGCCCGCCAACACCGACGACCGCCCGTACGTCGAGTACCGCGCGCCGCGCGATCTGGTCGAGCGCGGCCGCGCCACGACCGCGGGCGAGATCCCGCTCGTCGCCGCGCTGCCCTTCGGCTCGCGCGCGGCCTCGGGGGCGCTGTTCGCGGCGTGGGGGAGCCCCGGCGCGTGGTACACGGCGCGCGCCCGCGCGCTCGCGCACGCGGGCCGCTTCGGCGCCGCGCACGCGGCCGCGAACTCCCGCCGCTGCTGCGCGCGGCGCGCGACGCGGCGCTCGGCGGGCGGCGCGAGGAGTCGCTGCGGCTGCTCGAGCGCGCGTCGGCGCTGGCGCCGCGCAACGGCCGCGTCTGGGTGCTGCTCGCCGAGCAGCGGCGGCTCGCCCGCGATCCCGCCGGCTCGCTCGCGGCGGTGGAGCGCGCGCTCGAGGCGGGCACGCCGGAGGAGCGCGCCGACGCGCACGTGTGCGCCGGGCTCGTGGAAATCGAGCGCGGGCGCCCGGCCGCGGCCGCCGCCCGCTTCGCGCTCGCGCAGTCCTTCGTCCCCGGCCACGAGATGGCGCACGTCTTCGAGGTCGTGGCCCGCCGCGACGCCGGGGACGCGGCCGGGGCGCGCGAGGCGCTGCGCCGCGGCCTGGCCGAGCTGCCGGGCAGCCGGCGGCTCGCCGACCTGCGCGCGCCGCTCGGGCTCTGACCCGCGCCGCCCGGCCGCCCTGCTACAGTCCGCGCATGCCGCTGCCCGATCACCTCCAGAAGCTGCTCGCCGAGTGCGACGTCGAGGCGTACCGGTCTTCGGGCCCCGGGGGGCAGAAGAAGAACAAGACCGAGTCGAGCGTGCGCGCGCGCCACCGGCCGACCGGCATCGTGCGCATCGCCACCGAGAGCCGCTCGCAGGCGCGCAACCGCGAGGCCGCGCTCGAGCGCGTGTGGGCCGCGCTGGAGGCCCGGCGCCGCAAGCCGCGCCCGCGCGTGCCGACCCGGCCCACGGCGGCGGCCCGCGAGGACCGCGTTCGCGAGAAGCGTCTCGCGTCGGCGCGCAAGCGGCTGCGCCGCCCGGCGGCGGACGAGGACTGACCGGCGGGACGCCGCCGCGATTGACACCCCGGCCGGGCGGCTGCTACCGCTCGCCGCCCCACGCACTCGAGGGAGGATTTTCCGCCATGAACTCCGACCGCCGGCCTGCCGATATCGTCCACAGTCCAAGGCAGGAACCCCGGCTTCCCCCGGGCCAGATCGTCACGGAGAAGTGGCCCGTGCTGCACCACGGCACGGTCCCGGCCATCGACCTCGCCCGCTGGGATCTCGTGGTGGACGGGCTCGTCGCGCGGCCGCAGCGGTGGACGTGGGACGAGTTCCAGCGCCTGCCGAGGACCCAGGTGCACTCGGACATCCACTGCGTGACGCGGTGGAGCCGGTACGACAACACGTGGGAAGGCGTGCCGCTTCGCGAGGTGCTGGCGCTGGCCGCCCCGGAACCGGGGGGTCGGTTCGCCATCGTCCACGCCGAGGCGGGGTTCACGACCAACCTGCCGATCTCGGAGCTCCTCCAGGATGACGTCCTGCTCGCCGACCGCCACGACGGCCAGCCGCTCGCTCCCGAGCACGGGTGGCCCCTGCGCCTCGTCGTGCCCCGGCGCTACTTCTGGAAGAGCGCGAAGTGGATCCGCCGGATCGAAGTCGCCGGCCGCGACGAGCCGGGCTTCTGGGAGCGGAACGGCTACCACAACGACGCCGACCCGTGGCGCGAGGAGCGCTTCTCGGACTGGTGACGCGCGCGCGGCGCGCGGGAGGATGGCATGAGCTCGGCCCCGCACGTCCAGCGCTGCCGCGAGTGGATCCAGGAGCAGATCGAGGCCCTGGCCACGCTGCGCACCGCCAACACCCGCGACCAGAGCTTCCGCAACTGGCGCCAGAACACGGTGACGGCGATCCAGCGCATCTGGCCCGAGGACCGCGAGCGCGTCGAGCGCTTCCGCCGCATCGCGTTCACGCCGCCCCAGTCGAGGACCGACGCGCGCGCGACCCGCGAGTGGTTCGGCAAGGGCATCGGGGAGTCGCGCGCCTACCTGAACATGCTGCTCGAGGTGATCGAGCGCGAGGGCGTGCCCGCGCCGGCCGAGGCCGGGCGCGAAGCGGGCGCCGCGTCGCTCGCGGACGACGTCGCGTTCCCGATGATCGACCTGAACGAGCGGCCCGCCGCGGCCGCCCCGGCGGCGTCCGCCGCCGCGGCGGCCCCCGCGACGGACGGGCTCGACGTGACGTCGGGCTACGCGACGCCGGACGGCCACGGCGCGCAGCCGCGCGACCCGGCCTCGCCCGCGCCTCCGGCGCTGCGCGTGGACTGGAGCGCCGCCGCGCCCGGCGAAGCTCCGTCCGGCGACGCGCCGGCCGCCGAGGCGCCGCCCGCGCTCGGCGAGGGCGACGCTCCCGCCGCCCCGGCCGACGACCGTCCCAGCGTCGAGATCCCGCTCGCCCCCGCGCTCTCCGCCGCGGCCGCGGCCGGCGCGCCCGCGGGCGACAGCCCGGCTCCGGACACCAGCGTCCGCGAGACCGCCGGCGCCAGCGCGCATGCCGCTGACGCCGGACCCGCCCCGGTCACGGAGTCCACGCCGACGCGCGAGATGCCGCTGCGCGAGACGCCTTCGCAGGCCCGGCAGGAATCGCCGTCGCGCGTCATCGCGCGGCTGCGGACCAGGAGCAAGGCGAAGAAGCCCGGCCCGAAGGGCAAGCTCAAGGACATGCTCGGCCTCGCCGAGTTCGAGTCGCGCATGGCGACGCCCGCGCCGGAAGCGACGGCGCCGGCTGCCGCGCCGGAGCCGGTCGCGGTCCCGGCGCGGGAAACGCCCGCTCCGCCGCCCGCGGCGCCCGAGGTCTCCGCGCCCGCGGCCCGCGAGCCGGTCCCGGCCGCCGAAGCCACGGGTCCGGCGGAACTCGCCGCCGCCGCCACGGACGCGTCCGGCCCGCCGGCGCCGCCGGCGCCCGGGGACGAGGCTCCCCGGGTCGAGGCCGGGCCGCCGGAGGTGACCCCCGACGAGGCCGACCGCGAGCGCGCGACGCTCGACTTCCTGCGCACCTCGCCGGTGCTGGGGCTCGTCGGCAAGCCGGTGCACCGGCGCAGCGAGGCCGGCGGGCACTCGGACCCCGACGCGGTCGCGGTCGAAGCGCTCGCGGGCGAACTGGCGCGCCTCGGCGTGCCCGACGGCATGAAGACCTCGCTCGCCGCGCGGCTCCAGGACGTGGCGAAGCACCTCGAGGCCGGCGATCTGGACTGGCCGCTGCTGCGCGGCACGGTCACGGACGCGATGCAGTACCCGCTGCTCGCGCGGCGGCTGATGCCGGTGCTGCTGCCCTGGTTCGAGCGCGCCGCCTGAGCGCGACACCCGCCTGACAACCCTCTGAACCCCGCGCCCGCCCCGCCCGGGGGCCTCGCATCGCTGTGCTACTTTGGCGCATCGAGACGCCCGGAGGTGAGGGAATGAACTTCGAACGTTTCACGCAGAAATCCCGCGAGGCCGTGGACCGGGCGCAGCGCCTCGCGCGCGAGCACGCTCACCAGGAGCTGCGGCCCGAGCACCTGCTCGCCGCGCTCGCCGCCGAGGAGGGCGGCACGGTGCAGGCGGTGCTGCAGAAGCTGGGCGTGCGGCCCGCCGACCTCGCGGCGCACGCGGCGGAGGCGCTGCGCGCGCTGCCGCGCGTGCAGGGCGGCTCGCCGTGGCTCGGCGAGGCGCTGCGCTCGGTGTTCGAGCGCGCGGAGGCCGAGGCCGAACGGCTGCAGGACGAGTTCACGAGCGTCGAGCACCTGCTGTTCGCGCTGGCCGACGCCGCGCACCCGGGCGGCGCGCAGCGCGCGCTCGCGCGCGCCGGGGTGACGCAGGAGGCGCTGCTGCGCGCGCTCACCGACGTGCGCGGCGGGCAGCGCGTCACCGACGACGCCCCCGAGGACAAGTACCAGGCGCTCGCGAAATACGGCCGCGACCTCACCGCCGCGGCGCGCGCGGGCAGGCTGGACCCGGTGATCGGCCGCGACGACGAGATCCGCCGGGTGGTGCAGGTGCTCGCGCGCCGGACCAAGAACAACCCGGTGCTGATCGGCGACCCCGGCGTGGGCAAGACCGCGATCGTCGAGGGGCTCGCTCAGCGCATCGTGCTCGGCGACGTACCCGACTCGCTGCGCGACAAGCGCGTCATCGCCCTCGACCTCGGCGCGCTGGTGGCGGGCAGCAAGTTCCGCGGCGAGTTCGAGGACCGCCTCAAGGCGGTGCTCAAGGAGGTCACGGCCGCGGAGAGCCGGGTCGTGCTGTTCATCGACGAGCTGCACACCCTGGTCGGCGCCGGCGGCGCGGAGGGCGCGGTGGACGCCGCCAACCTGCTCAAGCCCGCGCTCGCGCGCGGCGAGCTGCACTGCGTCGGCGCGACCACGCTCGACGAGTACCGCAGGCACGTCGAGAAGGACGCGGCGCTCGAGCGGCGCTTCCAGCCCGTGCTCGTGGGCGAGCCCTCGGTCGAGGACACGATCGCCATCCTGCGCGGGCTCAAGGAGCGCTACGAGGTCCACCACGGCGTCCGCATCCAGGACGGCGCGCTGGTCGCCGCGGCGACGATGTCGAGCCGCTACATCACGGACCGCAAGCTGCCCGACAAGGCGGTGGACCTGATCGACGAGGCCGGCTCGCGGCTCAAGATGGAGATCGACTCGATGCCGGTCGAGCTCGACGAGATCGCGCGGCGCGTGCGCCAGCTCGAGATCGAGCGCATCGCGCTCGCCCGCGAAACCGACGCGGCGGCGCGCGACCGGCTGCGCCGGCTCGACGAGGAGCTGGCGGGGCTGCGGCGCGAGAAGGACGCGCTCGAGGCGCACTGGCAGCGCGAGAAGACGGCGGTGACGCGCATCCGCGAACTGAAGGCCGAGCGCGAGCGGCTGCGCCTCGCCGAGGCGCGCGCCGAGCGCGCCGGCGACCTCGAGACCATCGCCCGCATCCGCAACAACGACCTGCTGCTCGTCCAGCGCCAGCTCGACCAGGAGACGGCGCGCCTCGCGGTCGCCCAGCAGTCGCGGCGCATGCTCAAGGAGGAGGTGGACGAGGAGGACGTCGCGGAGGTCGTGGCCAAGTGGACCGGCATCCCGGTCGCGCGGCTCCTCGAGGGCGAGGTGCGGAAGCTGGTGCACATGGAGGAGCGGCTGCACGAGCGCGTCGTCGGCCAGGACGAGGCGGTGCGCGCCGTGTCCGAAGCGGTGCGCCGCGCGCGCGCGGGCCTGCAGGACCCGCGGCGCCCGGCCGGCTCGTTCCTGTTCCTCGGCCCCACCGGCGTGGGCAAGACCGAGCTGGCGCGCGCGCTGGCGGAGTTCCTGTTCGACGACGAGCGGGCGATGGTGCGGCTCGACATGAGCGAGTACCAGGAGAAGCACACCGTCGCGCGCATGATCGGCGCGCCGCCCGGCTACGTCGGCTACGAGGAGGGCGGGGCGCTGACCGAGGCCGTGCGGCGGCGGCCGTACGCGGTGCTGCTGCTCGACGAGATCGAGAAAGCCCACCCCGAGGTGCTCAACGTGCTGCTGCAGCTGCTCGACGACGGCCGGCTCACGGACGGGCAGGGCCGCACGGTGGACTTCCGCAACACGCTCGTCGTGATGACGAGCAACCTCGGCTCGGACGCCATCCTCGAACTGTCCGGCCAGGACCGTGCGCGCATGGAGCGCGTCGTCCAGGACGCCCTGCGCGCCCACTTCCGGCCCGAGTTCCTGAACCGGCTCGACGAAATCGTGATCTTCCACGCGCTCGCGCGCGAGCACCTGCGGCGGGTCGTGGACCTGCAGGTCGCGCACCTGCGCGCGCTGCTCGCCGAGCGCCGGATCGCGCTCGAGCTCACCGACGCGGCCCGCGACGCGCTGGCCGAGGAGGGCTGGGACCCGCATTTCGGCGCCCGGCCGCTCAAGCGCACCCTGCAGCGGCGCGTGCAGAACCCGCTCGCGACGAAACTGCTGGAGGGCGCCTTCCGACCGGGCGATACGGTGCGTGTGGACCGCGCCGACGGGGCGTACACGTTCCGGGCGCTGCGTCCCGAGGAGGCGCACGCGTGATTCGCAAGGGGCTGGACCCGCGGGGCAAGCTGGGCCGGGCCGTGTTCCAGCTCGTGGACGCGACGCTCAAGATGCACCCGGAGGTGCGGGCGCGGGCGATGCGGATCAAGAACTTCATCGAAGCCGAGCCCGACGACCCGATGACGCGCTTCAAGGTCAACCCCGAGCTGGACGTGCTGATGCGCGACCCGAAGCTGAACGCGAAGGTGCGCGCGGTGCAGAAGGCCCTGCCCAAGTGAGGCCCGCGCCGGGGCGGCACCGCCGCGGCCCGGCGCTCCCACCCCCCGAACGAGAACGATGACCGTCACGACCTGGGACACGCGCGAGAGCGCGCCGAAGGGATTCGAGGAAGCGTGGAACGCGCGGCTCGCGCGCTGCCGCCTGGCCAACTTCAGCATGGACCCGGCGCTCGCGCGCCGCGAGGCGGCCGGCGGCCGCCACGCGCGCCTGGCGCTGCTCGACGACGGCCCGCGGCGCGGCCTGCTCGTGCTGCGCGAGACCGCGCGCGGCTGGGAGTCGGGCTGGCCCTGGCGATGGCAGGCGGCGCTCGAGGGCGGGGACGGCCCGCTCGTGCCCGCCGAGCCCGACGCGCACTGGCTCTACCGCCACGCGAACGCGCTGACCGGCGGGCGGCGGCTGTGGCTGCACCTGCCGCTCGCCCCGGCGGGCGGGGCGCCCGCGTTCTTCGCCGGTGCGACGCTCGTCAAGGACCTGCGCTGCGGCGAGGAGGAGCTCTTCAAGTCCCTCGACGGCAACAAGCGCCGCGCGACGAAGCAGGCGCTCAAGGCGGGCTACACCGTGACCACGGCGACCACGCCCGCGCAGTGGCGGGCGTTCGCGGAGTTGAGCCGCGGGATCGAGGAGCGGCACGGCCACCGGCCGGCGCCGATCCCGGACGCGCCCGGGCCGGGCGAGTCCTACCGCGAGTGGGAGCTGCCGTGGATGTGGCTGCTGGTCGCCGAGCGCGACGGGAAGGTGGAGGGCGGCTCCGGCTTCGGGCTCGCGCCGTCCGGGCACCTCGATTACCGCGTCAACGCCTCGACGCACGAGGCGCTCAAGGCGGGCGTCAACGCGCTGCTCGCGTGGGAGGCGCTGCGGCTCGGGCGCGAGCGCGGGTTCACGGCGATGAACTGGGGCGGCGTCACGACCTTCAAGAAGACGCTGGGCGGCGAGCGCGTCGAGTCGCACTGCTGGCTGGGCGGCGGCGCCCTGTGGGCGCTGCCGAACCTGGCGGTGGCCGGCGCGCACGCGGCGCGCGCGAAGGCCGCGACGCTCGCGAAGTCGCGCGCGGCGGCGGCGAAGCCGGGGGCACACGGGCCGTGACAGCCTCCCGCCGACCGTGCAAGATGCACGCGCGGCGCGACGCGCGGCCCGCTTTTGCCCGGTCCGGGGAAGGCGGGCGGCGCGGGCGGAGCGCGCGGGCCGGACAAACGATTGCGGGCGGCGTCCCTGGGCGTCCCGCGGACGGCGGGGGAGCTTGGCATGCACGCTGCAAGTGAGGGCGCACCCGTTCGGCGCTCGAACCACGGCCGGGACCGCGGAGAGACCTGATGTCGTCGTCACGATCCCATTCATGCACGCGCCCTCGGCGGCCGTCTCCGGCCGCCCGCACGCGCCTGCCCCGGAAGGGAAGGAAGCCGTGAAGCGCCTGCTGCTGCTCCTGACGCTGTTCGCCGCCCCCGCGCACGCCGCGACGTACTGGGTCTCGCCCACCGGAAGCGCGACCGCCAGCGGCGCGGACTCGCTGGCGAACGCCAAGAGCCTGGCCTGGTTCAACGCCAACGCCCAGCCCGGGGACGTCTGCCGCTTCAAGAGCGGCACGTACTCGACGCCGATCATGCCCAACGTGGACGGCACGGCCGCGAATCGCATCCGCTACTACGGCTTTCCGCAGGACCCCGGGGCCGTGCGCGTCACCGACATCCAGTTCGGCTACCAGCGCGGCGACTACTGCACCGTGAAGTGGGTCACGACCACGAGCGCCTTCACGGGCTGCTACGGCGCCGCCGCCCTGTACCCGGTCGGGGACTCGCTGGTCAACTGCCGCACGACCGCGGGTGGGGCGGGCATCCGCATGATGGGCAAGTCCTGCGTGTTCGACAGCCTCCGGATCAGCGGCACGGTCACGAGCGGAGGCCAGTGGATCTCGCTGTACGTGGGCGGCAATCCGGCCGCCTGGTTCGTGACCGACAACGTCGTCACGAACTGCATCTTCTCGCCCACCGTGAACGTCAGCGGGGACCTTCACATCCTCGGCATCGCGCACGGCGCCTTCAACAAGTTCTACCGGAACACCTTCAACGTCACCGTGCAGTCGGTCTCCGGGTACTTCTTCGGGGTCGAGCAGTACGAGGGCTACTACAACAGCTTCCAGGAGAACGTCTGGAACTTCGCGATGAACGGCAACGTGGCCGGCTCCCGCGGCCTGTGGTGCCATCGCGACTCCTCGAGCTTCAACCGCTACGTCGGCAACACCGTCAACGTCACCGGCAGCGGCGGCAACCTGTCGTTCATGCTCTCGAACAGCGGCAGCTACCCCGCCACGACCGGGAACAACTACTACGGCGGCAACTTCATCAAGAACCAGTCGCCGCAGGGCGGCACGGGCATCTTCTGGTTCTACGACGGCTCGCGCCGGGACACGGTCGAGTTCAACGTCATCGCCACGGACTCGAACGAACCGCTGGTCAACATCCCGGGCGGCGTGATGAACGGCACCGTGATCCGGCACAACACGTTCTACACGAACGGTCCGACGGCGATCAACGCGGGCTCGGCCACCGCCTCGAACAACCCGCGCCTGGCCTCGAACATCTACTACTGCCGGACGGCGAACGCCGCCGGCGCCCACAACGTCGAAGTGCCCTCGGGCGCGCGGCTCGATTCGGCCGGCGTGTTCTTCTCGCTCGGCTCCTCGGCCGCGGCGCGGGCGATCTCCGTCGGCGGCGTGGCCGGCGCGCCGGGCTCGGGCGGCAACTTCGGGCTCGCGTCCCAGTCGGTGTGGGGCTCGCCGAGGTTCGCGGACTCGACCTACGCGACCTTCGATCCCTCCGTGGCCAGCCCGGGTTTCGCGGTCGGCTCCAACTGGACGGACGGGTTCGCGGGCGCCCGCCCTTTCGTCTCCGGCGACGCGATCCCGCCCGCCACCGTCGGTGACCTCGCGGTCACCCTGGCCGACACGGCCAGCGTGTCCCTGTCGTGGACCTCGCCGGGCGACGACGGCCTCGCGGGCACGCCGAGCCTCTACGACCTGCGCTGGTCCGCCGCGCCGTTCACGGCGGCCACCTTCGCCTCGGCGACGCCGGTCTCGCCGCAGCCGCCGGCCATCGGCGGCGGCCTGCCGCAGTCCTACGTCAAGCTGGGGCTGGATCCCGGCACGACCTACTACTTCGCGCTGCGCGCGCGGGACGAAGCCGGCAACTGGTCCGGGGTCAGCAACGTCGTCAGCGCCGTCACGCGGGCCGGCGACACGACCCCGCCGGCCGCGATCAACGACCTCTCGGCCACGCCGTAGGAGCGTGCGCGGCCGGGCCGCCACGGCCTCGCGAGCCTTGCCCCTGCGCGGCGGCCGCGCGTAAGGTCCGGAGGTGCGTTCGCCTCGCTGGGTGTGGGCCGCCGCGGTCGGGCTGCTGCTCCTGCGCGCCCTGCTGCTGGCCGCCTCGGTGTCTCCGGATCGCGCGCTGACCGGCGACGAGGCGCAGTACGACGGCCCGGCCCGCTCGCTGCTCCTCGGCGGGGGTTTCAGCCACCACGGCGAGCCGTGGGCCTGGAAGCCGCCGCTCTGGCCGCTGGTGCTCGCCGGCATCAAGTCGGTCTTCGGGCACGGCCACCGGCCGGCCGTCTTCGCGCAGGGGCTGTTCGACGCCGGGACCGCGCTGCTGGCCTGGTTCGTCGCGCGCCGGATCTTCGCGAGCGGGCGGGCCGCCTGGCTGGCGTTTGCCGCGGTGGCGCTGTGGCCGCCGTTCCTGCGCGAGAGCCGCTTCCTGCAGACCGAGCCCCTCTACACGCTCGGCGTCGCGGCGATGCTCGCCGGGTTCGTGCGCTTCGTCGAACGGCCGACGCTGCGGCGCGGTTTCCTGCTCGGCGTCGTGACCGGCCTCGCGTCGCTGGTCCGGCCGACCGGGTTCGCGGTGGCGGCCACGCTGGTCGCCGCGTGGATCGTCCTCGACCGGCAGGCCCCGCGCTCGTGGAAGGCCCTGGTCCCCGCCGTCCTCGGGGCGGTCCTCGTGCTCACGCCCTGGACGGTGCGCAACGCCCGCGTCTTCCACGCGTTCATCCCGTTCTCGAACGGCGGCGGAGAGGTGTTCGCCATGGGCACCTCGACGGCGACCGGCGGGCGCTGGCACGTGTCGCTCTGGGTCCGGGAGCGCGGAGAGATCCTGGCCCCGGAGGAGGCCCGGCTCGGCCGGCCCCTGACGGCTCCCGAGGCGGACCGCGCGCTCTACCGGGCCGGCATCCGGCGCTGGCGGGAAGACCCCCGGACGCAGGCGGGCCTGTGGCTCGAGCGGCTCTGGCGCACGCTGGCGCTGCCCGTGCGCGCGGCGGGCGAGCCGGTCCGGTGGGGGTTCCTGCTCGTTCTCGCGATGCTCTACGCGCTCGCTCTCGCGGGCGCGAGGCTCGGGTGGCGGCGCGGGGACCTCATGGGCCGGCTCGGCGTGGCCGTGCTCGTCGCGTACGTCGCGCACGCCCTGCTCATCTCGGGCGTCGCCGCCAACTCGCGCTACACCGAGCCCGTGCGCACGCTGCTGCTGTTGCTCGCCGCCGGCGCGGTGGCCCGCCGGCTCCCGGGCGGCCGCGTGCCGCCGGCCGGTCCCGCGGCGCGCTGACGCGCCGCGGCTCAGGCCTCGCCGAGGTCCTCGGCGCGCACGAAGTCGCGGTGCTTGCCGCGCCCGCGGCGCTCGATGCGCGGCAGCTCCCGCACCTCGACCTCGACGCCCAGCACCTGCCGGACCTCGCCGGCGAGCCGCACGCGCCACTCGCCGCTCCACGCCGGGCCGGGCACGATGCGCAGCTCGACGCGGCCGGCGGGGAACTGGACGAACTGGTATTCGCGCACGCGGCCTTCCCGGCCGTGGGTCTTGAAGATGTAGGAAGGCTGGTTCGCGTTGACCCGGCGCCCGTCCGGGAGCACGAGCGTGTCGCCGGCGCGGCCCGCGAGCCTGCCGAGCTCGGGCAGCGCGCACCGGCCGCCCTCGTGCGCCGTCCACGAGCCGTGCTCCGCGGGCGGCGTCGCGGGCTCGACGAGGTCGCCGACGCGGTAGCGCAGGACCGGCATGCGCAGGTTGTGGAGGTCGGTCAGCAGCAGCGCCCAGCCGCCCTCCGCCGTGCGTTCGTAGTCCACGACGACCGACTCGACCGGCACCCGCATGCCGCCCTCGGGGTGCTCGAAGCCGGCGACGCCGGCCTCCGCGCACCCGTAGCTGTCCACGACCGGGCAGCCGAACGTCTCCGCGATGCGCTCGCGCTGCGCGTCGCGGAGCACCTCGGCGGTCGTGATCACCACCTTCCAGCGCAGCGCGCGGCCGTCGAGTCCGGCGGCGCGCAGCTCGTCGGCGAACTGCGTGACCGCGGACGGGTAGCCGAGCGCGAAGCGCGTCGAGTCGCGCAGCAGCCGGGCGTGGAACGCGCGCGCGGTCTCCGGGCCGAGCGTGAACGCCGAGCAGCGCACGCGGTTGAAGAACCGGTCCTTGCGCGCCGCGACGGCCGCGTAGGCGGGATCGAGGGGCACGCCCCAGAAGTAGGCATGCCGCTCTCCGCAGTCCACGCCCCACCACCGCCAGGCGCGAAACACGTTCGCGTGCGCGTGCGCCCACGAGAGGTGGCCTCGATCCACGGCCACGGGCGTGCCGGAGGATCCCGAGGTCGCCGCCACCAGGCCGGGCGGCGCGGCCGAGGAGCGCAGGTCCGCCGCGTGCTCCTGGACGTCGGACTTGTCCAGCGCGGGGAGCCGGGCCCAGTCGGCCCACGAGCGCAGGTCGCCGGGCGAGAAGCCCGCGGCCTCGAACCGCCGCCGGTGGAACGGCACGGTTTCGAACGCGTGCCGCACGAGGCGGACCGCGCGGCTCCACTGCTGGTCGCGCAGGCGCTCCGCGGGCCAGCGCTGCGACGCCTCGAGCTCGCGCAGGACCCGGTCCACGGGCTCTCCGCGGAAGCGCTGCGCGGCGTAGTAGGCGATGCGGGCGACGGTCGCGTTCAAGGCCCCTCGGGCGGATCGGGAGTGACGTGCGGCCGCGGGGCGCCGCGGGCGCCCGGCCGGTGGCGGGTCCGTCAGTGCAGGTTCAGCTTCGCCTCGCCCTTGGGGCGGTGGAAGACGACCTGGTTCTTGGGCGGGCGCTTGGCCAGCAGCAGCGCGGCGTTCGCGGCGCGCCACAGGTCCTGCGGCGTGCCGGCGTGGTCGGGGAACATCGCCACGCCGACGCTGACCGTGACGTGCACGCGGTGCGCGCGCCCGTCGAGGCCCTCGAGGCGCATCGGCGTGCGCTCGACCGAGGCGCGGAGCCGCTCCGAGATCGCGAGCACGTCGTCCTGCGCCACCGGCGGCGTCAGCAGCACGGCGAACTCCTCGCCGCCCCAGCGCGCCACGGTGTCGAACGGCCGCACGCCCGCGCGGAGCGTCTGGGCCACCTGCACGAGGACCTGGTTGCCCGCCTCGAAACCGAACGACGTGTTGAACGACTTGAAGTCGTCGATGTCGCAGATGAGCAGCGCGAGCGAACTGTCCTCGCGCGTCGCGCGCGCGATCTCGTTGCGGATCTGCAGGTCGTAATACGAACGGTTGTAGACGCCGGTGTGCGGGTCCACGAACACCAGCTTCTCGATCCGGTTCGCGCGCTCGAGCACGCCGCCGCAGTAGTCGGCGAGCAGCGCGATCATCGCGAGGTCGGCCGGCAGGTAGGGATCGGCTTCGGCGTTGCGCACCTCGAGGTGCCCGCACGGCGTGCCCTCGGAGTCGGTCACCGCGACGAGCACGAGCGAGCGCACGCTGAGCCCGCGCGCGGCCGCCGAGAGCGAGCCGCTGCGGTCCACGTCCGGGCAGTAGAAGAGCATCGCGTGGTGCTCGAGCACGTCCGCGACGAGCGAGGGGTCGAGCGGCCGGTCGTCCGGGCGCTCCTCGGCGTCGTCCTTGCCGAAGTAGGCGACGTGCGCCGAGCCGAGCAGTTCGCGCCCGGCCTGCTCGAGCTGCGCGAGCAGCCCGGCGCGCGTGGTCCCGGTGCGCGGGTCGCTGAAGATGAGCGGGTCGTCCAGCCGGATCAGCCGGCGGACCTGGTCCAGCCGCGTCGGCGCCTGCATGGGCAGCGCGGTGCGCGGCAGGATCGTGACGCCGTCGCGCTGCCGGGGCCCGGGCATCTGCAGCGTGATGATGTCGTGGCGGTCGCGCGGCTGGTAGCGGACGGTGGGCGAACCGCCGCGGGCCTCGCCGGGGAGCCGCTTCAGCGCGCCCTGCTGCTCGAGCAGGTCGATCGCGTGCAGGGCGGCGAGCTCGACCTCGTTCGAGACGCCCGAACGGAGCGCGCGCTGCACGCGCATGCGGTCCACGGGGGGCAGCTCCTCGACCGGCAGCAGCCGCTCGAGAAGGTCCCGAAAACCGATGTGCTTCTGCTTCATGGGCCCACCTGCCTCCCTGCGGGTTGCCCTTCCGGCCACGTCCGGAGCGCCCTGGGTCATGGGGGGATGCCTCGAAGGATGCGGAGCGCGATGCGTGTCCCCGGGTACCTGGACACGCGCGAGTTTAGCACAGGGTTCGCGCGGCTCCGGCGCGAATCTCGGTGCGCGCGGCGCGCGGCCGGGTGATTTCGCCCGTCCGCATCCGGCGGGGGGCGATGGCGCTTGACGCTTCGGCGGCGCGTCCGTACGGTGCCCCGGCGATTCTTCGACCCGGCCCACCGACGAGAACGAGGTCCATGCGGCTGTCCGAACTGCTCAACGCGCAGGCCATCACCCCGCGGCTCAGGGCCCGCACCAAGCGCGACGCGATCGTGGAACTCGTCGAACTGCTCGAGAGCGCCCACGGCCTGTCGAGCCACGGCGAGATCCTCGACCGGGTGCTCCGCCGCGAGGCGATGATGTCCACCGGGATCGGCAACGGCATCGCCATTCCGCACGGCAAGGCGCGCATGGTGGACCGGCTGGTCGCCGCCTGCGGCGTGTCCGCCGAGGGCGTGGACTTCGAGTCCGTGGACGGCGAGCCGGCGACGCTCTTCATCCTGCTCGTGGCGCCCGAGAGCGGCGGCGCGGTGCACGTGAAGGTGCTGGCCAACATCTCGCGGCTCCTCAAGGAGGAGTCGGTGCGCCGCTCGCTGCGCGAAGCCCCGAACGCCGAGGCGTTCCTCGCCGCCCTGAAGGCGGCCGAGTCGGTGCACATCCCGCAGTAGAGTCCGTCCGCCGGGCCCGCACGGTCCCGGCGCGCCTTCCCGCGGGGGAAGCCCCATGCACCTGCTCGCCGCCTGGACGACGCTCGGCACGCTCGACCTGATGCGGCTCCTGGGCCTGCCGGCCGCCGTGCTCGCCGCGGCGCTCCTGCCCGGCCGGCTCGTGACGCGCGCCGCCGCGCTCGCGGCCGCGCTCGCCGCCGCGCTGCTCGCCGAGCTGGCGGCGCCGTGGTGGGTGCGCGCCGGCTGGC
>CAZUEM010000082.1:0-15600 GCA_964619155.1 uncultured bacterium
GAGGGCGGCCGCACCGTCGGCGCCGGCGTCGTCACCGAGATCGTGGAGTAACGGGAGACCGCCATGCGCGACCAGATCACGCTCGCCTGCAACGACTGCAAGCGGCGCAACTACATCCAGACGAAGAACAAGCGGCTGCACCCGGACCGGGTGGAGTTCAAGAAGTACTGCCCGTCGTGCCGGAAGCACACCGCCCACAAGGAAACGCGGTAGTCGCCGGGAGGCGGTCGGCGCCCGGCCCGGGCGTCCCTGCAGGCGTGTAGCTCAATTGGCAGAGCACCGGTCTCCAAAACCGGGGGTTGGGGGTTCAAGTCCCTCCACGCCTGCCATTTTCCCGACGATGTCACCGTTCCGCCCGGCGCGCCGCGCCGGTGGAACCCGAGAGGTCAGTCCATGTCCGTGATGGACCAGATGCGCGAGTTCGTGAAGGACGTTCGGCTCGAGTCGGCCAAGGTCAGCTGGCCGACGCGTGGCGAGCTCAAGGATTCCACCGTCGTCGTGCTCATCACGGTCCTCCTCGTGGCCGCCTTCATCGGGGTCATGGACCAGATCCTCAACCTGGGTGTGGGCCTGCTGTTCCGCTGATCCACACGGGCCGGGTGGCCGTCGCCGCCCGCGCACACACGAGAGCGCGCATGAGCGAGAAGAAGTGGTACGCGATCCACACGTACTCGGGTCACGAGAACAAGGTGAAGACGAACCTCGAGAAGGCCATCCACTCGGCCGGCCTCGCGGAGTCGTTCGGCCAGATCCTCGTCATGACCGAGGATGTGGTCGAGATGAAGGACGGCAAGCGCAAGACGTCGAAGCGCAAGACGTTCCCGTCGTACGTGATGGTCGAGATGGACCTGAACAACGAGACGCGCCACCTGGTGCAGAACGTGCCCGGGGTGACGCGCTTCGTCGGCTCGGGGCAGCGCGAAGTCCCGCTCAAGGAGAGCGAGGTGCGGCGCCTCCTCGGACAGGTCGAGACGAGCAAGGGCCGGCCGACGCCGACGGTGACGTTCCGCGTCGGGGATTCGGTGCGCATCACCGATGGGCCGTTCAGCGCCTTCACGGGCGTCGTGGACGAGGTGAACAACGAGCGTGGCAAGGTGAAGGTCATGGTCAGCATCTTCGGCCGTGCCACGCCCGTGGAGCTGGACTTCCTGCAGGTCCAGCCCGTCTAACCCGGCCGCCTCGCGCGCCGGATCGAGGAGAGGTTCATGGCCAAGCCGATTACCGCCATGGTGAAGCTGCAGTGCAACGCGGGCGCCGCGACGCCGGCTCCGCCGGTCGGTCCCGCGCTGGGCCAGCACGGCATCAACATCATGGAGTTCTGCAAGCAGTTCAACGCCCGCACGCAGCACCAGACGGGGCTCGTGATCCCGGTCGTCATCACGGTCTACAACGACCGGTCGTTCACCTTCATCACCAAGACGCCCCCGGCCGCCGTGCTCCTCAAGCGGGCGGCGGGGCTGCCGAAGGGCTCCGGCGTGCCGAACCGCACCAAGGTCGGCAAGGTCACGATGGCGCAGGTCCGCGAGATCGCCGAGCTCAAGGCTCCGGATCTCAACTCCGCGTCGGTCGAAGCGGCCGAGCGGATGGTGATGGGAACCGCCCGCAGCATGGGCATCGAGATCGCCGGGTAGCGGGACGGGGCCACCGTCCCGACGGGGCCGAAAGGAAGGAGCCGGAATGGTCCGGATGAACATGGAAGCGGCGGAGCAGCTGCTCCGGGGCAAGACCCCGCGCGAGATCTACGACGCGGTGCGGGCCCAGGTGGAGAAGGCGCCCGACGCGAAGATCGAGGACCTCTTCGAGACGCTCGACTGGGTGGTGCAGAACGGCTTCGCCACCGCCGAGGAGCTCGAAGCGGTCGAAGAAGAGAACGGCTGAGACGTCTGGTTTTTCGGGAGCGCGGCGGGGTGTCGCGCGCTCCCGGCGGCGGCGGGCTTCCGCCGTCCGCCCGCTGACTGACGACGCCCGGGTACATCCACGACGTGGGAGTGGCGCCGAGAGGGCGCCACGCTGGAACCACGGGAGGGTTCATGCCGAAATACGGGAAGCGCTATCGCGCGGCTCTCGAGATCGCGAGCAAGGCGGGCACGATTCGTGACCTCGCCGAGGCCGTGAAACTCGTCAAGCAGACCGCGCGCGCCAAGTTCGACGAGACCATCGTCGTCTCGTCGCATCTGGGCGTCGATCCCCGTCACTCGGACCAGCTGGTCCGCGGGACGGTGGTGCTGCCGCACGGCACGGGCAAGAGCCTGCGCGTGCTGGTGCTCGCGAAGGGCGAGAAGGAGAAGGAAGCCCTCGCGGCGGGCGCCGATTTCGCCGGCAGCGACGAGTACGTCAAGAAGATCCAGGACGGCTGGCTCGACGTGGACGCGATCGTCGCCACGCCCGACATGATGGGCGAGGTCGGCAAGCTCGGCCGCGTGCTCGGGCCCCGCGGCCTCATGCCCAATCCGAAGAGCGGCACGGTCACCTTCGACGTCACGAAGGCCGTGAAGGAGCTCAAGGCGGGCAAGATCGAGTTCCGCGTCGACAAGGGTGCGAACGTGCACGCTCCGGTCGGCAAGGCGTCGTTCAGCGAGGACAAGCTCCTCGACAACGCGCGTGCCTTCCTGCGCGAGCTCATGCGTTCTCGGCCGACCGCGGCGAAGGGCCACTACGTCAAGAGCCTGACCATCAGCTCGACGATGGGCCCGGGCATCACCCTCGACCCGTCGGCCGTCACGGCCGACCTGGGCCACTAGGAGGAACGATGCCGACTCCGCAGAAGGCACAGATCATCCAGGACACGCAGGGACGGATCGCGGACATCCGCGGCCTGTACCTCGCGGACTTCAGCGGGCTGACCGTCGAGAGCATGACGTCGCTCCGCAAGAAGTGCCGTGAGCAGGGCGTGCAGTTCCGCGTCATCAAGAACACGCTGCTCAAGCGCGCGTTCAACAGCCGCGGCATCACCGAGCTCGACCCGTTCCTCGTCGGCAACACCGGCCTGGTGTTCAGCCCGTCGAGCGAAATGGCTCCCGCGAAGATCCTCTCGGACTTCGCCAGGGAGAACGACAAGCTCAAGGTGAAGGCCGCGGTCGTGGACGGCCGGCTGTTCGACTCCCGGTCGATCGCCGTGCTGGCGACGCTGCCGAGCCGCGAGGTCCTGCTGTCCCAGGTGCTGAGCACGTTCATCGCGCCGATGACCCAGTTCCTCGCCGCCGTCAACGCGGCGCTGGCGACCCCGGCGAACATGGCCGACGCGCTGCACCGCGAGAAGTCCAAGGCTTCCTGAACCCGAACATGATCCCGGGCGATGGCCCGGTTGCGTTTTCACCAAGCCCGCAGGGCGAAACATCCAGAGGAGAATCCATTCCATGTCGACCGCGATCGATCAGGTGCTCGACCTCATCGGCAACATGACCGTCCTCGAGCTCTCCGAGCTCAAGACGAAGTTCGAGGAGAAGTTCGGCGTGACCGCTGCCGCCCCGATGATGGCGATGCCCATGGGGGGCATGGCGGGTGGTGGCGCCGCCGCGGCGGCCGAGGAGCAGACCGAGTTCACGGTCGTCCTCGCCGGCGCCGGCGACAAGAAGATCCAGGTGATCAAGGTCGTCCGCGAACTGACGGGCCTCGGCCTGAAGGAAGCGAAGGACCTCGTGGACGGCGCTCCCAAGCCCGTCAAGGAAGGCGTGTCGAAGGAAGACGCCGCCAAGATGAAGGCCGCCCTCGAAGAGCAGGGCGCCACGGTCGAGATCAAGTAATCCCAGCCTCCCGCGCGTCGCGAACCCGGGTCCCGAGAGGACCCGGGGTCGCCGCGTCGGGGCACGGCCCGATTCACGGCGCGGCCGCATCGCGCGGCGCGCCGAGGTGACACCCGCACGCAAGACCCGCATGACCCCGCGACGGCCGGACGACGCCCCCTCGTCCTCCGCGGCCCTCGCGACCCGAGCCCACGCGGCCGGCTGGCGCTGTCCGCCGCCGGCAGAAAGGCGGGAAGGCTTTGAAGACTGCACGCCGTAAGGATCGGAAGAGCTTCTCCAAGATCGACGCGCAGTGGAATCTGCAGATTCCGAACCTGCTCGAGGTCCAGCTGAAGTCCTTCCGTGATTTCCTCCAGATGGACGTGGACCCCCTGCGCCGCCGCAACGAAGGCCTGCAGGAGGTCTTCACCGGGGTGCTCCCGATCAGCGATCCGCGCGAGCTCTACGAGCTCCAGTTCGTCGCCTACGAGATCGGCGAGCCGAAGTACTCCATGGACGAGTGCGTCGAGCGCGACCTCACGTTCTCGGCCCCGCTCAAGGCCCGGCTGCGCCTCGTCACGCGCGAGGAAGTCGACGGCGTCAAGCGCGACAAGGACGTGATCGAGCAGGAGGTCTACCTCGGCGAGCTGCCGCTCATCACCGACAGCGGCACGTTCATCATCAACGGCGCGGAGCGCGTGATCGTCTCGCAGCTCCACCGTTCGCCGGGCGTGTTCTTCGACGAGCTGACGCACCCGAACGGCAAGCAGCTCTACACCGCGCGCATCATCCCGTACCGCGGCTCGTGGGTGGAGTTCAGCCTCGACGTCAACGACATCATGCACGTGCACATCGACCGCAAGCGCAAGCTGCCGGTCACGGTGCTGCTGCGCGCGCTCGGCTTCGTCTCGGACCGCGAGATCCTCGAGCTGTTCTACGAGAAGGAGACGATCGAGACCAAGGGACGCAAGGCCGAGGGGGCCCTGGGCCGCGTCTGCGCGCAGGACCTGATGGACGAGGCGACGGGCGAGATCCTGCTCGAGGCCAACGAGGAGATCACGGCCGAGAAGGTCGAGATCCTCAAGAAGTCGGGCCTCGAGGAACTCGAGGTGTTCGTCATCGCGCACCAGGACGACGCCGACGTCATGCGCAACACGCTGCGCAAGGACCAGACGCACTCGCAGGAGGAGGCGCTCCACCGCATCTACAACCTGCTGCGTCCCGGCGAGCCGCCGCGCGCCGATTCCGCCCGCGAGATCCTCAACAAGCTGTTCTTCAACCCGAAGCGCTACGACCTCGCCCGCGTCGGCCGCTACAAGCTGAACCAGAAGCTGCCGCACGAGTACCTGCTGCCGGGCCGCGACGTGCGCAAGCGCCTCATGCTGGGCATTCCGGACCTGAACCACGCGACGCTCTGCCGCGAGGACTTCATCGTCATCGTCAAGTACCTGCTCATGCTGCGCACGGGCGGCGTGCTGGTCACCGACCGCGGCGAGGAGCCGGCGGTGACGGACGACATCGACCACCTCGGCAACCGGCGGGTGCGCTCGGTCGGCGAGCTGCTCGCGAACCAGTTCAACATCGGCCTCGCGCGCATGGCCCGCATCATCCGCGAGCGCATGTCGCTGCAGGACCAGGAGCAGATCACCCCGACCGATCTCGTCAACTCGCGCACGATCTCGGCCGTGATCCAGAGCTTCTTCGGCTCGAGCCAGCTGTCGCAGTTCATGGACCAGACGAACCCGCTGGCCGAGCTGACGAACAAGCGCCGCCTCTCGGCCCTCGGGCCCGGCGGCCTCACGCGCGACCGCGCGGGCTTCGAGGTCCGCGACGTGCACTACACGCACTACGGCCGCGTGTGCCCGATCGAGACGCCGGAAGGCCCGAACATCGGCCTCATCTCGTCGCTGTCGACGTACGCCAAGGTCAACGAGTTCGGCTTCCTCGAGACGCCGTACTTCCGCGTCACCGAGGGCGTCGTGGACCGCAAGAAGCCGGAGTTCCTCGCGGCCGACGTCGAGGACCGCGCGCGCATCGCGCCCGCGAACACGCCCTTCGACAAGAAGAGCGGCGAGCTCGACGAGCCCATGCTGACCGTGCGCTCGCGCGGCGAGTACCCGACCGTCCAGAAGCGGGAGGTCGAGTACATGGACGTGTCGCCGATCCAGCTCGTCTCGCCGGCCGCGGCGCTCATCCCGTTCCTCGAGCACGACGACGCGAACCGCGCGCTCATGGGCTCGAACATGCAGCGCCAGGCCGTGCCGCTGCTCGTCACCGAGGCGCCGCTCGTCGGCACCGGTCTCGAGGACAAGGTCGCCGAGGACTCGGGCGCGCTGGTGCTCGCCCGCCGCTCGGGCGTGGTCGAGTTCGTCTCGGGCGAGATGATCGCGGTCCGCTACGAGCGTGACCCGGACGAGCCGCCGGTGGACTACAGCGAGCAGCCGAACCTCGACATCTACCGCCTGACCAAGTTCCGCCGCTCGAACCAGGACACCTGCCTCAACCAGCGGCCGGTCGTGCTCGAGGGCGTCAAGGTCAAGAAGGGCCAGGTCATCGCCGACGGCCCGGCGACCCGCGAAGGCGAACTGGCGCTCGGCCGCAACGCGCTGTGCGCATTCATGCCGTGGGGCGGCTACAACTACGAGGACGCGATCATCGTCAGCGAGAAGCTGATCAAGAACGACGTCTTCACCTCGATCCACATCGAGGAGTTCGAACTGCAGGTGCGGGACACCAAGCGCGGCGTCGAGGAGATCACGCGCGAGATCCCGAACGTCTCCGAGGAGGCCGTCAAGAACCTCGACGAGGAGGGCGTTATCCGCATCGGCGCCCGCGTCCGCCAGGGCGACATCCTCGTCGGCAAGGTCACCCCGAAGGGCGAGCAGGAGCTGAGCCCCGAGGAGCGCCTGCTCAAGGCGATCTTCGGCGACAAGGCCGGCGACGTGCGCGACGCCTCGCTGAAGGCCCCTCCGGGCATGGACGGCATCGTCATCGACATCAAGGTGTTCTCGCGCCGCGAGAAGGACGAGACGACCAAGCAGCAGGAGAAGAAGAAGATCGAGAAGCTGCGCCGCGAGTCCAAGAAGGAGCGCGAGCGCATCTCGGACGTCCGGCTCGGCACGGTGAAGCAGATCCTCGAGGAGCAGTTCGTGAACGTGCTCAAGAGCGCGTCCACGGGCGAGCCGCTGGCCCGCAAGGGCCGCAAGTTCGCGGCGGACTTCCTCACGGACCTCGACCTCGACGACCTCGCCTGGGGCACCCCGGTGACCGAGGACGAGCGCGTCAACGAGCGCTTCTGGGCGGCGATGGACGGCGCGCAGAACGCGTTCACGCGCTGCGAGCGCGAGCTCGAGAAGGAGATCGAGAAGGTCACGCGCGGAGACGAACTGCCGCCGGGCGTGGTCAAGCTCGTCAAGGTCTACATCGCGAAGAAGCGCAAGCTCTCGGTCGGCGACAAGATGGCCGGCCGCCACGGCAACAAGGGCGTCGTCTCGCGCATCGTGCCCGAGGAGGACCTCCCCTACCTGCCGAACGGCGAGACGGTCGAGATCGTCCTGAACCCGCTGGGCGTGCCGTCGCGCATGAACATCGGGCAGATCATGGAAACCCACCTGGGCTGGGCCGCGCACGCGCTCGGCTACAACTGCGCGACGCCGGTGTTCGCGGGCGCGACGGTGGACGAGATCAAGTCCGAGCTGAAGTCGGCCGGCCTCCCCGAGGACGGCAAGATCGACCTGCGCGACGGCCGGACGGGCGACCCGTTCGACCAGCGCGTGACGGTCGGCTACCTGTACATGCTGAAGCTGAGCCACCTCGTCGACGACAAGATCCACGCGCGTTCGACGGGCCCGTACTCGCTCGTCACCCAGCAGCCGCTGGGCGGCAAGGCGCAGTTCGGCGGCCAGCGCTTCGGTGAAATGGAAGTGTGGGCGCTGGAAGCCTACGGCGCGGCCTACACGCTGCAGGAACTCCTCACGGTGAAGTCCGACGACGTCGCGGGCCGGTCGCGCATCTACGAGGCGATCGTGAAGGGCGAGAACCCGCCCGAGCCCGGCACGCCGGAGTCCTTCAACGTGCTCGTCAAGGAGCTCCAGAGTCTCTGCCTGGAAGTCCAGTTCGAGGAAGCCAACTAAGAGTTCTCGTGCGTGCTCGGCCGGCGCTCGCCGACTCCCGAACGCGGAGCGGCGGGCAGGGCCAGGGGGAGTGCACTTCATGATTCAGGACACCGATCTCCAGCAGACGCTGAACGCCGCGGCGGGCAAGCTCGGTTTCGGCCGTCTCGAGGACCGGGAGCCGCGTCGCCGCGTGCAGTTCAACCAGATCCGCATCCGGCTCGCCTCGCCGGACGTGATCCGCGGCTGGTCGCACGGCGAGGTCACGAAGCCGGAGACGATCAACTACCGCTCCTTCAAGCCGGAGAAGGACGGGCTCTTCTGCGAGAAGATCTTCGGCCCGGTCAAGGACTGGGAGTGCAACTGCGGCAAGTACAAGCGCATCCGCTACCGCGGCGTCGTCTGCGACCGCTGCGGCGTCGAAGTGACGCAGGCGAAGGTGCGCCGCGAGCGGCTCGGCCACATCGAACTGGCCGTTCCCGTGTCGCACATCTGGTTCTTCAAGGGCGTGCCGTCTCGCATCGGGCACCTGCTCGACATGAGCATCCGTGACCTCGAGCGCATCCTCTACTACGAGTCGTACGTGGTCATCGAGCCCGGCAAGACCGGGTTCAAGAAGCGCGAGATCATCACCGAGGAGCAGTACAACGAGGTGATGGACGAGCAGCCGGACTCGGAGCTGAAGGCCAAGATGGGCGCCGAGGCCATCCGCGACCTGCTCGCCGAGCTCGACCTCGAGGACCTCTCCACCGACCTGCGCGCGCAGGGCAAGATGGAGACGAGCGTCCAGCGCAAGAAGGACCTGCTCAAGCGGCTCCGCATCGTCGAGGCGTTCCGCCACAGCGGCAACCGCCCCGAGTGGATGATCCTGGAGTGCATCCCCGTGCTGCCGCCGGACCTGCGTCCGCTCGTGCCGCTCGAGGGCGGGCGGTTCGCGACCTCGGACCTCAACGACCTGTACCGGCGCGTCATCAACCGGAACAACCGCCTCAAGAAGCTCATGGACATCAAGGCGCCCGAGGTCATCCTGCGCAACGAGAAGCGCATGCTGCAGGAGGCCGTGGACGCGCTGTTCGACAACGGCCGCCGCAGCCGCGCCGTGCGCGGGCAGGGCAACCGGCCGCTGAAGTCCCTGAGCGACATGCTGAAGGGCAAGCAGGGCCGGTTCCGCCAGAACCTGCTCGGCAAGCGCGTGGACTACTCGGGCCGTTCGGTCATCGTCGTCGGGCCGGAGCTCAAGCTGAACCAGTGCGGCCTGCCGAAGAACATGGCGCTCGAGCTGTTCAAGCCGTTCATCATCCGCAAGCTCGAGGACCGCGGCTTCGTGCAGACGGTCAAGAGCGCGAAGCGGCTGGTCGAGCGCGAGAAGCCCGAGGTCTGGGACATCCTCGGCGAGATCATCGAGAACCACCCGGTGCTGCTGAACCGCGCGCCGACGCTGCACCGCCTGGGCATCCAGGGCTTCGAGCCCGTGCTCGTCGAGGGCAAGGCCATCCGCATCCACCCGCTCGTCTGCCAGGCGTTCAACGCCGACTTCGACGGCGACCAGATGGCCGTGCACGTGCCGCTCTCGTTCGAGGCGCAGATCGAGACCAGCCTGCTCATGCTGAGCACGCAGAACATCCTGTCGCCCGCGAACGGCCGTCCGCTCGCGACGCCGCACCAGGACATCGTGCTCGGCTGCCACTACCTGACCAAGGACCGGGGCGAGATCCTCAACCCGCACGCGAAGTCGGCCGGCCTCGAGCCGGGCGACCCGCGGCGGCTGCGCACGTTCTACAGCATCGAGGAGGTGCGCGCGGCCCACGACAACCTCGAGATCCCGCTGCACGGCAAGATCGCGCTGCGCGCCGCGGGCCTGCCGCTCCACAAGCCGGAGCCGAGCGGCTGGGTGGTCACCACCGCGGGCCGCGTGCTGTTCAACGAGGTCGTGCCGCGGGACCTCGGGTTCCGCAACGAGACGATGGACAAGAAGCGCCTCGAGAACCTCGTCAGCGACTGCTACGCGCGGCTCGGCAGCGAGATCACGTCCGACCTGCTCGACGACCTGAAGAACCTCGGGTTCCGCTTCGCGACCCAGGCCGGCTTCACGGTGGGCATCGACGACGTCCGCATCCCGCCCGAGAAGGACGTCATCATCGCGAAGGCCCGCGGCGAGGTGGACGACATCAACACCGCGTACCGCAACGGCGCCATCACCGAGGGCGAGCGCTACAACAAGGTCATCGACACCTGGACGCACGCCACGACCGAGGTGGAGCAGGTCACGTTCGAGGGACTCTCGCGCGACCGCGACGGCTTCAACCCGATCTTCATGATGGCCGACTCGGGCTCGCGCGGTAACCGCGAGCAGGTCCGCCAGCTGGCCGGCATGCGCGGCCTGATGGCCAAGCCGCAGAAGAAGATCACCGGCGGCGTCGGCGAGATCATCGAGTCGCCCGTCGTGCACAACTTCAAGGAAGGCCTGACGGTCCTCGAGTACTTCATCTCCACGCACGGCGCCCGCAAGGGCCTGGCCGACACCGCGCTCAAGACCGCGGACGCCGGCTACCTGACGCGCCGCCTCGTGGACGTCGCGCAGGACGTGATCATCAACGAGGAGGACTGCGGCACCATCCGCGGCCTGTCGGTCGGAGCCCTGAAGGACGGCGAGGAGATCATCGAGCCGCTCGCGGACCGCATCCTGGGCCGCGTCGCCGCCGAGGACGTCGTCCACCCGATCACGAACGAGACCATCGTCGAGGCCGGCGAGAGCATCGACGAGGTGGTCGCGAAGCGCATCTCCGAGGCCGAGAAGGCCGGCCTCGGCAAGATGAAGATCCGCTCGGTGCTCACCTGCGACGCGCGCCGCGGCGTGTGCGCCAAGTGCTACGGCCGCAACCTGGCCACCGGCCGCATGGTGGACCTCGGCGAGGCCGTGGGCGTCATCGCCGCGCAGTCCATCGGCGAGCCCGGCACGCAGCTCACGCTCCGCACGTTCCACATCGGCGGCGTGGCCGGCCGCATCGTCGAGCAGTCGGAGACGGTCGCGAAGGACGCCGGCGTGGCGCGTTTCGTGGATCTCGACACGGTCCGCTTCGAAGGCGAGCGCGACGCCTCGCAGCCCGCGGAGTTCTGGGTCTGCGTGTCGCACGGCGCCGAGATCGAGGTGGTGGACGGGGACCGCGTGAAGCAGCGCTTCAACGTGCCCTACGGCGCCCACCTGTTCGTGAGCGACGGTGACCCGGTGAGCGCCGACACGCTGCTGTTCAAGTGGGACCGTTACAACAACCCGATCGTCTCCCAGCGGACGGGCACCATCCGCTTCGTGGACGTGAAGGAGAAGGTCACGGTGCGCGAGGAGGTCGACGAGACCTCGGGCCTCAAGCTCCTGGTCATCATGGAGGACCGCAACAAGGAGCTGCAGCCGGCCATCGACGTGCTCGACGCGTCCGGCCACAAGATCGCGCACTACCCGCTGCCCACCGGCGCCCGCCTCGACGTGTTCGACGGCAAGCCGGTGAAGGCCGGCGAGGTGCTGGTCAAGACCAAGCGCGAGGAGTCCAAGACCCGTGACATCACGGGCGGCCTGCCGCGCGTCGCCGAGCTGTTCGAGGCCCGCCGGCCCAAGGAATCGGCCATCGTGGCCGAGATCGAGGGCTCCGTGGAGTTCACGGGGGTCAAGCGCGGCATGCGCACCTACGTCATCCGCGGGGAGGACGGGCAGGAGCAGGAGGCCCTCATCCCGCAGGGACGTCATGTCTATGTTCAGCCCGGCAGCGTGGTCCGGGCGGGCGAGCGCCTGACCGAGGGGCCGATCAACCCGCACGACATCCTGAAGATCATGGGCATCGAGGACGTGCAGGAGTACCTCGTGAACGAGATCCAGGAGGTCTACCGGCTCCAGGGCGTCCGCATCGACGACAAGCACATCGAAGTCATTGTGCGGCAAATGCTTCAGAAGGTCCGCATCGAGGATCCGGGCAGCACGACGTTCCTCGAGGGCGAGCACGTGGACCGGCTGGTGGTGCTGGGCGAGAACGAGAAGATGCTGGAGGAGGGCCAGACGCCGGCCACCTTCCAGCCGCTCCTGCTGGGCATCACCAAGGCCTCGCTCTCGACCGAGAGCTTCATCTCGGCGGCCTCCTTCCAGGAGACCACCCGGGTGCTGACCGAGGCGGCCATCCACGGCAAGGTGGACCAGCTCCGCGGCCTGAAGGAGAACGTCATCATCGGCCACCTGATCCCGGCCGGGACGGGCATGCAGGGCTACCGCCGGCTCCGCCTCGAGGCGGAGAAGGAAGTGCCCGCTCCGCTGGCCGAGGTCGAGGACGACGGGGCAAAAACGGCTTGACACTAGTCGCTGCAAACAAATAGATTGCTCGGCCTGCGCGGCAACGGCGCATGCAGTTCCACACGGATGCCGTGCCACCAGATCCGCGCAAACCCGAGACATATCGCTTCCGGGGGTAGACTGTGCCGACTTTGAGCCAGCTCGTCCGTCATGGGCGGCGGCCACAGAAGAGCAAGACGGGTGCGCCTGCGCTGAAGGCGTGTCCGCAGAAGCGTGGGGTGTGTACCCGCGTGTACACGACCACGCCCAAGAAGCCGAACTCCGCGCTGCGCAAGGTGGCGCGCGTCCGGCTGACCAACGGTATCGAAGTGACCTGCTACATCCCTGGCGAGGGCCACAACCTGCAGGAGCACTCGATCGTGCTCATCCGCGGTGGCCGCGTGAAGGACCTGCCCGGCGTGCGATACCACATCGTGCGCGGCACTCTGGACGCCAGTGGTGTGAGCGGCCGCAAGCAGAGCCGCTCGAAGTACGGCACCAAGTCGAAGTAGGAAGCGACGCTCGCTCGGAACGCCCACCGGGGCTTCCGTGCGTGCGCTTGACCGGCGCCTGCCGCGTGGGCGGGGCCGGCCTGCACGAGAGGAATTGCAATGCCTCGCAAAGGTAGCGTTCCGCGCCGGGAACCCGTCGCGGACCCGAAATTCGACAGCGTGCTCGTGACGCGTTTCATCAACGCGATCATGCAGGACGGCAAGCGTTCCATCGCCGAGCGGCACTTCTACAAGGCGATGGAGATCGTCGAGCAGAAGGCCGGCCAGGAAGCCATGGCGGTCCTCAAGCAGGCGATGAACAACGTGAAGCCGGTGCTCGAGGTGAAGTCGCGCCGCGTCGGTGGCGCGAACTACCAGGTGCCGGTCGAAGTCCGTCCCGATCGCCGCAACGCGCTCGCGACCCGCTGGATCATCACGTTCGCGGCTGCCCGTTCCGACCACTCGTTCGCCGAGAAGTTCGCCCAGGAGATCCTGGCGGCGTCCCGCAACGAGGGCGGCGCGGTCAAGAAGCGCGAAGACACGCACAAGATGGCGGAGGCCAACAAGGCCTTCGCGCACTACCGCTGGTAGCCCGGTTGTGACGAAGGCCGGCCCTCGCGCCGGCCTGGGAACGCCGCGGGTTCAGGAACCCGCCCGATCCTGCACGCTCGCAGCCGATTCGATTCCCATCACCGCGCTTTCTCACACGGAAAGGCAGGTGGTGTACCCGAAGTCCTGAAACCAAAGGATGTACCGCCGATGCCTCGGCAGACTGCGCTCGACAAGTACCGCAACATCGGGATCATGGCCCATATCGACGCCGGCAAGACCACCTTGACCGAGCGCGTGCTCTTCTATACGGGCCGCATCCACCGCGTGGGCGAAGTGCACGACGGCGCGGCCACGATGGACTGGATGGAGCAGGAACGTGAGCGCGGCATCACGATCACCTCCGCCGCGACCACCTGCTCCTGGCGCGACCACCGCATCAACATCATCGACACCCCCGGCCACGTCGACTTCACCGTCGAGGTCGAGCGCTCGCTGCGGGTCCTGGACGGTGCGGTCGCGGTCTTCTGCGCCGTGGGCGGCGTCGAGCCGCAGTCGGAGACGGTCTGGCGCCAGGCCGACAAGTACAACGTGCCCCGCATCGCGTTCGTCAACAAGATGGACCGCGTGGGCGCGGACTTCGACAACGTGGTCCAGATGATGAAGGACCGCCTGGGCGCCAAGCCCGTGCCGCTCCACGTGCCGATGTTCGCGGGCGACGCGTTCCTCGGCACGATCGACCTCGTCGAGATGAAGTCGATCACGTACGAGGAGGGCAGCCAGGGCACGAAGCTCATCGAGGGCGACATCCCGCGCGACCTGGCCGAGTCGGCCGCCGAGGCGCGCTTCCACCTGCTCGAGTCCGTCGCCGAGTTCGACGAGCAGTTGCTCGACGACTACCTCCACGAGAAGCCCTACACCTCCGAGGACCTGCGCCGCGCGATCCGCAAGGGCACGCTGCTGGGCACGATCAACCCGGTGCTGTGCGGCTCGGCGTTCAAGAACAAGGGCGTGCAGCGCCTGCTCGACGCCGTCGTGGACTACCTGCCGTCGCCGGTGGACAAGGCCGCGATCACCGGCCAGGACGCCGAGACGTTCGAGCACATCGAGCGCAAACCGGAGGACGGCGCGCCGTTCTCGGCGCTGGCGTTCAAGATCATGACCGACCCGTACGTCGGCAAGCTGACCTTCTTCCGCGTCTACTCGGGCAAGGTCCAGACGGGCGACACGATCCTCAACGCGACCACGGGCAACAAGGAGCGCATCGGCCGCCTCGTGCAGATGCACGCGAACAAGCGCGAGGAGATCACCGAGGTGCTCGCGGGCGACATCGCCGCCGGCATCGGCTTCAAGCGCGTCACGACGGGCAACACGCTCTGCGCCACGGACCACCCGATCATCCTCGAGGCGATGTCCTTCCCCGAGCCGGTCGTGGACGTCGCGATCGAGCCCAAGTCGAAGGCCGACGAGGAGAAGATGGCGACCGCCCTCGGGCGCCTCTCCGAGGAGGACCCGACGTTCCGCGTCCGCACGGACGAGGAGACGGGCCAGACGGTCATCTCGGGCATGGGCGAGTTGCACCTCGAGATCATCGTCGACCGCATGAAGCGCGAGTTCAACGTGGACGCCAACGTCGGCAAGCCCCAGGTGGCCTACCGCGAGACCATCTCGCAGCGGGCCGAGGCGCGTCACCGCTTCGTGCGGCAGACGGGCGGCAAGGGCATGTTCGGCGACGTCAGCCTCACGATCGAGCCGCTCGAGCCGGGCGCCGGGTTCCACTTCGAGAACGAGATCGTCGGCGGCTCCATCCCGAAGGAGTACATCCCCTCCGTCGAGAAGGGCATCGAGGAGGCGCTCAAGAACGGCATCGTGGCCGGCTACCCGATGGTGGACATCAAGGTCACGCTGACGGACGGCTCGTACCACGAGGTCGACTCGTCCGAGATGGCGTTCAAGATCGCGGGCTCGATGGCGTTCAAGGACGCCTGCGCGAAGGCCAAGCCGCGCCTGCTCGAGCCGATCTTCGACGTCGAGGTCGTGGTCCCCGAGGAGTACATGGGCGACATCATCGGCGACCTCTCGAGCCGCCGCGGGCGCATCGGCGGCATGTTCACGCGCGGCAGCGCGCGGGTCGTGGCCGCGTCGGTGCCGCTCGCCGAGATGTTCGGGTACGCGACGCGCATGCGCTCGATTTCGCAGGGCCGCGCCGTGTACTCCATGCAGTTCTCCCGCTACGAGACGCTCCCCGCCGCGGTGGCGGAGGAGATCGTGGCGAAAGCCAAGGGTTGATCTCTTCGGCGCGCATCGCGCCATGACGCATTCGACAGACCGAAACTGGTGACAACGGAGGTTCCGTCTCATGGCCAAGGCGAAATTCGAACGGACGAAGCCGCACGTGAACGTGGGCACGATCG
>CAZUEM010000083.1:0-15577 GCA_964619155.1 uncultured bacterium
ACGGCGAGCGCACAGGCGGCCTCGAACGGCCGCGCCGCGAGGCCCGCGGCGAGCGCCGCGAGCGGCCCGGCGCCGCCTTCCGGGTCGTCCACGCGCGCGGCCGTGCAGCCCGGCAGCGCGAGGCCGCTCGGCGCGCATACGACGATCTCGTCGCACGCCGCGCCGAGCGTCGCGAGCGCGCGGGCGAGCAGCGTGCCGCCGGCGAACGGCGCGAGAGCCTTGGGCGCGCCGATCCCGAGCCTCGCGCCGCGGCCTCCGGCGAGCAGCACGCCCAGATGCGTCGCCACGCTCAGTACCCGCTCCGCTTGTCCACGACGTTCGCGAGCGGCTCGCCGGCGAGGTGGCGCCTCAGGTTGTCCGCGAACTGCTCCGCCACGCGCTCCCAGAAGCGCGGCCCCACCCCGGAGGTGTGCGGCGTGACGATCACCTCGGGGAGCGACCACAGCGGGCTGTCCGCGGGCAGCGGCTCCTCGGCGGTCACGTCGAGCGCCGCGCCCGCGAGCCGGCCGGAGCGGAGCGCCCCGACCAGAGCCGCCTCGTCCACGAGCGCGCCGCGCGCGACGTTGACGAGCCGCGCGCCCGGCTTCATGCGCGCCAGCTCGGCGGCGCCGAGCAGCCCCTCGGTCTCGCCAGTGTGCGGCGCCGCGAGCACGACCCAGTCGCTGCGCTCGAGCAGCTCGCCGAGGCGCTCCGGCCCCCACTGCTCGTCCGCGGGCGCCGGGTCCGCGGCCGGGCGCCGGCGCACCGCGAGCACGCGCATGCCGAACGCGCGCGCGGCCGTCGCGACCGCGCGGCCGATGGCCCCGAAGCCGACGATCCCGAGCGTCGCGCCGTGCAGCTCCTCGAACGACGGCGCGCCGTGCACCTGCTCGCCCTGCGTCCAGCGGCGCTCGCGCTGCGCGTCGCGCGAGGCGTGCAGCCGCCGCGTGAAGGCGAGCATCAGGCCGAGCACGTGTTCGGCCATCGAGCGCGCGTGCATGCCGCGCGCGTTGGTCACCACGATCGGGCTCTCGACCAGCTCCGGGAACAGCACGTGCCCCACCCCGGCGGCGGTCGAGTGCACCCAGCGCACGCGCGTCGCGGAGGCGAAGTTGCGAGGCCGCAGCGCCGTGCCCAGCACGATCTCGGCGTGCGGGAGCAGCGCGTCGGCCTCCTCGCGCGTGGCCGGGTCGTCGAAGCGCACGCCCGGGAACTCTCGCGCGAGCGCGGCGACCGTCTCCCCCGGCATGTTCCAGATCCCGGCGGGGTCGCGGACCCACTCCAGCACTCTCGGGGCGTCCATGGCGCGCGCATGTTGCCACAGCCCCCCGCCCCGCGCGCGGCCGTCCTCGGCCGCCCTCCCTCCGCCGCGGGTGCACCCCGGGGGGGCCGCGCGCCTTGCGCGCCCCCCGCGCCCCGGATAGATTCGCGCGTCCGTTACCGGGAACCGATGTCAATCCTCAGGAGGCAGGATGAGCCTGCGCCGTTTCCCCATCGCCGCGCTCGCGGCCGCCGCGCTCGTGACGGGCGCCGCGTCCGTCGCCGTCGCGGGCCCGTGGTCCCTCGCCCCGGGCGAGTACTACACCGAGCTGCGCGGCAGCTTCTTCTCGACCGGCACCTACTACGACGAGGACGGCAACCGCATGCCGCTGGGCGGCCTGCTCGAGCAGCGCGGCCTCGCCTCGTACACCGAGCTGGGCTGGAAGAAGCGCCTCAGCGTCCAGATGTCGCTGCCCGCGCTGAGCAACACCGTGCGCGGGGCCGGATCGGCCGCCACGAGCTCCGGTTTCGGCGACTTTGACCTCGGCCTGCGCTACTCGCTCGCGAACGGCGCCCGCGCCGCCGCGGTGCAGCTGCGCTGGACCGCGCCCTCGGGCTACAACCCCAACCTGGCGCCGGGCCTCGGCAGCGGCCTGCAGCGCCTGTCGGCCGGGCTCCAGGTCGGCGCACCGGTCGGCGCGAACGGCTTCGTGCAGGCCGGGGCGGCGTACGAGTGGGAGTATCTCGCCATCGCGTCGCGCAAGCTGGCGACGGTCGGCTTCGACGGCAGCCTGAGCGCCGACGGCGACTGGGCGGACCACGTCGCCACGAACGCCGCGCTCGGCTTCTGGATGGGCCGCCTGCAGGTCGCGGGGCTCTACGCGGGCGACGTCACGATGGAGACCGGACGGCCGTGGGAGGCGACGACCCACCTCGCGGGGCCGCGCGTCACCTACCGCGTGGACGAGCGGCTCGACGCGTTCTACGGCTCGTGGCACACGCCCGGCGGCAAGAACGTGCCGCACCTCGACCAGTACTACGCCGGCGTCGCGTGGAAGCTGACGAAGCTGAACCGCCTGCAGGGCTTCCTCGGGAACGACAAGCGTCCGTGACGCCGTGACCGCGGCCGCGCGGCGGGCCCGTTCCCGCCGCGCGGCCGCGGAGTCAGGAGCGGCCATTCCCTCCCACCTCGCCCGGTTGCTTCGTCACGCCGCCCGCTACCGCGCGGGCCTCGCGTGGGGCGTCGCGTGCGTGGCCTTCGCGAACTTCGTCGCCCTCGCGCAGCCGCAGGTCCTCCGGTACGCGGTGGACGACCTCTACCGCGGGGTCACCGCCGAGAAGCTCGGGCGCTACGCGCTGATCCTGTTCGGCATCGCCGTGGTCGCGGGCCTCTTCAAGTACGCGATGCGGCAGTCGGTGATCGCGATCTCGCGCCACCTCGAGTACGACCTGCGCAACGAGTTGTTCTCGCACCTGCAGGGGCAGGACGCGGCGTGGTTCCAGCGCCACCGCACGGGCGAGATCATGTCGGTCGCCACGAACGACATGGCCGCGGTGCGCATGATGCTCGGCCCCGGGCTCATGTACACGGTCAACACCGTGGTCGTGAGCGCGGTCTCGATCGCGTTCATGGTGGCGATCAGCCCGCGCCTGACCTTCTACTCGCTGCTGCCGCTGCCGATCGTGTCGCTGTCGGTGTGGTGGTTCGGCGACCGCATCCACCGCCGGTTCGAGCGCGTGCAGGAGCAGTTCGCGCGGCTGTCCGCGAAGGTGCAGGAGAACCTGGCGGGCGTGCGGGTGGTGCGCGCGTTCGCGGCCGAGCGCCGCGAGGCGGAGGCGTTCGAGGAGCTGAACGCGGGCTACGTGGACCAGAACGTGCGGCTCATCCGCACGTCGGGGATCTTCCAGCCCTCGCTCGCCTTCTTCTCGGGGCTGGGCGCGCTGCTCGCGCTGTGGCTCGGCGGTCGCGAGGCGATCGCCGGGCGCATCACGCTGGGCCAGTTCGTGGCCTTCACCGTCTACCTCGGCATGCTGAACTGGCCGATGGTCGCGCTCGGCTGGGTGATCAACATCTTCCAGCGCGGCATGGCCTCGTACGGCCGCATCGCCGCGCTGCTCGATCAGCCGCCCGCGATCGCCGGCCGCCCCGGCGCGGTCCGGCCCGGGAGCGCGCGCGGCGAGATCGAGTTCCGCGACCTGACCTTCACCTACCCCGGCGGCGACCGGCCCGCGCTCGAAGGCGTGTCGTTCCGCGCGCCCGCCGGCTCGACGGTCGCGCTCGTCGGCCGCACCGGCTCGGGCAAGAGCACCGTGCTCGCGCTCGTGCCCCGCGTCTTCGACCCGCCGCCCGGGACGGTGTTCCTCGACGGTGTGGACGTGCGCGAGCTCGACCTCGGCTGGCTGCGCGAGCGGCTCGCGGTCGTGCCGCAGGACACGTTCCTGTTCTCGGCGACGATGCGCGAGAACATCGCGTACGGCGTCGCCGCCGCCGGCGACGTCGAGGTCCGGCGCGTGGCCGGCATCGCCAGCCTGGCCGGCGACATCGAGGCGATGCCGAAGGGCTGGGAGACGCGCATCGGCGAGCGCGGCATCACGCTCTCGGGCGGCCAGAAGCAGCGCACCGCGATCGCCCGCGCGCTGCTGCGCGAGGCGCCGGTGCTGATGCTCGACGACTGCCTCTCGAGCGTGGACACGCACACGGAGGAGGCGATCCTCCGCGGCCTGCGCGGCGAGATGCGGCGGCGCACGACGCTGGTCGTCTCGCACCGCGTCAGCACGGTGCGGGAGGCGGACCTGATCCTGGTGTTCGACGAGGGCCGGATCGCCGAGCGCGGCCGGCACGACGAGTTGCTCGCGCTGGGCGGCCGCTACGCGGCGCTGCACCGGGCGCAGCAGCTCGAGGAGGAGATCGAGGCCTCGTGAGCGGGTTCGAGGAGGACGCGAGCCGGCCGGTCGACCGGCGCCTGATGATGCGCATGGCGGGCTACCTGAAGCCGTACCGGCTGCAGGTGGCGCTGGCCGTGCTCGTCACCGTGGCCGAGGCGTCGGTCCAGCTCGCGTTCCCGTTCCTCACCAAGGAGGCCATCGACCTCGGCATCCGCCACCGCGACCTCCACCTGCTGGACCGCATCGCGGTCGTCTACCTCGCCGCGCTGGCGGTCGCGTTCGGGCTCGGCTACGTGCAGTCGCAGCTCATGCAGCGCGTCGGCCAGCGCATCATGCGCGACCTGCGCACCGCGATCTTCCGCCACCTGCAGCGGCTGCCGGTCTCGTTCTTCGACCGCAACCCCATCGGGCGCCTGATGACGCGCGTCACGAACGACGTGGACGTGCTCAACGAGCTGTTCACCGCCGGCGTGGTGGCGCTGTTCGGCGACCTGTTCATGCTCGTCGGCATCGTGGTCGCGATGGCTCAGCTCAACGTCGAGCTCCTCGCGGTGACGTTCTCGACGCTGCCGCTCATCCTCCTCGTGACCCTGGTGTTCCGCGTGAGGGTGCGCGTCGTGTTCCGCGACGTTCGGACGCACCTCGCGCGGCTCAACGCGTTCCTCAACGAGAACCTGGGCGGCATGACCACCGTGCAGCTGCTCGGGCGCGAGGCGCGCAACCACGCGGAGTTCGCGTCCATCAACGCCGAGCACCGCCGCGCGAACCTGCGCGCGAACACCTACCACGCGGTGTTCTTCCCCGCGCTGGAACTCGTCTCGGCGATCGCGCTGGCGCTGATCGTCTGGTACGGCGGCCGGCAGGTCATGTGGACCGGCATCACGCTCGGAACCCTGGTGGCGTTCATCCAGTACACGCAGCGGTTCTTCCGGCCCATCTCGGACCTCTCCGAGAAGTACGGCATCGTCCAGCAGGCGATGGCCTCGTCGGAGAGGATCTTCGGCCTGCTGGACACCCCCGCCGACCCGGCCGCCGTGGACCTCGCCGCGCCCGCCCCGGCGGCGGGGGATCCCCGCCCCGCGGCCGCGCCGGCGGCGGGCGCGGGCCCGCGCGGGGCGCGCATCGAGTTCGACCGCGTCTGGTTCGCGTACCAGGGCGAGCACTGGGTGCTCGAGGACGTGTCGTTCACGGTCGAGGCCGGCGAGAAGGTGGCGCTGGTCGGCGCGACGGGCTCGGGCAAGACGACGCTCACCAGCCTGCTGCTGCGCTTCTACGCGCCGCAGCGCGGCGAGATCCGCGTGGACGGCAGGCGCCTCGCCGACTGGGACCCGGAGGCGCTTCGCCGCCGCATCGGCCTGGTGCTGCAGGACGTGTTCCTCTTCAGCGGCACCGTCGAGAGCAACCTGACGCTCGGGGACGACGGACTCGCGGCCGGGGCGGTGCGCGCCGCCGCGCGCGAGGTGCGCGCGCACGAGTTCATCGAGCGCCTGCCGGGCGGGTTCGAGGCCGAGGTGCGCGAGCGCGGCGCCTCGTTCTCGGCGGGGCAGAAGCAGCTGCTCTCGTTCGCGCGCGCGCTGGCGCGCGAGCCCGAGGTGCTCGTGCTCGACGAGGCCACCTCGAGCGTGGACACCCACACCGAGCGGATGATCCAGGACGCCCTGCACCGGCTCATGCAGGGCCGCACGAGCCTCGTCATCGCGCACCGGCTCTCCACCATCCAGGACGTGGACCGGATCGTCGTGCTCCACCACGGCCGCGTCCGCGAGGTCGGCACCCACGCCGAACTCATGCGCCTCGGGGGCCTGTACTCGCGGCTCTACCAGCTCCAGTACCTGGGCTCGGGCGCCGGGCCGGCGCGCGGCGCGAGCGCCTGAGGTCCCCGCGGGCGGGCCCGCCCGGTCCGCGGCCGCCGGCCGGGGCGCAACTCGGCCGTTGAAGCGTCGCTGAAAGTTGTTCTAACATTCTGAACAACGTCCGAGCATTCGCATCCCCTCTCCGCGCCCCAGGAGGCGAAATGCAACTGGGTAAGAAGATCCGTGACCTCCGCCTGCGACGCGGCATGACCGTCCAGCAACTCGCCGAGGCGACCGGGCTCTCGAAGGGATTCATCAGCCAGGTCGAGAACAGCCGCACCTCCCCCTCGCTCGCGACGCTGCAGGATCTCGCGCGCGCCCTCGAGACCTCGGTCGCCTACCTGGTCGTCGAGGAGGAGCAGGTGCCGCACGTCGTGCGCGCCGCCGACCGCCCGAAGCTGCAGGTGGGCGGCAACACCAGCCGCGTCGAGGTGCTCTCGGCGCTCCCCAAGCGCAACCTCGAACTCATCTGCGTCGAGCTCTCGCCGGGCCAGCCCGCCGGAGACAAGCGCCACTACCACCACGGCGAAGAGGTGATCCTGTGCCTCGAGGGCGCCGTGACGCTGATCTGCGGCGAGCACACCGTGACGCTCGAGACGGGCGACTCGTGCCACTACGACGGGCGCGTGCCGCACGCCGTCGAGAACGCCGGGGCCACGCCCGCGCGCGTGCTCATGGCGATGACGCCGGCCGCGTTCGAGCCGCTCTTCCGCGTCCGCGGCGGTCAGCCGCACACCATCGACTCGGAGATCGCGTTCGACGCCGCGCCCCGCTCCTGATCCCGTCTCCCGGTCCTCCGGCGAACGGCGGCTCGACGCGGGCCGCCGTTTCGCTTTTCCTGTGCGCCTCCCCATGACCGCCCTCCGCAGCGCCCTCGCCGACTTCCTCGACGCCGCCCGCGCGTTCTCGCCGCCGGCGCGCGTCTACCTGCTCGCGGAGTTCATGGTCTGGACCGCGCACGGCGTCTTCGCCGTGCTCTTCAACCTCTACCTCGTCGAGGCGGGCCACCCCGAGAGCTTCGTGGGGCGGGCGATCTCGATGAACGCGATCGGGCTCGTGGCGGCCGCGCTGCCCGCGGGGCTGCTCGCCGAGCGCTGGGGGCGCGGGCGCAGCCTCGTGCTGGGCGCCGCGCTGGAGGGCGCCGGCCACCTGCTCCGCGCCTCGCTCACCGACCCGGGGGCGATCCTGGCGAGCGGGGTCGTGATCGGCGCCGGGCAGGCGCTCTTCCAGATCGCCGCGGCGCCGTTCCTCACCGAGCACTCGACGCCGCGCGAGCGCACGCACCTGTTCAGCACGTTCTTCGCGAGCGCGCTGCTCGCGGGCGTGCTCGGCAGCGCGCTCGGCGGCGCCATCCCCCACCTCGTGCACCTCGCCGCGCCGTCGGCGTCCCTGCTGGCGGCCTACCGCACCGGGCTCTTCGCCGGCGCCGCGATCGCGCTCGCGGCCCTGCTGCCGCTCGCCGGGATCGGGCGGACGCGCGAGGCCCCGCTCGGGGAGGAGCCGGAGGCGGTGACGCGCGAGCAGTGGGGGCGCCTCGCGCCCATCGCGCTCAACGCCGCGCTCATCGGCATGGGCGCGGGGCTCGTCATCCCGTTCATGAACCTCTACTTCAAGGACCGCTTCGGCTGCACGAGCGGCCAGATCGGCGCGTTCTTCTCGGTCGCGCAGGTGTTCACCGCGGCGGCGGCGCTGCTCGGACCGGCGCTCGCGCGGCGCTTCGGCAAGCTGCGCACCGCGACGGCCTCGGAACTGCTGTCGCTGCCGTTCCTCGTCACGCTCGGGGCGGAGAAGCACCTGGCGGTCGCGGTCGGCTCGTTCTGGCTGCGGGCCACGCTCATGCAGGCGGCCACCCCGCTGCTGCAGACGTTCATCATGGAGGCGCTGCCGCCCGCGATGCGGGCGCGGGCCACGACCACGATCAACCTCGTCTGGAACCTCGGCTGGGGCGTGAGCGCGCTCGCCGCCGGCGGGGTGATCGAGCGCTTCGGCTACGCCACGCCGTTCTACCTCACCGCGGGGCTCTACTTCGTCGCGGCGACCACGTTCTGGCTCGCGTTCCGCAACGTGCCCGAGACCGGCGCCGGGGTGCGGCTGAGCGAGGAGGCCAAGGGGCTGCGCGCCGAGGGGCCGGCCTCCGACTGAGTGCGATTTCGCTCCGCCGCCGCGCGGCGCCGCGCTACGCTGCGCCGGCCGCCACGGACCCGGCGGCGAGGGAGGGAGCATGAAGCGACTGTTGTTGCTCGCGATCGTGGCGGCCATCGCATGGTACGGCTGGCAGCACCGCGGCCAGCTCTTCGGCGGCAGCGCGGACTCCGAGGTCGTGCTCGTCAACTCCGGCACGCGCGCGATGCTGCGCGCGCGCCTCACCGTGGACGGCCAGACCTACGTTCGCGAGGCGGTCGAGCCCGGCGGACGCGAGACGATCCGCGTGAAGGTGGCGAACGCCTCGGACTTCCGGGTGCAGTGGCAGTGGCGGGGGCTCGAAGGCGCGTACGACTGGCGGGGGGGCGAGATCGCGCCCGGACCGCCGCGCTCGCGCTGCACGGTCGAGGTGTTCGACGACAACGAGGCCGTCGTCGCGTGCAGCCCGATGCCCACCGACGACGCCGGCCGCTGAGCGGCGCGGCCGCGCGGATCAGGCCACGCCGGCCGCGGCGGCCGCCGGGGCGGCGCTCTCGGCCGCGAGGCCCTGGCGCTTGATCTTGCCCGTGGTCGTCTTCGGGAACTCGGTGCGCCGCACGATCACGCGCCGGACGTGCTTGTACGACGCGAGCGGCGCGCAGCGGGCCTGCACGTCCGCGCGCAGCGTCGCCTCGACGAACGCGTCGTCGCACGTGCGGCCCTGCGACTTCGCGAGCAGCTCCAGCTCGGTGAGGTTCGGGTAGATGTGCGCGTGCACCTCCTCCCGCTCGCCGCGCGCGTCGCGCCCGCCCACCACCACGACCTCGAGCACGTAGGGGCTGTTCGCGAGCTGCACCTCGACCTCCTCGGGGTAGATCTTCTTGCCCGCGGCGGTCGCGATCATGTTCTTGAGCCGTCCGGTGATCCGCAGCCGCCCGTCCGGCAGGAAGCGCCCGAGGTCGCCGGTGTAGAACCAGCCGTCGCGCAGCACCTCGGCGGTCGCGTCGGGGTTGCCGTAGTAGCCGAGCATGACGTTCGGGCCGCGCACCGCGATCTCGCCGTTGCCGTCCGCGTCCGGGCGGTCGATGCGCACCTCGACGCCGACCAGCGGCCAGCCCACGCCGCCCGGGCGCGAGTCGCGCGGCAGGTTCAGGCAGGTCACGGGCGAGGTCTCGGTGAGGCCGTAGCCCTCGATCATGGTCCAGCCCAGGTCGGTGAAGCCCCAGAAGACGTGCGGGGCGAGCGGCGCCGCGCCGCAGGCGAAGATGCGGATGTCCTGCAGGCCCGCCTTCTCGCGCACCGAGCGCAGCAGCGTGCCGCCGATGCGCGCGCGGGTCAGCACGCGCACGAGGCGCGTCACGCCGAGCAGCGTGTTGACCATGAGCTTCGCGGGCAGCGGGGCCTCGGCGATGCGCTTGTGGATCGCCGACAGCAGCTTCTCGTAGAGGAGCGGCACCGCGACGAAGATCGTCGCGCGGCTCGTGCGCATGTCCTCGCGCAGCTGCTTCGAGTCGAGCCCGCGCGCGTAGCAGACCGCGCCGCCGGTGCGCATCGAGCACAGGAAGCCGATCGTGCACTCGAAGGTGTGGTGCATGGGCAGCACGCTCAGCATGCGGTCGCCGGGCCCGCAGTCGATCGTGCGCGCGACGCCCTCGGCGTTCGACAGCAGGTTGCCGTGCGACAGCATCACGCCCTTGGCCTGCCCGGTCGTGCCCGAGGTGAAGATGATGACCGCGAGGTCGTGCGACTGGGCGTCCGACTCGCGCGCGCGCGCGTCCGGGAAGGCCGCCTGCGCGTCGGCCCACGACGGCAGGCCGGAGACCGGGTCGAGGGCCACCAGCCGCAGGTCGCGCAGGCGCCCGTCGCGCACCGCGGCGAGCACCGGGTGCTGGCGCGCGCTCGTCACCGCGAACGTGGCGCCGGCGGTGGCGAGGATCTCGCCCACCTCCTGCTCCTTGAGGGCGGCGTCCAGCGGCACCACGACGGCGCCGAGCTCGAGGATCGCCATGTACGCGAGGCCCCACTCCGGGCGGTTCTCGCTCTGCAGCCCGACGCGGTCGCCGGCGCGCACGCCCTCGCGCGCGAGCAGCGCGGCGAACGCGTGCGTCGCGGCGGCGGCCTGGCGGAACGTGTAACCGGTCCAGGCCTCCCCGCTCCAGCGCAGGACGAAGGGGGTGTCGCCGTACTGCTGCGCGGCGTAATCGACGAGCTGGGGGAGCAGGCGGACGACGGGCGCCGGGGCGGCGGTTCGCGGGGAACTCATGGCCGAAAAGCTATGCGGCCCCTGCCGGGCGGGTCAAGGCCTCCTTCGGGCCACGACCAGATGCGCCAGCACCTCGCGGGGGTCGAAGAAGATCCGGTCCAGCGCTTCGCAGGAAACCTGAACGATCACGTAGAGGAGCCGCACGGGCACCTCGGTCAGCACCCGCAGGGGCCCGCGGTTCAGGCGGTTGAGGCCGGCGATCGTGCTGAGCCCGACCCGCGCCCACAGGCCGCCCACCGGGATGTACTCGACGGGTTCGAAGCCGCCCTTGCGCAGCAGGTGCTCGGCCCCGTAGCGCGTGAAGCGGAAGAAGTCCCAGGGCTCGTCGTGGAGCGGGACCATCTGGGTGAACTCCAGGATCAGGACGCCGCCGGGCCGCAGCACGCGGTGGGCCTCCTCGATCATGCGCACCGGCTCGGGCAGGTAGGTCAGCATCGAGAACCCGACCACGGTGTCGAACGAGCCGTCGCGGAACGGCTGGGCCTCGGCCTTCGCGAACGCGTCGAGCCGCGCGCCGCCCAGGTAGGGCGACCGCGAGAGGTCCGTGCCCCAGTAGCGCCGCACGCGGCCCGCGAAGAGCGGCGCGAACGGCTTGGCGCCGCAGCCCATGTCGAGCAGGTCGCCGCGGGCGTGCGATCGCGCGCGAGCGATCGCGGCGATGAGCTTGTGGTTCGCGAGCCAGTTGAACTTCCAGACGCTCCAGCGGCCCGTGGGCCCGCCCGTCAGCCTTCTCCAGAACCCGCTCATGTCCCCGTCCACTCGATGACGTGCTCGCCGAGCTGCACCCGGGCTTCGGCCGTCCCGTCGCCGATCTTGACCTCGCCCTCCCCCGCGCCGTCCGCCGGCGCCGGCGCGCGCAGCGTCGCGCCCGTGACCCCCGCGGGCGCCGGGAAGCGCAGCGGCTCGAGCGGCACCCCGTAGTGCCGCAGCAGCGCGCCGCGCCCGCCGAGCGGCCGCAGCGACCAGCCGCGCTCGGCGAGCGAACGCACCTCGGCGTCGGTCATGAACACCGCTCCGTCGCCGGCGAGCCGGCCGAGCAGGTCGCGCAGCGCCGCCCGCCCGGCCTCGGACCAGGGCTCGTCGAGGTGGGCGTAGTTGAGCCGGTGCGTGCTCAGGACCGCGGGCTGTCCCCGCCCCCACGCTTCGCGCGCGGCGCGGTGCGCGGCCGTCCCGCCGAGCCGGCCTTCGGGCCCGGCCTCGCCGCGCGGCTCGAAGGCGATGCGCGGCGGCAGGTAGAAGCGCGAGCCCGCGGAGTGCGGGAATCGCAGGCCCAGCAGCCGCCGGCGCAGCCCCACGAGGCGTCCGCTCCCCTGCTCGGGCTTGCCCTGCAGCGTCGTCAGCCCGAGCGACTCGGCCTCCGACTCGAGCCAGTCGTCGAAGCGGTAGTCGGGCGGGCAGAACGACGACGGCCGGCGCCCGAACAGCGCCTCGAAGCGCGCGAGCGCCTCGCGCAGGTCGCGCGCGCGCACCTCGCGGGGCTCCTCGGCGCCGTACTCGCCGCCGGCCTCCACGGCCTCGCAGATCGGGCTCTGCTGCTCGTGCGCGGCGCGCGCGTCGTGCTGGCCGCGCCGCAGCGCGGCGAGCCACGCGGCGGCCGGCAGGTGGTGCAGGCCGTGCAGCTCGGGCCACCAGACGCCCTGCCCGATCGCGCGCCGCACCGCCGCGAGCATCCCGGGGCGCGCCCAGCGGCCGTCGAGGGCGTCGAGGCCCGCGACCGGGAGGCCGTCGGCCTCGAAGAGCGGCGGCACGAGGCGCGGCCAGTCGGGCGCGGCGACGATGGTGTTCGCCTGCCACACGGGCGGCAGGCCGTCGCCGCCGCGGAACTCGAGCAGGCTCGCGACGAGGCGCTCGACGTCGCGGGCGCTCTCGAGCGTCGAGCGCCCGTAGCGCCGGCCCGCGGCGGTGCGAAACGCGGGCTGGCCCGCCAGCACGCGGTGGGCCTGGTCGTCGGGCACCCAGGCGCACAGCCCCCAGTCGTCGCTTTCGAGCACCACCGCCTTCAGGCGGCGCCAGTCGAGGTTCACGCGAGGCCCCCGGACGAGTCGCGATGCGAAACCGCGCGCGGACTATACCCCAGCGCGGACGGCGCACGGGGATGCACCCGGGCGCCGCGGCCGGCCCGCGATGCACACGCGGTCGCGCCGCCGGGCGTTGACCCTCGCGCGACGCCTGTGCCACCGTCGCGAACCATGCGCACGACCTCCAGCCGCTCCTCCGGGCCGTGGCTCGCGCTCACCGCCGCCTTCCTCGCGCTCTTCTGGATCGCGGACCTGGCGGGGCTGCGCGCGGGCGTGCCCGATCCGCTGGACGACTCGTGGGAGTACGGCGTCGTCGCGCGCTCGCTGCTGGCGGGCGATGGCTTCCGCACGAGCGTGGTGCACCCGCCGCTCTGGACGCTGCGAGGGCCGGACGGCACGGTCCCGGTGCTCGTGCACGGTCCGCTCGTGCCGCTACTGCTCGCGCCGCTGCTGGCGGTCCTCGGCCCCGGCCTGCTCGATCACGTCGCCTGGCTGGCGGCGCTGTTCGCGGCGCTCGCGGCGCTCGCGGTCTACCGGCTCGGCGAGCGCTCGCACGCCCCGCCCACCGGCGCCGCGGCCGCGCTCGCGTTCACGCTTTCGCCGCTCACCCTGCGCGCCGTGCACCACGACGTGGCGCTGCCGCTCGGCGCGTGGCTGCTCGCGCTCGCGCTCGGGCAGCTGGCACGGACGCGCCCGCACGGGCTGCGCGCCGGGCTCGCGCTGGGCGCCGGCATGCTCGCGCGCCCCGAGTTCCTGTTCGCGTTGCCGGTGCTGGCCGTGCTGGCGGGCGGCGCGCGGCGCCGCTTCCTCGCCGCGGCGCTGCTGCCGCTCGCGCCGTGGCTGTGGCACGGCTGGGTCAGCGCGGGCTCGCCGTTCTTCAACCTCTCGGGCTACCTGCTGGTCGGCTACTGGGGCGCGCGCCCCGAGATCTCGGTGATGCGCGACTTCGCGATCCCGCCTCGCGCGTGGCCACAGGTGCTCGCGGGCGAACTGGCGAACCTGCCGGCCAAGTGGCTCGCGTTCTTCCCGCGCGCCCTCCGGCGCGCGCTCACGGCGCCCTCGGCCTTCACCGGCTGGATCGCCCCGCTCGGCACGCTGCTCGCGCTGCAGAGCCCCGCGGGCCGCCCGCTCGCGCTGGCCGGGCTGGCGCTCGCGATGCTGCCGGTCGGCATCATGACGGTGACGCTCTTCGACGAGCGCTACCTCGTGCCGTTCCTGCCGGTGTTCGCGCTCGCCGCCGCGCGCGGCGCCGCGGAGACCGTCGAGTGGCTCGCGCCCTGGACGCGCCGGCCGCGCGCGTGGCTGACCGCGCTGGCCCTGCTGCTCGCGCTGACGGCGGCGCCGGCGCTCGAGGCCGGGCGGCGCGAGGGCTCGGCCGCCCGCGCTCGCCTGGCAGCCGAGCGCGCGGCGCTCGCGGCCTTCCCGCCGCCGGCGCCGGGCGCGAACCCGGTCTTCACGGACACGCCCGACTTCGTCGCGTGGACGCTCCGCCGGCCGGCCGTGTGGGTGACGAAACCCGAATACGAGGCGTTGCCCGCGGCGGCCGACTCCGCGGCCGTGCGGCCCGACCGGCCCGCGCGGCGCGCCGACGACGCGACCTGGTTCCACGAGGCCGACGGCCGCGGGGCGGCGCTGGGCGGCGCGGCCACCCCGGCGGAGCCGCGCCCGTAGCCGGGACCCGGCGTGCCGGTCCCCGCGCTCCTCCGCCGGATGCCGCAGCGCCGCTCGGGCGCGGACTTCACTCGAACACGATGTCGCGCACGTCGCGCCACGCGACGTACGCGGGCTTGCCGGCGCCGGCGAAGACCAGCAGGCCGTCGTTCCGGCGCGTGATGTCGCGGTGGTCCTTCAGTTCGACGGTCAGCCCGCTGCGCAGCACGACGTCGGATCTCCGGAAGCCGCGGGGCCGGATGCGCGCGATCTCGCGGAACGGAATGAGGTAGTCGGTGTCGCCGTTCCGGCCGTGCAGCAGTTCGAAGTCCCACGATTCGTCGAGGTCGTAGACGATGCGCCCGCTCAGGCGTCCGGCCCGCGTCGTGACCGTGCCGCTCAGCACCCGCCCCGCGCCGTAGTCCGCGTAGCCGCGCCCCGAGTGGGGGGCCGGCAGGAACGTCACCTGGTCGAAGTCTCTCCAGCCGATCTTCACGCTGCCGAGACCCCAGACCTTCACCAGCACGCCGCGATTGCCGCGATCGACGTCGTTGCTGCCGGTGAGGTGCCGCGAGACTCCCGACTTCAGGGTCACCTGCGCGCCGCGGCCCTGCTTGCGGATCGAGGCGATGTCGCCGAACGGGATCGACACGTCCTCGCCGCCGCTCTCGCCGTCGAGTTCGTCCACCGAGAGGCACTCGTCGTGGTCCCACTGGATGTGGCCCGTGAACTCCAGGTTGCGCGACCGGACCGTGCCGTAGAGGGGCTCGCCGGGCCTCTTCGCGAGGGTCGCCGGGGTCTCCCGGAACTCGACGGCGCGGAGGCGCTTCCACGGGATCGCCTGCCGGCCATGCTTCGCGTCGAGCACCGTGATCACGGCGCCGACGTCGTTGGAGCCGCCCCCCAACTCCAGGGTCTCGCCGTTGCGGAACTCGGCGACCAGTTCGTCGCGGTCCCGGACGCGGATGCGGGCGAGGTCGCCGAAGCGGACGGCGAGCATGTGCGTGAACCCGCCGTCGTCGTCGCCGAACAGCCGGCCCAGGTTGTTCCAGGGCTCGCGCCAGCGCAGCCGCTCGAGCACCCGGTCGTCCACCAGCTCCAGGTGCGGGTTCTCGAGCTTGTTCGCGTTGAAGACGTCGTTCCAGAACGCCTCCTCCTTGCCCCAGCGCAACGGCCCCTCGAACGCGTCGCCTTCGACGGTCACCACCCGGCCGTAGAGGTAACCGGCGTCCGAGGCCGGGGCCGCGGCGGGAAGCGCCGAGCCGAGAACCAGAATCGCCACGCTCATCCACGCTCTCACGGCATTCCTCCAGGCATGGGCACGCTCGAGGCGGCCCGTCCGGTCCGCCCCACATGCCGTAGACGGGCGGCGCCCCCGCGAGGTTGCACCGGGCGCCGGGCGCCGGGCGCCCCGCCCGCGGCGGGCCGCGCCCCCCACGCCGCCGTGGCCCCGGACGCGGTCCGGCCGCTACACTCCCCGCCGTGCGACCCTCCGTCCGCCGCCTCGCCCCCGCGCTGGCGCTCCTCGCCGCCGGCCTGCCGGCGCT
>CAZUEM010000084.1:0-12454 GCA_964619155.1 uncultured bacterium
CCTATCACCTGCTGACCGCGAAGCGCCTGTTCGACGCGCCGAACGAGCTCGAGCTCCAGCGCCTGGTCCTCGAGGCGGAGGCGCCGCGCGCGTCCGCGGGGACGGCGCAGCGCATCCCGCCGGCGCTCGACGCGCTGATCGCGCGCTGCCTCGAGAAGGACCCCGCCGCGCGGCCGCAGCGCGTCGAGGAGCTGATCGAAGTGTTCTCCGCGCTGCTCCGCGACCACCCCTGGACCCAGGAGGCCGCCGTGCGCTGGTGGCAGGACTACAACGCGGCGCGGGAGATGGCGGCGGTCTGACCCCGGCATCGCCGCGGCCGTCGCCCGCTGCTCCCGAAGGGGCGATTGACGCGTCCCGGCGCCCTCCGTAGCCTAGCGGGGAGCGTTGGCGTCCCACGCAGGCGGGGCACGGAGAAGGGCGCGGCGCCGCTGCCAGGAGGCTCCATCGCATGGCCGTTGCTTGCGCGCGCTGCGGGCGCGCGAACCGGGAAGCCGCCGTCTTCTGCGACGCCTGCGGCGCGCCGCTCGGCGCCGCGGCCCGCGACGCGCTCCGCCCGCCGGAGAAGGCGCTCGGTCCGGGCGAGATCTTCGTCGGCCGCGAGCGCGAGCTCGCGACGCTCGGCGGCGCGGTCGAGCACGCGCTCGCCGGCCGCGGGCGCATCCTCGCGCTCGCCGGCGAGCCGGGCATCGGCAAGACCCGCACCGCGCAGGTGCTCGCGCGTTACGCGGGGACGCGCGACCTGCGCGTGCTGTGGGGGCGCTGCCGCGAGGAGCCGGGCGCGCCGCCCTACTGGCCGTGGCTGCAGGTCCTGCGCGCCTGCCTCGAGCCGCTGGACGACGCCGCGCTCGCCGCGCTGCTCGAGGGCGCCGCCGGCCACATCGCCGAGATCGTCCCGGAGCTCGCGCTGCGCCGGCCCGAGCTCGCGCCGGGGTCGCGCTCCGCCGATCCGGTGCAGGGCCGGTACCGCCTCTTCGACGCGATCGCCGGGTTCTGGAAGCGCGCGGCGGCGCGCGCGCCGCTCGCGCTGATCCTCGACAACCTGCACTGGGCCGACGCGCCGTCGCTGCGCCTCCTCGAGTTCCTCGCGCCCGAGATCGCCGCGAGCCGGCTGCTCGTCCTCGCCACCTATCGCGACATCGAGCTCACGCGCGCCCACCCGCTCTCGGGGACGCTGGGCGAGCTCGCGAAGCAGCCGTCGTTCCAGCGCCTCAAGCTCGGCGGGCTGAGCCTGGCCGAGACCGGACGGTTCGTCGAAGCCGCCACCGGCGAGGCGCCGGCCGCCGACCTCCTCGCCGCCGTTCACGGCCAGACCGAGGGGAACCCGCTCTTCGTCGCGGAGACGGCGCGCTTTCTCGTCCAGGAGGGCGTGCTCGGACCCGATGCGCGGGCGGAGGCGCGTGCGGCGGCGCACAGCGCGCTGAGCCGCATTCCCGAGGGCATCCGGGAGGCGATCGGCACCCGGCTCAACCGGCTCTCGGAGCCGTGCAACGCGGTGCTCCGCGACGCCGCGGTCATCGGCCGGCGCTTCGACGCGCGCGTGCTCGAGCGGCTCGTCGAGGGCCCCGGCGAGGACGCGTGCGCCGCGGCGCTCGAGGAAGCGGCCGCGGCGGCGGTGATCGAGGCGCAGACCGAGCCCGGCGCCTACCAGTTCGGCCACGCGCTGATCCGCGAGACGCTCTACGACGAGATCCCGGCCACGCGGCGCGCCCGCCTCCACCTGCGGATCGGGGCGGTGCTGGAAGCGCTCCACCGCGACGCGCCCGAGCCGGTCCTCTCCTCGATCGCGCACCACTATTGCGCGGCGTTGCCTGGTGGCGACGCGGCGAAGGCGGTGGAGTACGCGCGCCGGGCGGCTGAGCAGGCCGACCGGCTGTTCGCCTACGAGGAGGCGGCGCGCTACTACCGCCTCGCCCTGCAGGCGCTCGAAGGCACGGGCGAGTCCCGGCAGCGCTTGCAGCTCCTGATCGCGCTCGGCAACGCGCAGACCAAGGCGGGCGAGAACGCCGAGGCGGCCGAGCGCCTCCAGCAGGCGGCGCGCGGCGCCCGCACGCTCGGCCTGGCGGAGGAGTTCGCCCGCGCGGCCTGCGCGTTCGAGGAGGCGCGGTGGCGGCCCGGCCTGCCCGGCAATGCCGCCGTCGGGCTGCTGCTCGAGGCGCACACGGGACTCGGCGCGGGCGATAGCCGGCTGAAGGCCGAGGTGCTCAGCTCGCTCACGCGCGCGCTCATCTTCAGCGGCGAGGTCGAGCAGGCGAGCGCCGTCAACGAGGCGGCCGTGGCGATGGCGCGGCGCCTCGGCGACACCGCCGCGCTCTACACCGCCCTGATCTCGATGCTCTCGGCGCGCTGGCGGCCGGAGCGGTTCGCCGAGCGCATCGCGACCACGCACGAGGCGCTGCGCCTCGCCCAGGAGGCCGGCGACCGCGAGCGCGCCCTGGATGCGTGGAGCTGGCGGCTGTTCGACCTGATCGAGCTCGGCGACGTCGGGCTGCGCGCCACCGAGTTCGAAGGCTACGTCCGGCTCGCCGACGCGGTCGGCCAGCCGTTCTTCCAGTACGTCGGGGTGTCCTCGCGCGCGATGCTGGCGCTCTTCCACGGGCAGTTCGACGAGTCCGAGCGCCACGCCAAGGCCGCGCTCGAGTTCGGCCAGCGCATGCCCAGCCTGGACGCGGCCGGCGTCTACGGCGTGCAGATGTTCAGCCTGCGCCGCGAGCAGGGGCGGCTCGCCGAGCTCGCGCCGCTGGTGGAGCACTTCGTCCGCGCGATGCCGGCGGCGGCCACCTGGCGCCCGGGCCTCGCGGTGATCTACGCCGAGCTCGCGCGCAAGGACGCCGCGCGCGCCGAGTTCGAGACGCTCGCCGGGGACGATTTCGCCGGGCTCGAGCGCGACGCGCGGTGGCTGATGTGCGTCGCCTACCTCGCCGACGTGTGCGTGTTTCTCGGCGACGCGGCGCGGGCCGGGACGCTGTACCGCCTGCTCGCGCCCTTCGACGGCCACAACATCGTCGTCGGTCCCAACATCGCCTGCTACGGCGCCGCCGCGCGCCACCTCGGCATGCTCGCGGGCGTCATGGAGCGCTGGGCCGAGTCCGAGCGCCACTTCGAGGCGGCGCTCGAGATGAACGCGCGCCAGGCCGCGCGCCCGTGGCTCGCGCACACGCAGCACCAGTTCGCGGCGATGCTGCTTGCACGGGGCCGCGGGGAGGATCGCGCCCGGGCGGCGGAGATGCTGGACGAGGCCGTCGCCGCCAGCCAGGCGCTCGGCATGAAGGCGCTCGGGGAGCGCGCCGCGGCCCTGCGCGGGCAGGCCCCGGCCCACGGCGGCAAGGACGCCTTCCCGGCGGGCCTGAGCCGGCGCGAGGTCGACGTGTTACGGCTGGTCGCCGCCGGCAAGGGCAACCGCGAGATTGCCGCGCGGCTGTTCGTGAGCCCGAACACCGTCGCCAATCACGTCCGCAGCATCCTCACCAAGACCAATACCGCCAACCGCACCGAGGCCGCGGCGTTCGCGCTGCGCCAGGCGCTCGTCGACCAGGAGCCTCCCGCCGCTACACGAACGCCTCGGGGCGGAGCTCGCTCACCTCGATGATCACGTCGGCCGGGATCTTCGCCCGGCGCGCCGCCTCGCGCACCGCCGCGACGCTCGGGCCCTCGTACAGACAGTAGGTCTTCTTCTTGTCCGCGCTCAGGAACGAGAAGAGCCAGTTCACGCCCACCTCGTCGTTGATCAGCTTGACCGCGGACGCGGCCTCCTTGCTCATCTCGAGCCGCTCGGCGAAGTTGCGCTCGATCAGGAACAGCGCCATCGGTCTTCTCCTCGCTCGGTCCTGGAAGTGCCCTTCTAACCCATTGCCCTTCCCGGGGGAATAGTCAGACCTGACTATTCCGGACGGCCCGGGCCCGGGCCGAAGAATGATCAGACCTGTCGATGCGCGCGGCCTGCGGGGCGCCCTACATTGACGCCGCATGCCCGACGGCCGCAGGCGCAGCGAGGAAGAGCGACGCCGGACGAGCGGCGCAGCTCGAGCAGTTCCACACCGAGGAGATCATCGATGGAGAAGACGCTCTACGAACGGCTCGGCGGGTCGCAAGGCATCGCCGCGCTGGTGGACGACATCGTCGCGGCGCACATGGCGAACCCGGTCATCGGCGCGCGCTTCCAGCCCTACCGGAGCCAGCCGGAGCGGCTCGCGACCGTCAAGCAGCACCTGCGGAACTTTCTCGGCGCGGGGAGCGGCGGCCCGGAGAAGTACGAGGGGCGCGACATGCGCGCCGCGCACCGGGGAATGAACGTGAGCGGGGAGGAGTACGTGGCGACCGTCGACGACATCCTGGCGACGCTCGAGAAGCACCGGATCGACGAGGCGACGCGCAAGGACGTGCTCGCGATCGCCTGGTCCCTCAAGGGGGACATCGTGCGCGTCTGAGACGCGGAGGAAACGACCATGTTGAACGAACAAACCATTCAGGCATTTCGCGCCGGCCTGCGCGGCCGGCTGGTCCAGCCGGCCGACAAGGACTACGACGCTGTGCGCGCGCTCTACAACGGCATGATCGACAAGCGGCCGCGCCTCATCGCGCGCTGCGTCGACGTCGCCGACGTGATCGCCGCGGTGAACTTCGCCCGCGGCGCGGGGCTCCTCGTCGCGGTCCGGGGCGGGGGCCACAACGGTCCCGGGCTCGGCAGCTGCGACGACGGCCTGGTGATCGATCTCTCGCTGATGAAAGGCGTGCGCGTGGACCCGGCGAGCCGGACGGTCCGGGTCGACGCCGGGTGCACGTCGGGCGACGTCGATCACGCCACCCACCCGTTCGGGCTGGCGGTGCCGTTCGGCATCGTCTCGACCACGGGCGTCGCCGGGCTCACCCTCGGCGGCGGGACGGGATACCTCACGCGCAAGTACGGCCTCACGATCGACAACCTGCTGGAGGCGGACGTCGTGCTGGCCGACGGCAGCTTCGTGACGACCAGCAAGAGCCAGCATCCGGATCTCTTCTGGGCGCTGCGCGGCGGCGGCGGCAACTTCGGCGTCGTGACGAGCTTCCTGTTCCAGGCGCACCCGGTCGGAACGGTCTACGCCGGGCCGGTCTTCTGGCTGGCGAAGGACGCGAAGGCGGTGATGCGCGCGTACCGCGAGTTCCTGCCGACCGCGCCCGAGGAGCTGGGGACCTTTGTCGGGCTCAAGACGGTGCCGCCGCTGGATCCGTTCCCGAAGGAGCACTGGGGCAAGCGCGCGTGCGCCGTGATCTCCGCCTACAACGGCCCTGCGGCCGACGGCGAGAAGGCGATCGCGCCGCTCCTTAAGGCGGTTCCCCCGCCGATCTTCAACTGGATGGGGGCGATGCCGTTCCCGGCGATCCAGGCGCTGTTCGACCCGTTCTTCCCGAAGGGGCTGCAGTGGTACTGGAAGGGCGACTTCGTGCAGTCGCTCCCGGACGCGGCGATCGACGCGCACATCGCGCAGGCCGCCGAGGCGCCGAGCGCGCTCTGCCTCATGCACCTCTATCCGATCGACGGCGCCGTCCGCCGCGTCGCGAAGGACGCGACTGCGTGGAGCACCCGTGACGCGACCTGGTCGATGGTTATCGCCGGGATCGATCCCGAGCCGAAGCAGGCGGAGGCCCTGAAGGCGTGGGGGCGCGCCTACTGGAAGGCGGTGCATCCGTTTAACCTGGAGGGCGCCTACGTCAACTTCATGATGGACGACGAGGCCGCCGGCCGCGTCCAGGCGACCTACGGCGAAAACTACGCCCGGCTCGCCGCGATCAAGGCGAAGTACGACCCGCAGAATTTCTTCCGCGTGAACCAGAACATCCGGCCGGGCAGCTGAGCCGCATCCCACCCCAACCCCAGGAGATCGAAATGCAAACTGCAACCAGGCAAACTTCGGGCGGTGCATCCGCGCCGCTGGTTGGCGTCGACTTCGCCGCGATCAAGGCGCGCCAGCAGGCCACGTGGTCGGCCGGCGACTACGCGGAGATCGGCACGCGCCTGCAGATCGTCGGCGAGTCGCTGTGCGAGGCCGTCGACCTGCGCGCCGGCAGCCGCGTGCTCGACGTCGCCTCCGGCAACGGCAACGCGGCCCTCGCCGCCGCGCGCCGCTGGTGCGAGGTCGTGGCGACGGACTACGTGCCGGCGCTGCTCGAGCGCGCGAGCCTGCGCGCCCAGGCCGACCGGCTGCCGATCGAGTTCCGTCAGGCGGACGCCGAGAACCTGCCGTTCGCCGACGCGTCGTTCGACGCGGTGCTCTCCACGTTCGGGGTGATGTTCACGCCCGACCAGGAGCGCGCCGCGCAGGAGATGCTGCGCGTCTGCCGCCCCGGCGGGAAGATCGGGCTCGCCAACTGGACGCCTGAGGGCTTCATCGGGCAGCTCTTCCGGACGATCGGGAAGTACATCCCGCCCGCGGCGGGCCTCAAGTCGCCCGCGCTGTGGGGCACCGAGGTGCGCCTTGCCGAGCTGTTCGGCGCGGGCGCGGCCGCGATCGAGCGCCGGCCGCGCCACTACGTGTTCCGCTTCCGGTCGCCCGCCCACTGGCTCGAGGTGTTCCGGACCTACTACGGCCCGGTCCACAAGGCCTTCGCCGCGCTCGACGCGGAGAAGCAGGCGGCGCTGGCGGCGGACCTGATGGCGCTCATGGAGCGCTCGAACCGCTCCGGCGACGCGACGCTCGTGCTGCCGGGCGAGTATGTGGAGGTGGTGGTCACGCGGCGCTGAGCCGCCGCTACCTGCCGCAGCACCCGAGCGCCGCCGGGGCCGAACGCCCCGGCGGTCCGGTGCCGCTAGTCCGAGAACGCTTCCTTCACCTTGCGCCAGCCGTTCACCGCGGCGTCGCGGGTCGCATGGCCGAACGACCGCGCGCCGTCGCCGATCGCGCGCCCGGTCTTGCGGAACCCGTCTCCGGCGTCCGACCAGGCTTTCTTCACGTCCCGCTTGAACGAGCCGGTGCCGGAGTGCTGCGCGATCTGATCGCGCCCGCCTTCCTGCGATTCGGCGGAGACGGGTGCGGAGGGGCCGGTGCGCGCCGGCGAGTCCGCAGCCGCGGCGGCGGCGGCGAAAAGCAGGGCGGCGATGAAGAAGACGATCGCGAGCGGCTTGGCCATGGGACGCTCCCTTCTGCTCGAGCGGGTGGCCTTTAGCCTAGCAGCGGCCGACGGGCGTTGCACCTGTCGCCGGACCCCGACGGCGCTGGAACGCCCTACGGCTTGACTGCGACGACCTTGCCGTTCTTCATGATGTAGATCGGCGTGCCGTGCATGCGGGCCACCTGGCGCGCGCGCTTGGCGGCGCGGCGGAGGCCGCGGGCCACTGCACGGGAGAACTCGTTGGGTTTCATGGATCGCTTGGGTGCTGTCAAGGCCACTGCTCCACCAGAACTGGAACGCTGCCGGAGTTATCGTACACCGAGCACGTGTCGGCCAGCGGCCTATAGATCCCTTCGAAATGCTCCAGGCTCCGCGTAAAGCGACGCACGACGTCCTTCCGCGGGACCGAGTGACCGCCTTGCCGGACGCGCGCGGCGATCCTGCGCAAGGCGAGGCTGACGGAGTTCACTTTCAGGTAGACGATTTCGATGCGATAGCCGAGCGCCCGCCAGCGCTTCAAACGGGCGACGTAGGTCAGGCCACTCAACGTGCTCTCGAACGCGAAGCTCGCCCGCTCGACGGCGAGCCGGTCGAGCTCCCGCAGGAAGAGCCGGCCGGCGGCGATTGCGGCCAGCTCGGGCCGCAGCGGCGAAAGGCCGCCCGCGATCAGGTCGGCATTCACGAAATGAACGATGTCGGTGTCGTGGGGCAGGAACTCCTGTGCGAACGTGGTCTTGCCCGCCCCGTTCGGCCCGGCGATGACGATGCAGCGCGGCGTGTTCGATCGCTTCGTCATTGCGCGGCGAAGTCTACGCTGCGCGGCGCGCGGGTCCAATGCCCTCTTGCCAAACGCCCGACGAACCGGCAGCGTAGCGTCGTCCCGTCCGTCGGATCCGTTCCGTGCCTGCCTCCTTCGCCCCGCTCGAACGCATCGGCTTCGTCGGCCTCCGCCCGACGGCCGCACCGATGGCGCGCAATGACGTGCGCGGCGCCTTCCTCCTCGCCATGAGCTCGTTCACGCCGGCGGGCGCGCGCGAGCGCGGTCGCGGCGACGCGCCGCACCCCGCGCGATGAAGGTGCTGGTGCTCGGCGGGGGCGTGGTCGGTCTTGCCGCCGCCTACGCGCTCGCGCGCGACGGGCACGAGGTCGCGGTCGTCGAGCGCAACGCCGGGGTCGGGCTCGAGACGAGCTACGCGAACGGCGGGCAGCTCTCCTACAGTTACGTCGCGCCGCTCGCCGGCCCGGGCGTGCTGCCGAAGATCCCGCCCTGGCTCCTCGCCCGCGACGCGCCGCTGCGCTTCCGCCCCGCGCTCGACTGGCGCCAGTGGCGCTGGTGCCTCGAGTTCGTCCTCGCGTGCAACCGGCGCCAGGCCGACCTCACCACGCGCCGGCTGCTGCGGCTCGCGTACTACTCGCGCGCCGAGATGCACCGCTTCGTCGCCGCGGAGCGGGTCGAGTTCGACTACGTGCGCAACGGCAAGCTCGTGGTGCACTCGGACCCCGCGGCGTTCGAGTCCGCGCGGCGCCTCGTCGAGTACCAGGCGAGCCTCGGGTCGGAGCAGGAGGCGCTCGACCCGGACGCCTGCCTCGCGCTCGAGCCGGCGCTCGCGGCGCTGCGGCGGCGGCTGGTCGGCGGCATCCACACGCCGAGCGAGGACGCGGGCGACTGTTACGCGTTCTGCCTCGGGCTCGAGCGCATCCTGCGCGCGGGCGGCGCGACCTTCCTGCTGAACACCGAGATCCGCCGCCTGCTGCGGCTGCGCGGCCGCATCGTCGGCGTGGATACGAGCGCGGGCGTGCTCGAGGCCGACCGCTACGTGCTCGCGCTCGGCGCGGCGAGCCCGTGGCTCGTGCGCCCGCTCGGGCTGCGGCTGCCGATCTATCCGCTCAAGGGGTACAGCCTCACGCTGCCGGTCGGACCGGCGCACGTCGCGCCGCGCATCAGCATCACCGACTTCAAGAAGAAGATCGTCTACGCGCGGCTCGGCGACGAGCTGCGCGTCGCCGGCATGGCCGACCTCGCCGGGTACGACGCGACGATCGACGAGGCGCGCGTGGCGACGCTGCTCGACGAGACGCGCGCCGCGTTCCCCGACGCCTCCGACTACTTGCGGCTCCAGCCGTGGTGCGGCCTGCGGCCAGCGACGCCGAAGGGCACGCCGATCCTGGGCGCGACGCCGTACCCGAACCTGGTGCTCGACTGCGGCCAGGGCGCGCTCGGGTTCACGCTCGCGCTCGGCTGCGCGCGCGTGGTCGCGGACGTGGTCGCCGGGCGCGCGCCCGGGGTGCCGCTCGACGGCATGGCCCTCGGCGGCGTTTGACGTACGTCAACCCCGCCGGGCGGCCGGACGGCATGCTCGGTCCGATGATCGGAGCCCAGTCATGAAAGTCATGCACGTCGTGTGGAGGATCGCTGCCGCCGCGGGGCTGGGCGCCGGGCTCGCCCTGGTCCCTACGGCGGCCGGCGCGGGCGATTACGACCGCGGACAGCTCCTCTACCAGGCGCGCTGCGTCGGCTGCCACGACAAGAGCGTGCACAACCGGGCGGCACGCAAGGCGGTCACCGTGGAGGCGATCCGGGCGCAGGTGCGGCGCTGGGACGGCGCGATGGGCGGTGCGTGGAAGGATTCCGAGGTGGACGACGTGACCACCTATCTGAACGAACTCTATTACCGCTACCCCTGCCCGCCGGCGATCTGCCCGGAGAAAAAGGCGGAGGGACAGGCCGCTCCGCCCGGCCTGGCGCGGGCGCGCTGACGCAGCGCCGCGACGAAGCGGTCAGCGCCCGCCGGCCGCGGCCTGCCGCTCGACCGGCGGCATCTCGTCGAAGCGCACGACCTTGTTGCGGCCGGTCTGCTTCGCGGCGTAGAGGGCCTGGTCGGCCTCGTCGATCAGCGTCTTCAGGCCCGGAGCGCCGAACTCGAGCGACGACAGCCCGAAGCTCGCGGTCACGCGCAGGCCCGGGATCGAGCGGATCCCCGGCCCGGCCTGCGCCTCCACGCGGAAGCGGATGCGCTCGGCCACCACCGCCGCGCGCAGCGCGTCCACGCCCGGCAGCAGGATGCAGAACTCCTCCCCGCCGTAGCGGCACATCACGTCGGTCGGCCGGAGCGCCGCCTTCAGCACGCGCGACACCTGCACCAGCACCTGGTCGCCCACCGCGTGGCCGTAGGTGTCGTTGAAGGTCTTGAACTTGTCGATGTCGGTCATCAGGCAGCAGACGTGGCCGCCCGCGCTCTTCGCCTGCGCGATCAGCTGGTCGGCGGTCTCGAAGAACGCGCGCCGGTTCATGCACCCGGTGAGCGGGTCGATGTTGGCGAGCTGCTTCAGCTCCTCGTTCTGCGCCTCGATCTTCTTGCGCGAGTCCTCGAGCTCCGAGAGCGTGCGCTCGAGCTCGACGTTCTTGCGGTCGAGCTCGGTCACGTCGTTGAGCGACACCAGGCAGCCGCGCACCATCCCGCGCCCGTCGGTGATCGGGCTCGCGGCCATCTTCGCCTTGCGGCGGCCGTCGGGCGTGTGGTTGAACTCGAGCATCTCCCCGGCGACCGTGACCCCGTCGCGCATCGCGATCGCCCACGGATGGTCGTCGGGCTCGCGCTCGCCGAGGGAGGCGCGCAGCCAGGGAATCTCGGAGGCCTTGCGCGCCGAGAGCCCGATCTTGTCGTCGGCGCCGTGCAGCTCGCGGAACGCCTCGTTCGCGAGCACGATGCGGCCGTTGGTGTCGAGCACGATCACGCCCTCGGTCAGCGTGTCGAGCGCCTTGCGCACCCGGTCCGGAATCGCCTTGGTCGGGTCGAGGTGCTCGAGCACCCGGCGCATGTACCAGTAGTAGAGGAGGAACCCGCCGATCACCATCGTGCCGAGCATCAGCACCAGCGGGTGGCGCACCCAGCCGAACCAGGTCTTCGGCACCACCGGCCGGAAGCTGATCTCGACGTTGCCCCAGACGTCCTTGCCGGCGTGGATCGGGACCGACACGTGCGTGGTGGTCGAGCGCGCGTCCTTGAGCGGCACCCAGTGCTTCGCGTGATCGGCGCTCTCGATCATGATGTCGCCGGAGTTGCGCCGCAGCCCGACCGAGACGATCTCGCCGTCGCGCCCGCTGATCGCGTCGATGGTGCGCTTGAGCGACTCGGTGTCGTCCTTCTGCAGCAGCACCGCGAGCTGGATCGAGAGGTCCTCCGCCGCGATCGTGCGCGCCTGGCGCGCCATCTCGACGTCGTCGCGGAGCACGCCGAGGAACGACACGAGCAGCAGCAGGCCGATCGTGATCGACACGAGGCCGATCGCGATGCGGGAAATCGGGCCGAAGAGCTTGATCATCGCGCGCTAGCGCTTGCGGGGCTCATGCGCGGGCATCTCCCTCGAGCACCCACGCCGCGCGGTGCTCGTCGTCCTTCTTCTCCTTGTCCTGGGCGGCATCGTCCCATTCCTCTTCTTCTTCCTCGTCGCGCCCCAGCACCGGCAGCGGGTCCACGTGCCGCCACGCCGGGGTCGAGGCCAGGAGGCTCGCCACCAGGCCCGCCGCCCGCGCCGCCCACCAGACCACCCCGACCGACAGGGCGAGGCCGGTGATGCGGACGGAATTTAGCACCACGTCGATACGCTGACGCTCTTCTTCGCTCAGGTCAAGGTCGTGCCGGGTCGGAATGACCTGCATTTCCGCCCGGATGGGCTCGACTTCGATCACGGCGCGCTGCGGTGTGGTTTCGATCACATCCGCCTGGACCCGGACCGGCGGGATCAGGGTGTCCGGGACCGCGACCCGGTCGGTCAGCACCGCGGGAGCGGGCGCCGGCCGGATCTCGGCAAAGTTCACGCTTCCGCCGTCGGCCTCCTCGCCGGCCCCGCCCGGGCGGAAGAAGGTAACCAGGCCGGTGGGCGGCAGGCCGGCCGGCACGATCGGGAACACCGGGGGCAGGGTCGGCGGGGTCACCGGTGTCCCGCCGCCGCCTCCGCCGCCACCCGGGGGAGGGGTGGGCGTGCCGGCGCCGCCCACGAAGGTGATGTTGGCCTGCGCCCCGACGCCCGAGGTGCCGTCGGAAACGTAGATCGTGAAGCTCGGCGCGGCGCCCGTCCCGTTGTGCACGAACCGCACCTCGCCGTTGGCGATCTGCTGCTGGGTGAAGGTGGTCACCGGCGCGCCCGGGCTGGCGATCATCTCGAAGTAGCCGTTGGTGACCGAGCCCACCGTGAACACCAGCGTCCCGACCGGCGTGTCGGGGTCGGTCGCGCTCGTGTTACTCAGGGTGACGGTCAGCGTGCCGCCGTCGACGATCGTCCAGGCGTTGTTGACGAGCGAGGGGGCGAGGCTCCCGCTGTCGTTGTCGGCGATGTTGGCCGTGGCGCTCGCCCCGGTGATGTTCACCGC
>CAZUEM010000084.1:12554-15338 GCA_964619155.1 uncultured bacterium
GTCGCCCTGGGTGGTGACCGAGAGCACCGCGTTGGCGCTGTCGTTGTCGGCGATGTTGGCCGTGGCGCTCGCCCCGGTGATGTTCACCGCGGGGTTGCTCGAGTTGGAGATCTGGGCGGCGAGGGTCTCGGTGGCCTCGAACAGGGCATCGTCGGTGACCGCCACCGCCAGGGAGCCGGAGGCCGCGCCGTTGGCGATGCTGATCTGGGCGCCGGCCGGGATGGCGGTGTAATCGATGCCGCTGGTGGCGCTGCCGGTGAGCAGGTCGTCCAGATCGAAGGTGATCGCCACGCCGGTGTTGTTCACCTGCGAGAGGGTGACGGTGTAGACGATCGCCACCGGGCCGGCCTCGTCGCCCTGGGTGGTGACCGAGAGCACCGCGTTGGCGCTGTCGTTGTCGGCGATGGTGACGGTGGCGGCGTTTGCGGCGCCGTCGATGGTGATCTGCGGGTCCCCGGATCCGATCGAGGCGAGCGTGACGATCACGGTCTCGGCGGATTCCAGGAGGGCGTCGTCGAGCACGCTCACGTCGATCGTCGCGGTGAGGTTGCCGGCGAGGATCGTGACGGTCCCGGTAAGGGCGGCGTAGTCGTTACCGGCGCCGGGTAGCGCGGTGCCGGTGACGTTGTAGGTGATGACGGTGTCGGTCGCGCTCGGCCCGGTCATGGTCACCGTGAACTGGCCGTTGTTCGCCGGCTCGGCGGCGGCCGGGTCGGTGGCGGCGATGCTGACCTGGGCCGCGGCGATCGGGAGGTTCGCGGCGAACTCGGACGTGGTGTTGGTGGCGAGGTTGGTCGCCGTCGCGGTCAGGAACTCGCCCGGGAGCACGACCGCGGTGACGGTGGTGCTGAAAGCGATGATCCCGTTCGGCAGGCCGTCGAGGTCGCCGACGCCGCCGTCGGTCAGGTTGACGAAGCCGAGGTAGCGCTCGCCCTCGCCGTGCCCGGAGGGGTCGGTGGCGGTGTTGGCGAAGAACTCGAGCCGGAAGGTGCCGCCGACCGCCGAGTCGAGCGAGCCCGCGATGGTGACCTGGGTGCTCGTGCTGACGGCGCTCGTCAGTACCGGGTAGTTCTGCAGCCGGTTCGGGCCCAGGTCGCCGTCACCCGCATCGTTCGGGGTCACGCCGGCGGGGGTCTCGCCGACTCCGCCGACGAGATTGATGCCGAGGGCGGAGTTGCCGTAGATCGAGTTGCGGGTGATCTCGACCCGGGCGGACGCCTGGTCGACATACACGCCTGCGCCGGTGTTGCCCGAGATCACGTTGCCCTCGACGAGGTTGTCGGTGGCGCGGATTACGCGGATTCCGAACTCCTCTCCCGAGCCGGCGGTGGCGTTGTTCGTGACCGTGTTGTTGCGGACGGTCACGCGGGTGGTGGCGCCGCCGTTGATGTCGACCCCCGGCGAGAGATTGCCGGTGATGAGGTTGCCCTCGATCAGCACGTCCGCAGACCCGGCGGTGACGTCGATCGCGTCGTGGGTCTGGTCGGTCTGGCCCGCGCCGCGGATCTCGTTGTTCTGGACGGTCCAGTCGGTGACCCCGCTCAACGTGGCGGCGCGGTGCCCGACGAAGCCGATGAGGTTGTTCTGGATCACGCCTTCGTCCGCGTCGATGACGTGGATGGCGTAGCCTTCGCCGCGCGCGGCGCCGGGGTCGGCGTCGGCGGCGGTGAAGGTCGCGGCCCCGGCCGAGAATCCGATCAGGTTGCCGGTGATCGTGACCCGGTCGTAGGCGTCGCCGACCACGCCGATGCTGCCGGAATCGATCAGCGGGTTGCTGTCGCCGAATCCGTAGATCGCGAGGTCGCGGATTGTCACGTCCGTCGCCTGCAGCTGCAGACCGTAGTCGATGACGTCGGCCGCGGCGCCGTCGGCGATCTCGAGCTCGGGGCGCCCGACCTGGCTGAGGGCGAACTCGTCCCCGGTGCTCGCGCGTCCGTCGGCGCCGGTGCCCACCGTGCCGCCGGCACCGAGCAGGCCGGCGTTGTCGTCGCGCACGGCGATGCCGGCGGTGCCGTAGGTGAAGGCGTAGGCCGTACCGTCGATCGTGGTGTTCGCGCCGCTGATCGGGCTCAGGGCGCTGGTCACCGACACGCGCCAGTAGTCGTTGCCGCCCCCGATCCCGTCGCCGCCGTCCACGTTCGCGGCCACCGCCGGCACGAACACCATCGCGTTGGCGCCGTCCATCGCGTTGGCGTTGAGGATGAACTGGTGCAGCGAGCCCTGCTGCAGGCGCGGGTCGGCGCTGCCCTCGTCGTCGGCGCCGTCCCCGCGCACCTGGGTCACGACGTTGAAGCTGAAGGCCGAGTCCACGCCGCCCACGTCGCTCGCCGCGAGCGTGACGCGCGTGACGTGATCGGAGTTGGCGAGCGAGCCGGCGGCGTTGGTCGAGTTGTCCGAGTTGGTCGCGCTGCGCCCGCCGTACAGCGCCCCCGAGGTGGCCAGCACCCCGCTCGGGGTCAGCCCGCCGCCCCAGGCGCCGCCCGAGCCGTAGGTCTGCTCGGCCCAGACCTGGTTGGCGATCGAGGTCCCGGCGCTCGGGGTGACGGTGCGCGAATCGACCACCACCCAGTAGGTGCCGGCCGCCTGGTTGGCGAAGCTGTAGGTGCCCCCGGGGCCGGTGAGGGTGGAGGTGATGAACTGGTCGCTTGCGTCCGGGGTTCCGGCCCCCGCGCCCGCGGTGTCGCGGAAGAGGCGCACCCGAACGTTGTCCCGGCCCACCCAGTCGGCCGGGGCCACACCGTCCACCGAGTCGCCCTCCACGTCCTCGTAAATCGTGCCGGAGAT
>CAZUEM010000085.1:0-6207 GCA_964619155.1 uncultured bacterium
GCCAGCCGCACGACCGGATCATCCTGTCGGCCAAGGTCTCGGACGTGCGCGACCTCGTGCAGGTCTACCGCGCGCTCGCCGAGAGCGCCGACTACCCGCTGCACCTCGGGCTCACCGAGGCGGGGCTGGGCTCGAAGGGCATCGTCGCCACGACGGCGGCGCTGTCGGTGCTGCTGTTCGAGGGCATCGGCGACACCATCCGCACCAGCCTCACGCCCATGCCGGGCGGTGACCGGGCTGAGGAAGTGCGCATCTGCCAGCAGATCCTGCAGTCGCTGGGACTGCGCGCGTTCACGCCGCAGGTGACGAGCTGCCCGGGCTGCGGCCGCACGACCAGCACGTTCTTCCAGGAGCTGGCGGCGCAGGTCACGGCGCACCTCCAGGCGCGCATGGCGGTGTGGCGCGAGCGGCACCCGGGCGTCGAGGAACTGAAGGTGGCGGTGATGGGCTGCGTGGTGAACGGCCCGGGCGAGAGCAAGCACGCCGACATCGGCATCTCGCTGCCCGGCACGGGCGAGGACCCGCGGGCGCCGGTCTACGTGGACGGCAGGCTGCACGTCACGCTGCGCGGCGAGAACATCGCCGCCGACTTCGCGAAGCTGCTCGACGAGTACGTCGAGAAGCGCTACGCAAGCTAGCGGTGGTCCGGCGGGGCGCCGCCCGCTGCGCGCGGCTGCGGCCCGCTCGGCTCGGCATCCTGCCTCGCGCTCGCTGCATGCAGGCGCCGCTCTCGCCATCCATGGCTCCGCGGCGCCTCGCACGCACCGCGGCCGCGCGCAGCGGGCGCCGCCCCGCCGGACTCGCTTAGAGGGCCCCCCGCCCCTCCAGGCGCGTCAGGACGTCCTTCGCGAAGGTCGTGAGCGAGGGGTCGCGGGCGCCCATGACGAGGACGAGGTCGCCGGGGCGCGCGACCTCGGCGAGGCGGGCGGCGAGCCACTCGCGCGACGGCGCGAACTCGGCGTCGCCGCCGCGTTCGACGATCTGGCGGGCGAGGTCGGCGCTCGAGAAGTCGCGCACGGCGGTGCCGCCGGCGTAGTAGACCTCGAGCCAGAACGCGCGGTCCCGCGGGCGCAGGCCGGCCGCGAAGGTCTCGACGAGGTCCTCGCGCAGGAAGCGCGTGGGGCCGAAGCCGTGCGGCTGGTAGACGGCGAGCACGCGGCCCGCGCGGCGCTGCGCGGTGGCGAGCGCGGCGGCGATCTTGGCCGGGTTGTGCGCGAAGTCGTCCACGACCTCGACCCCGCGCGCGCTGCCGAGCGGCTGGAAGCGCCGCGCGACGCCCGCGAACGCGGCGAGCGGGGCGGCCATCGCGGCGATCTCCACCCCCACGGCGCGGCAGCAGGCGATCGCGGCGAGCGCGTTCTCGACGTTGTGCGCGCCGGGCACCGGGAGCGTGAAGCGCACGCCGTCCACCGTGAAGGCGCTCGCGTCCGGGCCCAGCTCGAGGTCCGTCGCGCGCACGGCCGCGCCCTCGCCGAAGCCGAACACGAGCGCGCCCGGCCGCAGCGGCGCGAGCGCCGGGTCCTCGCCGCAGACGAACGTCTCGCGCGTCCGCTCGCGCAGCGTGGCGAACATCGCCGCCACTTCGGACTCGGGCTTGTGGTCGCGGGTCAGGTTGAGCGCCACGCCGACCGCGGGCCGGTAGCGAACCAGCGAGCCGTCGCTCTCGTCGGCCTCGACCACGAGCAGGTCCGAGCGGCCCGCCCAGGCATTGCCCCACAGGCCCTCGCGCTGGAGCGCGACCAGCTCGCCGCCGGTGACGACCGAGGGGTCGCGGCCGGTGGCGCGCAGGATCTCGAACGTCATCGCCACCACCGTGGATTTGCCGCTCGTGCCGGCGATCGCGATCGAGCGGAGCTCCCCGACCCAGTTCGCGAGCATCTCGGAGCGGTGCACGATCGGGCGCTCGAGCCGCTTCGCCTCGGCCACGTCGGGCACGCTGTCCTCGACCGCGGTCGAGACCACCAGCGCGCCGCAGTCGCCGCCCGCGCCGCTGCCGTCCTGCGGGTGGATCGCGATGCCGAGAGCCTCGAGCTGCGCGCGCGCCTCGGGCCGCTCGCCGCGGTCGAAGCCGCGGTCGCTGCCGCTCGCGCGGCCGCCGAGCATGGCCTGGAACTGCGCGAGCGCGCTCATGCCGCTGCCGCCGACGCCGGCGTAGTGGAAGCGCGCCTTCGAGCGCGGGTCGGGCGCGGCGCCGGGGCCGTGCGCGACGATCGCGACGAGGTCGCCCTCCGCGACGCGGTCGAACAGCTCCTCGATGCCGGCGTTGGCCATGCGCACGCAGCCGTGCGAGACGGGCTCGCCGAGGCGGTCCTCGTGGTTCGTGCCGTGCAGGTAGATGAAGCGCTCGAGCGAGTCGCAGCCCGGCCCACGGTTGACTCCGTCCTCGAGCCCCTCGAGCGTGAGCACGCGCGTGAGGATGAGGTCGTCGTCGCGAGTCTCGCCGCGCCACACCTCGCCGGTGTTTTCGCGGCTCACGAACACGGCGCCCCGCCCGGCCCCCGCGCCGACCTTGCGGTGGATGCGGTGCCAGCCCGGCGGCGTCTGGAACGAGCCGCTGCGCCCGCCGATGCCGTTGGCCGCGGTCGAGGCCGGCCACTCGCCGGTCACCTCGCCGCGCTCGAGCAGCAGCACGCGCTGCCCCGCGACGTCCACGAGCACGAGACGCGGCGGCATCTCGCGAAGCGGGGCCAGCGGGCGCGCGAGCGCGGCGGCGGCCAGCGCGCGCGGGTCCGAGACGTGTTCGAGCGGATCGGGCATTCGCGGCAGGGTGCCACAGCGGCGGGGCGGCGCGAAGCCGGCGCGGCCCGCCGTGAAAACGAAGCGGGGACCGGTCTCGCGACCGGCCCCCGCCCGGTGAGGCGTGCGGCCCTGCTACCGGATCAGCACGACCGTACGCGAGCTCTTCGAGCCCGCGGCGACGGCGTGGACGAAGTAGGTGCCCGGCGCGAGCAGCTTCGGCGCGAAGACGAGCGAGTGCTCGCCGGCCGACATCTCGCCGTCCGCCAGCGTTTCGACGAGCTGGCCGGCCACGTTGTAGACCTTCACGGACACGGCGCCGCCGCGCGCGAGCGCGAGCTGGATCGTGGCGCTGGTCTTGAAGGGGTTCGGATAGATGTTGCGGAACGCCACGCCGCCCGTGACGCGCACGTCCTCGGCGGGCTGCGACGCCTCGCGCGCGACCGCCGCGTTCAGCAGGTTCGCGCGGTACTGGCCCGTCATGGTCTGCATGCGCGAAACCTGGTTCGCCGTGAACTGGTTGTAGCAGGCGTCGTCCGAGTAATCCATGTAGTTGTGGATCGGGTCCAGCCCGGCGGAGCTGCAGGTGTTGCGGCCCTCGGGGCAGCCCGACGCGGGGCTCGCCTCGTACGGCGTGTCGTCGCAGTAGTCGCCGGGCGCCGTGCAGCCGCCCTGGAACGTGTGGTAGAGGCCGAGGTAGTGGCCGGCCTCGTGCGCGAGCGTGCCGCCGAGGTTGTAGGGCGACAGGTAGCCGCCGGGCACCGAGCCGTAGTGAATCACGACGCCGTGCAGCTTGCTGTTCTCGGCGTACGACCACGGGAACGTCGCCCAGCCGAGCAGGCTCTGCCCCGGCTTGCAGGAGTAGACGTTGAAGCGGTGGAGCGGGTCGATGGCCAGCGAGTTCTTGGCGTTCGACTCGGCGCGCGAGCCGGGGGTCATCTGCCACCACTGCTTGCTGTTCGTGCGGTCCACGGACGCGAGCACGAAGCTGAAGCCGGTCCCCTGGTACGCCGCGTTGAGGTACGCGATCTGCGCGTCGATCTGCGACTGCGGTATGTTCCCCGTCGTGCCGCTGTAGATCACGTGCCAGGCGACCTTGATCTGCCCGGTCGCGCCGGCGCGGCCTTCCTCGATGTAGCGGCGGACGGCGGCCTGCACGGCCTCCATCTCGTGCGAAGTGGGCTCCGGCGCGCCGCAGGTGCGCCCGAGGTCGGGCGTCCGCACGGGGCGGCTCACTTCGAACGGGTTCGCCGCGAAGGCGGCCGTCGCGAACGTGGTCGCGAGAGCGAGAGCGAGCGTCGCGGTGGAGAGGATGGACCGCAGCTTCATGTTGGGCCTCCGGGTGGGGGACTGGGGGTTTCGCCGGCGGCTGGACGTGGCTGCTCCCGGGCAGCCACTTCGGGTCCGGCCGACGACGTGCGGACTCTGTCAAGGATGACCAGACCTCTTCAAGACTTTTCTAGCCATTGTTCAGGGCTGAAAGCATTTTCAGACCCGGCCGCCGCGCGAGAACCCGGTGCCGGCCCAGGAGAGCCACCCATGACCCCGAAGCCGTCCCCGGAGCCCCTGGCCACACTGCTGGCGGGGATCTCCGCCTCCCTGCCCGCGGACGGCCCCGCCGCGCCGCCGGCGAGGAGGCAGCCCGTGCACGTCGTTTACGGTGGGGCCCACCTGTTCACGCACGACGTGGCGGACCGCCTCGCCCGCGCGGCGCTCCGGCACCTCGGCGAGTGGGCGCCGGACTTCGTCGCCTTCGCCCGCGCCGTCGGCCTGGAGGGCGGCGAACGGCTGCCCGCGCTCCCGGCCGAGCGCCGCCGCCTGGAGGAGCGCCTCGCCGCCGGCGAGGAGGCCCGCCGGGCCGATCCGCGGGCGTCGCTCGCGCTGGCCGTCTACGAGCGCACGCGCGCGCGGCTCGAGTCCGGGCCGGTCGAGGACTACCGCGTGGACTTCGAGGACGGCTTCGGCGTCCGGAGCGAGCCCGAGGAGGACGAGCAGGCGGACCGCGTCGCCGGCGAGTTCGCGCGCGGGCTCGCCGGGGGCACGCTGCCCTCGAGCGTCGGCATCCGCATCCGGCCGTTCACCGCGGCCTCGTTCGCGCGCGCGCTGCGGACGCTCGAGCGCGTGGCCGGGGGCGTCGCCCGCGCCACGGGCGGGCGGCTGCCCGAGCCGTTCCTCGTCACGCTGCCCAAGGTGACGCACACCTCGCAGGCCGCCGCGCTCGCCGAGGCGTGCGACGCGCTCGAGGCGTGCCACGGGCTTCGCGCCGGCGCGCTGGGCATCGAGCTCATGATCGAGACGCCCGAAAGCGTGATCGCCCCGGACGGCACGGTGCCGTTGCGCGCGCTCGTCGCCGCCGCGCGCGGCCGCTGCCGGAGCGTCCACTTCGGCGCCTACGACTACACCGCGGCGTGCGGGATCGCGGCCGCGCACCAGTCGCTCTCCCACCCGGCGTGCGGGTTCGCGCGGCAGGTGATGCGGGCCGCGCTCGCGGGCACGGACGTCGCGCTCTCCGACGGCGCGGTCACGCGGCTGCCCGTGCCCCCGGCGCGGCCCGAGGACGCCGGGCCGCCGTCCGGACGCGACCACGAGGCGGACCGGGCGGCGGTGCACGCCGGGTGGCGCGAGCACTTCGGCGAGGTCCGGCGGGCCCTGCGCGAGGGCTTCGACCAGGGCTGGGACCTCCATCCGGGCCAGCTCGTCACGCGGCACGCGGCGGTGGCGTCGTTCTACCTCGAGGGCCGCGCCGAGGCGGCCGCGCGGCTCGCGGCGTTCGTCGAGCGCGCCGCGCGGGCCTCGCGCCACGGCTCGCTCGTCGAGGACGCCGCGACCGGGCAGGGGCTCGTCAACTTCTTCCTGCGCGCGCTCGCCTGCGGAGCGCTGACGGAGGCCGAGGCGCTCGAGTCGGGCCTGACCGCGGAGGAACTTCGCGAGCGCGACTTCGCGCGCATCGTCGCGCGGCGCGCGGAACGCTGAGGCGGCCGCTCAGGCGCGGCGCGCGGGCAGGAACGCGGCGGCGAGCGCGGCCCAGCCGGCCATGAAGGCGAGGCCGCCGACCGGCGTCACCGCGCCCCACGCGCGCACGCCGGTGAAGACGAGCGCGTAGAGGCTGCCCGAAAAGACCACGATGCCGGCGAGGAAGAGCGCGCACGCGAGCGTCGCGCCGCGCCGCGGGGCCGTGCGGGCGTGGGCGCCGGCGAAGAGCAGCGCCAGCGCGTGCACGAGCTGGTAGCGGACGGCGGTCTCGAAGATCGCGAGCTGCGAGGGCTCGAGCCGCTCGCGGAGCGCGTGGGCGCCGAAGGCGCCGGCGGCGACGCCGAGCAGGCCGAGCAGCGCGCCGAGGGAGACGTAGGGCATGGCGCGCACGGTAGCGCAGCCGGTGCGCCGGGTGCGAGCCGGGGGGTGACGAAGCCGGCGCAGGAGCGCGGTTCGCGGCCCGAAACGCGAAACCCCCGCGCCGTGGGGCGCGGGGGT
>CAZUEM010000085.1:6307-14955 GCA_964619155.1 uncultured bacterium
GGAGCGCGGTTCGCGGCCCGAAACGCGAAACCCCCGCGCCGTGGGGCGCGGGGGTCGCGAACTGGCTCCTCGGGTAGGATTCGAACCTACAACCCTCCGGTTAACAGCCGGATGCTCTACCGTTGAGCTACCGAGGAACGGCCCGGAACCGGCGCGAGCGGGGCCGGTCCCGAACACATGCGGCCGGGGAGTCTAGTCGGTGCCGCGCGAGCGGGTCAAGCCGGAGGGCTTCCGGGGCGTCACGGCGCCGCGAGCCGCGCGGCCAGCGCCAGCTCGCGCGGGCGCTGCGTGTACCCGGGATGGCTCGCGGGCGAGTCCTCGGCCAGGTGGGCCCGCACGACCTCGGGGAGCCACTCCGTGCTCGGGGCGCCCCGGAACCCGAGCTCCGCCGCGGCCAGCGAAGGATCGGGCCGCGAGCACCAGGGCCCGCTGAACGGCGACACCTGCAGGTCGAGACCCGCGCCGGCGAGGTCGGCCTCGTCGCAGGGCACGAACCGGGGCGCCACGCCCAGCGCGGACGCGGCGCGCCCGAGCAGCTCCCGGAGCGGCGGCTCGTCGGGTTGCGCGAGATTGTAGACGCTCCCGGCGGGCGACAGGCCGCCCGCGAGCGAGGCCAGCACCCGCGCCACGTCCTCGGCCCACACGAAGCGCACCGGTTCGCGCCCGCCGCCCGGCAGGAGCAGCGGCCCGCCGTCGCGCAGGCGCTCGAGGTAGGCCCACAGCCGCCGCGTGCCGTCACCGGCGCCCTGCACCACGGGCAGGCGCAGCACGACGTCGCGCCCGCCGCGCGCGGCGGCGTGCGCGCGCAGGCTCGCCTCGGCCTCGCGCTTGCCGCGGCCGTACACCCAGTTCGCGTGGTCGCGCGTGCCCTCGGGCGGCTCGGGGATCAGCGGCAGTTCGCCGTCGGCCTCCCGCGACGGCGGGCGCCGTTCGTTCGCCACGAGATACACCTGCCCCGTCGAGATGAGCGCGTAGCGCGCGTCCGCCAGCGCGGGCAGGGCCAGAACCTGTTCGACCGCGGCGCCGTCGTAGGCGAGGAAGTCCACCACGAGGTCGCAGCGCGCGGGACCCGCGGCCCGCGCCAGCGCGCCGGGGTCCGCGCGCTCGCCTTCCACGTGCCGCACGCCGTCCACGACTCCCCGCCGGCCGCGGCTCAGGACGGTCACGTCGTGACCGGCGTCCCGCAGCGTCCGCGCCGCCGGCGTGCCGAGCAGTCCCGAGCCGCCGATGAGGAGCACCCGTGCCGCGCCCATCGCTCCCTCCCGTCCGTCGCGCTTCCCGCCGGCGCGCCGTGCGCGGGCCGGGGAAGCGCCGGCAGGATATCAGCGGCCGTCGGTTCCGGTCGCGGCGCCCGGCAGGCCGTCGGCCTCGCCGCAGCAGTCGGGGCAGCTTTCCGCGCGCGGCGCCGTCGCGAGCCAGGTCGTGACGTCCACCCACGCGCCCGAGGCCGCGCGCACGCGCCCGCAGTCGCCGCACACGGCCGCCCCCTCGCCGCGGGCCGCCAGTTCCGCGCGCGCGCGCTCCAGATCGGCGGCGACCCCGCGCAGCTCCAGCGCCGACTTCCGCAGGTCCTTCGTGAGCAGGACGATGCGCAGCCCGGCGCGGATGCGCGCCATCAGCTCGCCCTGGTCGCACGGCTTGACGAGGTAGTCGTCGGCGCCGGTCTCGAGCGCGAGCAGCTTGTCGTTGATCTCGCCCCGGGCGGTCAGGAGGATGAAGTACGGCGCCGCCTCGCGCAGGCCGGTCTTGACGGCCTGGCACAGCTCGAGCCCGTCCACCTGCGGCATCATCCAGTCCGAGAGCACGAGGTCGGGCTCGAACGACACGATCGCCTTCATGCCCTCGCGGCCGTCGGACGCGGTCTGCACCTGGTAGCCCTCGGCGTCGAGGCGCTTGGTGAGCACGCGCTGGAAGAACGGGTCGTCCTCGACGACGAGGATGCGCAGTTCGTTCGGGGCCTTCACGCGGCCCTCCGCATCAGGCGCGCGGCCTGCGCCACGAACTCGGCGTGGTCGAGGATCGGCTTGGCGACGTAGTCGTCCGCGCGGCTCTCCGCGAGGAGCCGCTCCGCGTCGCCGCGCATCGCGTGCGCGGTGGCCAGCATCACCGGCAGCGCGGCCGTCGCCGGATCGGCCTTGAGCATGCGGCAGAGCGAGATGCCGTCCACCGGCCGGCCGTCCCACTCGGACTGTCCGAGCGAGACGTCGAGCACGACGAGCGCGACCGGGCGCGCGCGCAGCACGGCGAACATCTCGGCGGGGGCGTCGGTCACGGTGACCTCGCAGCCGAGGCGCTTCTCGAGGATCTTGCGGAACAGCGTCGCGTTGTGCGGGTCGTCCTCGACGACCAGGACGTGCGGGATCATGCGGCCTCCCGCGCATCGCCGGCGCCATCGGCGTCCGCGGCCGGCTGCAGGTGCCGGCGCAGGGCTTCCGGCAGCACGTGCGGATCGGCGTGGACCTCGGACTTCGAGAGGATCTCGATCACGAGGCCCTGCTCGAGGAGCTGCCGCTCGCCGGCGTCCCGGGGCTCGGGGAAGTTCGTGAGCACGAGCACCGGCAGGTCGGGGTTCAGGCCCGAGAGCGTCAGCTCGCGCAGGACGTCGTAGCCGCTCACCTCGGGCATCATCAGGTCGAGCAGCAGGATGTCGAAGCCCTTCGGCTGGGTGCGCAGGACGTGCAGGCACTCCTCGCCGTTGTTCGCGACCTCGAGGTGGTAGCGGGCGGCCGGGAGCACCTTGCGGACGTAGGCCGCGACCGTGGCGTCGTCGTCCGCGAGCAGGACGCGCACGCTGCGGTCCCCGTTCGCGCCGACCAGGCTCTCGATGCGGGAGATCAGCGCGCGGGCGTCCACCGGCTTCACCATGTGCTCGGGCTTGCGCGTGAACGCGGTCGAGCGGAGCTTCTCGCGCAGCTCGCCGTCGAACCCGGTCACGAAGATCACCGGGATGTGGCGCGTGTCCGGCTCGGACGTCAGGCGGCGGGCGAGGTCCCACCCGGTGCGCAGCGTCGCGCCGTCGCTGCACGAGAGCGCGTAGTCCAGCACGATGCAGGCGGGCGCCAGGCGCCGCACCAGCACCCACGCGGACTCCGCGTTCTCCGCCTCGACCGTGCGGTAGCCGCTGTGCTTGAGCACCTCGGTCATCAGGCGCCGCGACACCGCGTCGTCCTCGACGACCAGGACGAGCGAGCCTCCCGGGAAGCCCTCGATGCGCTCCGTCCCGCGTTCCGCCTCTTCGGGCGCGGGCAGCGACGCCTCGCCGCGCCACAGCGGCAGCGAGAAGTACATGCGCGTACCCCTGCCCTCGCCCTCGCTGTGGACGCCGATGATGCCGCCCATCAGCTCGACCAGGCTGCGCGAGATGGCGAGCCCGAGCCCGGTGCCGCCGAAGCGGCGCGTGGTGCTGCCGTCGCCCTGCACGAACTTCTCGAAGATCAGCTTCTGGCGGTCCGCCGGGATGCCCACGCCGGTGTCCTGCACCTCGACCAGCACGTGGCCCAGCGAGGCTCGCGAGCGGGCGCGCACGACGACGCTCCCGCGCGGCGTGAACTTGAGGCTGTTGCCCACGAGGTTCACGAGCACCTGCTTGACCTTGCCGAAGTCGCCGCGCGCCGCCTCGCCGGGCTCCATCTCGCACTCGAAGCGGAGTTCCACGCCGCGCTGCGCCGCCTGCACGTGGGTGATCGTGTAGACCTCGTCGAAGACCTGCTGGAGGTCGAGCCGCTCGATCTCGAGCGAGAGCTTGCCCGCCTCGATCTTGGCGATGTCCAGCACGTCGTTGATGAGGCCGAGCAGGTGGCGCGAGCAGGCCAGGGCCTGCCGCAGGTAGTCGCGCTCCTCCTCGGGCGTGTCGCAGAGCCCGTCGAGGACGAGCTGCAGGAACCCGATCATGCCGTTGAGCGGCGTGCGCAGTTCGTGCGACGTGTTGGCGAGGAACTCGCTCTTGAGCCGCGAGGCCTCCTCGAGCTGGGCGTTGACCTCCTCGAGCCGCCGGTTCGTGGCCTCGAGCCCGGCCGCCGCCTCGCGCACGAGCCGTTCGGCCTCGACCCGCTCGCGGACGTCGCGGACGATCGCGGTGTGCAGGAGCTCGTCGCCCGCTTCCGCGGTGCCGATCGAGAACTCGACCGGAACCAGGCCGCCGTCGGTCTGGATGGCGGTGCCGTGGGTGACCGTGCCGCCGGCGGGCAGGGCCCGCTCGCCCCGCTCGTGGCCCCAGTACAGGACCTGCTGGAACGGGATGCCGTCCAGCGCGGACGCCTCCCGGCCGAAGAGCGCCGCGGCGGCCCGGTTGGCGCTGCGGATGCGGCCCTCGGCGTCGAACAGGATCATGGCGTCGAACGCCGTGTCGAAGACGGCCTGCATGCGGCGACGGTCGCGCTCGGTCACCTCGGCCTCGCGCCGCGCGAGACCGGCCCGGTAGACGCGGCGCCAGACCATCACGAGGCCGAGCACGAACAGCACGAGCCCGCCGTCGAGCAGCAGCAGCAGCCCCCACGTGGCGCGAAGCCCGCTCATGGCGTCGGAGCGCGCCTCGGTGGCGACCAGCGACCAGCCGAGGTCGGGCAGGACGCGCGTCACGCCCCAGATCTCGGCGCCCCGGGCGTCGCGCACCTGCGCGCGCGACTCGATGCGGGCCGCGGCCATCGCGGCCAGCGCCGCCCCGGGCTCGGACAACGGGAACCGGGCGCCGGGAGCGAAGCCGAGCCGGTCGTCGGCGCCGCCGCCGGCGAGCACCAGCGCCTGATCGCCGTCCTGGCGCACGAGGTAGGCGCGGTTCGACCGGCCGAGACCCGGCCAGCCCGCGAGCAGCCGGCGGGTGATGTTCTCGCCGCGGTCGTGGACGACGACGGCGTGGTCGGGCATGCCGCGGCCGTCCTCGAGCGGCACCGCCAGCACGAGGCGCGAGCCGCTGGGATCGCCGAGCAGGTCCTCGCGAAGCGTCAGGGCGCGCTCGACCAGCCGGGCCGCGGCCCGTGGAGCGGGCAGGTCGTCGCCCGCCTGCCAGACCGCGCGGCCGCCGGCGTCCACGAGCTGCAGGCCGGCGAAGCCGTAACGCTCGCGCGCGAGCTCCAGGTCGTGCCGGGCCGCGGGGTCCAGGTCCGCGGCGTCGCCGTGCGCGATGCGCAGCAGCGCCGCGTTCAGCGTCGGGTCCTCGAGCGTGCCGAGCGCCTCGCGGCGGAAGGCGCCCAGCTTGCCGACGAGGTCGTCGCGGCGCAGCTCGGCGCTGGCCTCGAGGCGCTGCCAGCCGTCGCGCTCGGCGCGGCGGCTCGCGTTCTGGAAGACCACCACGTTGAGCGCGGAGACGCCGGCCACGAGCAGCAGGACGAAGCCGGCGAGGAGGCGGCGTCCCTCGCGCGTCCCGGCCGCCCCGAAGGGCAGCATGGAGCGGAGCGCCGCGGCCGGGCGGAGCCAGCGCGGTTCGGCGGCGCTCGTACGGGCGCCGCGGGCCTGTTCGTCGTGGTCGGGAGGTGCCATCTCGCGGTCGCCCGCGGCGCTGGCCGCGGGCTTCCGGGTTCATCGGCCGGGGCGGCCCCCCGCTGCAGGGATATCGGGGCGCGACGCGAAGCGGCGGCCGCCCGCGCGGGGCAGCCGCCGCCGTCCGCCCGATCCCGCGGGCGCCCTACTCGCCGGGCTTCTGCCAGTAGCGCGGGCGCAAGTTCGCCTGCAACACGCGCTTGCGGAGGCGCAGCGAGACCGGCGTGACCTCGAGCAGTTCGTCGTCGCGCACCCACTCGAGCGCCTGCTCGAGCGACATCCGGTGCACGGGCAGCAGCCGGATGGCGTCCTCGCCCACCGAGCGCATGTTCGTCAGCTTCTTTTCCTTCACGACGTTCACGTCCATGTCCTGCTCGCGCGCGTTCTCACCGACGATCATGCCCTCGTACACCCTCTCGTTCGGCTCGATGAAGATCTCGCCGCGGTCCTGGACATGCTGGATCGAGTACGGCGTCGCCTTGCCCTCGCGATCGGAGACGAGCGCGCCCGTCGTGCGGTGCGGGATCTCCCCCATCCACGGCTCGTAGCCGTCGAACAGGTGGTTGAGCAGCCCGGTGCCGCGCGTGTCGGTGAGGAACTGGCTGCGGAAGCCGATGAGGCCGCGCGAGGGGATGCGGAACTCCAGCCGCACGCGGCCGGTGCCGTGGTTGACCATGTTGGTCATGCGACCCTTGCGGGTGCCGATCTTCTGCGTGACCACGCCCACGTACTCCTCGGGGCAGTCGATGACGAGGTGCTCCATCGGCTCGTGGCGCTTCCCGTCCACCACGCGCGTGATGACCTCGGGCTTGCTCACCGCCAGCTCGAAGCCCTCGCGGCGCATCATCTCGATGAGGATCGCCATCTGCAGCTCGCCGCGGCCGGCGACCTCGAAGGCGTCGGGCGTCTCGCCGGGCGTGACCCGGATGCTGACGTTGGTGAGCAGCTCGCGCTCGAGCCGGTCCTTGATGTTGCGGGAGGTGACGAGCTTGCCTTCCTGGCCCGCGAACGGCGAGTTGTTCACGCTGAACACCATGCTCACCGTCGGTTCGTCCACGGTCACCGGCGGCAGCGCCTTCGGCCGCTCGGCGTCGGTGACGGTCTCGCCGATGTGCACCTCGTCGAAGCCGGCCAGCGCGACGATGTCGCCCGGCCCCGCCTCGCTCACCTCGACCCGCTGCAGGCCCTCGAACGCGTAGAGGTTCGTGATGCGCGACTTCACGTGCGTGCCGTCGCGGCGGATGAGCACGACGTCCTGGCGCGCGGCCATGCGGCCGTTGACGATGCGGCCGATCGCGAGCCGGCCGACGAAGTCCGAGTAGTCCAGGTTCAGGATCAGCATCTGCAGGGGCGATTCGGGATCGTAACGCGGCGCCGGGATGGTCTTGACGATCGCGTCGAAGAGCGGCTTGAGCTTGTGGTCCTCGCCGTCCGGCGTGAGCCGGCACAGGCCGTCCCGCGCGATGGTGTAGAGCACCGGGAAGTCGAGCTGGTCCTCGTGCGCGTCGAGATCGATGAACAGGCCGTAGATCTCGTCGAGCACTTCCTGCGGCCGCGCGTCCTTGCGGTCGATCTTGTTGATCACCACGATCGGCTGCAGCCCGAGCTCGAGCGCCTTCTTGAGCACGAAGCGCGTCTGCGGCAGCGGGCCCTCGCTGGCGTCCACGAGCAGCAGCACGCCGTCCACCATCTTGAGCGTGCGCTCGACCTCGCCGCCGAAGTCCGCGTGGCCCGGGGTGTCCACGACGTTGATCTTCAGGTCGCCGTAGCGGATCGCGGTGTTCTTCGCGAGGATCGTGATGCCCTTCTCGCGCTCGAGGTCGTTCGAGTCCATCACCCGCTCGGCGACTTCCTGGTTCTCGCGGAAGACCCCGCTCTGCCAGAGCATGGCGTCGACGAGCGTCGTCTTGCCGTGGTCGACGTGGGCGATGATGGCGATGTTGCGCAGGTCCTCGCGCTCGGCGGTGGCCTTCGCGCGGGGGTCGTTCGCGAGCTTCAAGGGGATGCCTCCAGGGGGCTGCGGGGGCCGTGGACGAACTCGAGCAGCCGGTCCCACCGGTCGCTCCGTTCCCACAGCGAGTCGTAGCTGTAGAGCGCGATGGCCGGGAAACCCAGCGCGCGCGCGCCTTTGATCTTGGCCGCCGCCGTGGCCGGCGGGGTGTTGTAGACCGCGATCCCGGGGACGAGCCGTTCGGTGCCCAGTTGCCCGGACATGGCCGCGAGCTGGTCCAGGACGGTCTGCACGGGGGGTGCGTAACACATCGGGAAGGCCCGGTCGAGCAGCCCCTCCCGCAGCCACGCGCCCCATGCCTGGCGCTTCTCGCGGGCGGCGGCGAGCGTGTCGGCGAGCACCGCCGCCGAGAGCGGCAGGCCGGGCCGCACGGCGTGCAGCGAGTCGCGCACCTCGCGCACCATGGCCGTGACCTGGTCGCGCCGGAACGCGGCCCAGGCCGAGTCCATCCGCGCCCGTTCGGGCGCCGGGAGCCTCCCGAAGGCGAGCGGGTCGGCCCCGGCCTCGAGCGCGAAGCGGGCGCGGGAGGTCGGGTCGTAGCCCACGTCCACGCCCGGGTGGCGGATGTAGTCGAGGTGGATGCCGTCCACCGGGTAGCGCGAGGCGATCTCGCGGACGACGCCGGCGAGCCAGGTGCGCACGCCCGGGTGGGCGGGCGAGAGGAAGACGCCCTCGACCCGCAGCCGCTCGCGCTCGCGGCGCGAGAGGCGCGTCATGGCGCGCCCGTCGCGAAGCTTCGCCACCCACTCGGGGTGCGCGCGCAGCACGTGGCGCGGGTCGCGCGGCGGCTGGTCGGCGGACCACACCAGGCAGGCGTTGACCCACGCGTGCACCTCGAGCCCGGCCTCGTGGGCGAGCGGCAACAACTCGCCGAGCGGGTCGTGGTCGGCGCCGTTCAGGGCCTCGGGCGGCGGCAGCAGATCGCTGCGATACCAGGCGTCGCCGCGGCCCACGACCTGCACGAGCAGCCCGCGCACGCGCATGGCCCGGGCGCGCGCCACCAGCTTCGCGATCCCGTCCGGCTCCGCGAGCGTGCCGCGCACCACCCACAGGTACTCGACCGCGGGCGGCAGCGTGTCGCCGGGGGCCGTGACCGCCGGCACGTACGCCGCGGCCGTGCCCGGGACCGCGAGCGCGGCGCCCGGGCCGCCGGCGGCCGGGC
>CAZUEM010000086.1:0-14863 GCA_964619155.1 uncultured bacterium
CGGTGTTCTTGAAGTCCACCTTGCGGCGGGAGCTGTCGGTCAGGACGCCGTCGTCGAGCACCTGCAGCAGCACGTTGAACACGTCCGGGTGCGCCTTCTCGACCTCGTCGAGCAGCACGACCGAATACGGCTTGCGGCGCACCTTCTCGGTGAGCTGGCCTCCCTCCTCGTAGCCGACGTAGCCGGGAGGCGCGCCGACCAGGCGGGAGACCGAGAACTTCTCCATGTACTCGGACATGTCGATGCGGATGAGCGCGTCCTGGTCGTCGAACAGGTACGCGGCCAGCGCCCGGGCCAGTTCGGTCTTCCCGACGCCCGTGGGCCCGAGGAAGATGAACGAGCCGATCGGGCGCTTGGGGTCGCGCAGGCCGACGCGGTTGCGGCGAACGGCGCGGGAGACGGCGCTGACCGCCTCGTCCTGGCCGACCACCCGCTTGCGCAGCTCGTCCTCCATGCGCAGGAGCTTCTGGCTCTCTTCCTCGGCGAGCTTCACGACCGGGATTCCGGTCATGATCGACAGCACCGAGGCGATCATGTCCTCGTCCACCTGCACGGACTGGTCACGCTTGGACTCGGTCCACGACTTCTTGAGCTCGGTCCGGCGCGCGCGCAGGTCCTTCTCCTTGTCGCGCAGCCGCGCCGCCTTCTCGTACTCCTGGCCGCGGATCGCCGCCTCCTTCTCCTTCACGACCTCCTCGAGCTTCTTCTCGAGGTCGTGGATCTCGGAGGGCACCGTGCTGACCGACAGCCGCGCGCGGGCGCACGACTCGTCGATCACGTCGATGGCCTTGTCCGGGAAGAAGCGGTCGTTCATGTAGCGGTCGGCGAGCTTGACCGCCTGCACGATGGCGCCGTCGGTGATCTTGACCCCGTGGTGGGCCTCGTACTTGTCGCGCAGGCCCATCAGGATCTGGATCGTGTCGTCGATGCTCGGCTGGTCCACCATGACCGGCTGGAAGCGCCGCTCCAGGGCGCCGTCCTTCTCGATGTACTTGCGGTACTCGTCGAGCGTGGTGGCGCCGATGCACTGCAGCTCGCCGCGCGCGAGCGCGGGCTTGAGCATGTTCGAGGCGTCGATCGCGCCCTCGGCGCCGCCGGCGCCGACGATCGTGTGCAGCTCGTCGATGAAGATCACCGTGTCCTTGGACTCGCGGATCTCGTTCATCACCGTCTTGAGCCGCTCCTCGAACTGGCCGCGGTACTTGGTGCCGGCCACGACCGCGGCGAGGTCGAGCGTGACGATGCGCTTGTTCTTGAGGCTCTCGGGCACCTGGGCCGAGACGATGCGCTGCGCCAGGCCCTCGGCGATGGCCGTCTTGCCGACGCCCGGCTCGCCGATCAGCACCGGGTTGTTCTTCTTGCGGCGCGACAGCACCTGCACGACGCGCTCGATCTCCTTGTCGCGGCCGATGACCGGGTCGAGCTTGCCCTCGCGCGCGAGCTGCGTCAGGTCGCGGCCGAACTGGTTGAGGGCCGGGGTCTCGGCGCGCTCCTCGCCGCGCTCGGCCGAGCCGGACGACGACGGCGTGCCGCCCAGCAGCTTGAGCGTCTCCTCGCGCACGCGCTTGCGGTCCACGCCCAGCTCGAGCAGCACCTTCGCGGCCACGCCCTCGCCCTCGCGGATCAGGCCGAGCAGCAGGTGCTCGGTGCCGACGTAGTTGTGCCCGAGCGAGCGCGCCTCCTCGACGGCCAGTTCGAGCACGCGCTTGGCGCGCGGCGTGAACGGGATCTCGCCGATCGTCATGGTGCCGCCCGAGGCGCTCACCATGTTCTCGACCTCCTGCCGGATGCGGTCGAGGTCGAGCCCGAGGTTGTTGAGCACCGTCGCGGCGATGCCCTCGCCCTCGCGGATGACGCCGAGCAGGAGGTGCTCGGTGCCGATGTAGTCGTGCTGCAGCCGCGCCGCTTCCTCGCGGGCGAGGTAGATGACCTTGCGAACCCGTTCGGTGAACTTGTCGTGCATGTGCGTGTCCGGCGCCCGCGAACGGCTCGCCGGGCCTCCTCCTTATCCCTGGGGATTCGCTCCCGTCTCGCGTTCGGCGGCGGCGAGCCGCTCGCGCACGAGGCGGGCACGGACGATGTTCCGGTCGGCGGGCGACAGCTCTCCACCGTGGGCGCGCTGCAGGTGCGCCGGCTGCGCGAGCACCAGCAGCTCGTTGAGCGTCCGCAGCGGGCACAGGCCGGGCAGGTTCAGCGCCACGCCGAGCCGCACCGCGGAGCACAGGTTGATGACCTCGCGCGCGTGCACCGAGCGGCAGTACCGCAGCGTGCCGTACGCGCGCCAGATCTTGTCCTCGATCTGCACCCGCGCGTCGCGCACCATGCGTTCGCGCGCGCGCTCCTCGGTCTCGATGATCTGCCGCGTCACGCGCTCGAGGCTCTCGATCGAGTCGCGCTCGCTGCGGCCGAGGGTGGTCTGGTTCGAGATCTGGAACAGGTTGCCCATCACCTCGCTGTGCTCGCCGTAGAGCCCGCGCACGTTGAGGCCGACCTGCATGACGCTCTTGAGGACCGGCTGGATCTCCTCGAGCAGCACGAGGGCCGGCAGGTGGATGAGCACCGAGGCCCGCAGCCCCGTGCCGGCGTTGGTCGGGCACGAAGTCAGGTAGCCGATCTCCTCCGAGAAGGCGAACTCGAGCGACGGGTCCAGTTCGTCGTCCGCCCGGTCCGCGAGCGACCACGCCTCCGCGAGCTGGAAGCCCGGCGTGAGCGACTGCAGCCGCAGGTGGTCCTCCTCGTTGATCATCAGCGAGAGCCGCGGGTCCGGCGCGACCAGGATGCCGCGGGGCCGCGCGCCGTCGCCCAGCTCGTGGCTGACGAGGTGGCGCTCGACCAGCACCTGCCGCTCGATCGGCGTGCACTCGCTCATCCGCAGCAGCAGGCCGTCGCGCAGCGAGGCCGACTGCTGCGCGGCCGCGGTCACGCTGGCGAGGACGCCCTGCAGCTGCTCCTCGCGCGCGCGGTGCGTGAACGGCACGTCGCGCAGGTTGCGCGCAAGGCGGATGCGCGTGGACAGCACCATCTCGGCGTGCGGGCCCTCGCCCAGCAGCCAGGGGCTGGTGGACTCGAACAGCTCCTGGAAGGAGCGCGGCGCGCTCACGGCCGCCCCCCCTGCGGGGCGTGCGAGCCCTGCTCGGCCTCGAGCCGGCGGACTTCGTCGCGCAGCGTCGCGGCGCGCTCGAAGTCCTCGCGCTCGACGGCGCGCTGCAATTCGTCGTGCAGGCGCTGGATCGCGCGCGTGCGCGCGGCCCCCTCGCCGCCGCGCGACGGGTGCTTGCCGCGGTGGCGCGTGTCGCCGTGAATGCGGCGCAGCAGCGGACGGAGCTGGAACTGGAACGCCGTGTAGCACTCGGCGCAGCCGAGGCGGCCGGTCTCCTTGAAGCTCGAGTAGAGCAGGCCGCAGCGCGGGCACTGGACGTGGCCGACGCGCTCCTCCTCGGTCTGCGTCATCGCGTCCACCATGCCGGCGAGCAGGTCCGCGATTTCGAACTTGTGCTGCGAGGCCGCGGCCTGCATGCCCTTTTCCTCGGCGCAGCGCTCGCACACGTGGATCTCCGACATCTTGTTGTCGTGGATCTCGGTGAAGTGCACCGTCGCCGGGTTCTTGCCGCAGATCTGGCAGAGCATGGCTTCCCTCGTCACGCGGCCGGCACGAGCCGGCCCGATTCGAGCCTCAGCACCCGGTCCGCACTCGCCGCGAGCCTATCATTGTGGGTCACGACGACAAGCGTTCGATGTTCCTCGCGCGCGAGGGAGGACAGGAGTTCGTGAAGTTCCGCCGCGGTGCCCGTATCGAGGTTGCCGGTGGGCTCGTCGGCGAGCACGAGCTCCGGCTCCGTCGCGAGCGCCCGCGCCACCGCCACGCGCTGCGCCTCGCCACCCGAGATCGCGGACGGGCGGTGCAGCCAGCGCTCGCGCAGGCCGGCGGCCTCGAGCATCCGGCGCGCGCGCGCGCGGGCGTCGGTGGCGTTCCGGCCGGCCAGCAGCAGGGGCATCATGACGTTCTCCTCGACCGTGAACTCGGGAAGCAGGTGATGGAACTGGAACACGAACCCGACCCGTTGCGCCCGCAGCCGGCAGCGCTCGCGCTCGCCGAGCCCGGTGACATCGGTTCCGCCCAGCCGCAGCGATCCGCCCGAGGCGTGGTCCAGCGCGCCGAGGATGTTGAGCAGGGTGGTCTTGCCCGAGCCGGACGCCCCCGTGACTGCCAGAAGCATGCCACGCGAAAGCTCGAGGTCCACGCCCCGCAAGACCTCCAGCGGGCCCGTGGGCGACGGGTAGCTCTTGCGGAGTCCGCGCGCCAGAAGCACCGGACCCTCGGAGCGATCTGCCGTTTCGACCGTCACTTGGAGCGTTCTCCTCAGGCCGGGCTTCAGTCGGGGCTCCGGATCGCCTCGATCGGGTCGATCCGGGCGGCCCGCCAGGCCGGATACCAGGCGGCGGCCACGCACAGGACGAGGGCGGCCAGAATCACGGCGGCGAAGTCCCCCGCCTCGGCCCGCACGGGCAGCCGCTCGATGAAGTAGACGTCCCCCGGCAGCCGCACGAACGGGTACCGGGCGAGCACGGCGATGAGCCCCGCCCCGAGCAGCGCGCCCAGCGCCGTGCCGAGCCCGCCGACGAGCAACCCCTCGAGCAGGAAGACGCGCAGCACGAGCCGGGGCTCGGCGCCCATGGTCTTGAGCACGCCGATGTCGAGGCGCTTCTCCATCACCACCATGAACAGCGTGCTGACGATGTTGAAGGCCGCGACCACGACGATGAGCGCGAGGATCAGGAACATCACCGTCTTCTCGAGCTTCATCCAGGTGAACAGGTTCCGGTTCATCTCCATCCAGTTGTTCGCGCGCAGGTCGGCGCGGCCGCTCGCGGCCAGCAGCCGCTTCGCCGCCGCGGGGGCCTCGAACATGTCGGCGATCCGCACCTCGACGCCGGTGACGGCCTCGCCCAGCTCGAAGAACTCCTGCGCGGCGGCCACGCTCGTGAAGCCGAAGCTCGAGTCGTAGGTGTAGAGCCCCGAGCTGAACACCCCGACCAGCCGGAACGCCTTCAGCTTGGGCGCCCAGCCGAACGCCGAGGCGGCGTCCGCGCGCAGCATGGCGAGCAGCAGCACGTCGCCCACGCCGACCCCGAGGCGCGCGGCCAGCTCGGAGCCGAGCACGATCCCCGGCTCGCCGCCCGCGGTGCGGTCGGGAATCGTCTCGAGCGCCGGGCGGATGTTCGCACCGACCGTCGTCACGCCGCGTTCGGCCGCGAGGTCCACGCCCTTGACGACCAGGCCCTCGGTCACCCCGTCCCGGAACAGCATGGCTTTCGCGTACGTGAACGGCGCCACGCCCGTCACCCCGGGCTCGCCGCGCAGCCGCGCCACCAGCGCCTCGGGCTCCGCGACACCGGCCGTGTTCGCGCCGAGCAGCACGACGTGCGCGTCGGTGCCGGCGATGCGCTTCTGGATCTCGTTCTCGAAGCCGTTCATCACCGCCAGCACGGTCAGGAGCGCGGTGACGCCCACGGCGACGCCGGCGATCGAGATGCCGGTCAGCAGCGTGACGAACCCGCTCCGCGGCCGGCTGCGCAGGTAGCGCGCCGCGATCCACAGCGGAAGGTTCACCCGGAGACGGCTCCCTCCCCGGCCGCGGGCTCGGCCTCGGTGTCGGCGACCGGGCGGCCCTCCTCGGGGCGCAGCTGCGGAAACAGCACCACGTCCCGGATCGAGCGCGAGTCGGTCGCGAGCATGACCAGCCGGTCGATGCCGATTCCCACGCCGCCCGTCGGCGGCATGCCGTACTCGAGCGCGCGCAGGTAGTCCTCGTCGAGCGCCTGCGCCTCCTCGTCGCCGCGCTCGCGCGCCGCGACCTGCGCCTCGAACGCCCGGCGCTGCGCGTCGGGGTCGTTCTGCTCGCTGAACGCGTTCGCCAGCTCCATGCCCGCCGCGAACAGCTCGAAGCGCTCCACGACCGCCGGGTTCCTGCGGCTCGCGCGCGCGAGCGGCGAGGTCTCGGCCGGGAAGTCCACGACGAACGCCGCGTCCTGCAGGTGCGGCTGCACGAGCGCGGAGAACAGCTCGTCGAGCATGCCGCCCGCCCCGGTGCCGGCCCGCGGGTGCAGACTGTGCGCGGCGACGAGGCGGCCCAGCTTCGCCTCGTCGAGGTCGTGGACGCTCTCGCCCACCTTCTCGCTGACCGCGTCGAGCATCGAGACGCGCGGCCACGGCGGGGTGAAGTCGAGGATGCGGCCCTGGTAGGGCACCTGCAGCGTGCCGCAGGCGTGCATCAGCGCGTCGGTCACCAGCGCCTCGGTCAGCGCCATCATGTCCTCGACGTCGGCGAACGCCTGGTAGTACTCGAGCAGCGTGAACTCGGGGTTGTGCGAGCGGTCCATGCCCTCGTTGCGGAAGTCGCGCGAGAACTCGTACACGCGGTCGAGGCCGCCCACGATCAGGCGCTTGAGGTAGAGCTCGTTCGAGATGCGCAGGTAGAGGTCGATGTCGAGCGCGTTGTGGCGCGTCACGAACGGCCGCGCGAACGCGCCGCCGTAGAGCGGCTGCAGCACGGGGGTCTCGACCTCGAGGTAGCCGCGCTGGTCGAGGAACGCGCGGATGCGCGACGTGAGGGCGGCGCGGCGCCGGAACACCTCGCGCACCTCGAGGTTCACGAACAGGTCGGCGTAGCGCTGGCGGAAGCGCGTCTCGGGGTCGGTGAGGCCGTGCCACTTCTCGGGCAGCGGGCGGATGGACTTGGCGAGCAGCTCGACCGTGTCGGCGCGCACGGTGATCTCACCGGTCCGGGTGCGGAAGAGCGGCCCTTCGATCCCGATCCAGTCGCCGACGTCGAGCAGCTCGAACCGCTTCCAGTGCCCGCCCATCACGTCGCTCTTGAAGTAGGCCTGGATGCGGCCGGAGCGGTCCACGAGGTGGGCGAAGCCGGCCTTGCCGTGGCCGCGGAGCGTCATGATCCGGCCCGCGACCCGCACCCGCTCGCCGTACTCGGCCGTCACCGCGTCGCCGCGCGCGAGCAGGTCCGCGGCGTGGTGGGTGACGTCGAAGCGGTACGCGTACGGCTCGCAACCGATCGCCCGCCACTGGGCGATCTTGGCGCGGCGCTGCTCCATCAGCATCGCGAGCGACATGCGGGGCTTCCTTCGGGCCGGAGGGGGCGCGCGGGGCGCGCGGGAACGGGCGACTCTAGGGAGCCGCGCGCGCGAGTGTCAACCGCCGCGGGCCGCCGGCGGCGCGGCCCCCCGTCAGCCGGCCGCGCCGGAGGGCGCCCGCCGCAGGTGCTCGAGCGAGAGCTTCGTCGTCGTCGGATCGATCGCCACCGGGTACTGCCCGCTGAAGCAGGCGCGGCAGTAGTTCCGCGGCTCCGCTTCGCAGGACAGCATCCCCTCGAGCGAGAGATAGCCGAGCGACTCGACGCCCAGGTAGTCCCGGATCTCCTGAACGCTCTTGAGCGCGCCGATCAGCTCGCGGCGGCTGGGCGTGTCGATGCCGTAGAAGCACGGGTGCGTGACCGGCGGCGAGCCGACGCGGAAGTGCACCTCGCGGGCCCCGGCGCGGCGCAGCAGCCGGACCAGCTTGCGGCTGGTGGTGCCGCGCACGATCGAGTCGTCCACGACCACGACGCGGCGGCCCTCGAGCACCTCGCGCACCGGGTTGAACTTGACCCGCACGCCGAAGTCGCGGCCGGCCTGCTGCGGCTGGATGAACGTGCGGCCGATGTAGTGGTTGCGGATCAGCCCCAGCTCGTAGCGCAGCCCCGACTCCTCCGAGAAGCCGAGCGCGATCGAGTTGCTCGAGTCCGGCACCGAGATCACGAGGTCGGCGTCGGCCGGGTGCTCGCGCGCGAGCTGGTGCCCGAGGCGGCGCCGCACGCGGTCCACGCCCTCGCCGAACACGCGGCTGTCGGGGCGCGAGAAGTAGATGTGCTCGAAGACGCAGTGCTGGAGCGGCTGCGCGGCCGGAACGGCCTGACGGCTGCGGATGCCCTGCGGATCGATCGTCACCATCTCGCCGGGGTGCACTTCGCGCAGGAAGTCGGCGCCGACCAGGTCGAGCGCGCACGTCTCGCTCGCCACCACGTAGCCGTCCCCGAGACGCCCGAGGCACAGCGGGCGGAAGCCGTGCGGGTCGCGCAGCGCGATGACCGATTCGCGCGTCAGCACGACCAGCGAGTAGGCGCCCCGCACCTGGCGCGCGGCCTCGGCGAGCGCGTCCTCGATCGAGTCCGTCTGCGACAGGGCGACGAGGTGGAGGAACACTTCGGAGTCCAGCGTGGTCTGGAAGATCGAGCCCGACTCCTCGAGCCCGGCCCGCAGCTCGCGGGCGTTCGTGAGGTTGCCGTTGTGCCCGAGCGCCAGCTCGCCGCCGCGGTAGACCACGCGCAGCGGCTGCGTGTTCTCGAGCGTCAGCCCGCCCGAGGTCGAGTAGCGGTTGTGGCCGATCGCCATCTGCCCGCCGACCTGCGCGAGCCCGGCCGCGCGGTAGACGTCGGCGACGAGCCCGATGCCCTTGCGGACCTGGAACGCACCGTCCTCGCCGCACGCGACGACGCCCGTCGCCTCCTGCCCGCGGTGCTGCAGCGCGTGCAGGCCCAGCGCGACGATCTCGGCGGCACGCGGCACGCCGACCGCGCCGAACACGCCGCACTCCTCCTTCCACGAGGCCTTCTCGATCACGGTGTCCCTCCTCGCGCTCCCGCGCCGCGGCGCGCCCGGCGGGCGCCCGGCCAGCGCTCGAGCGGCGGCGCGCCGGCCGCGACCTCGGCGGCCTGCGCGTGCGGATTGCAGAAGAGCCCGGTGGTCCGGTCGCGCGCCACCGCGAGCTCGGCCGCCAGCGCGGCCGCGTCGGCTCCGGGCTCGAAGTCCAGCACCCACGCCACGCCCTCGCGCACCTCCAGCTTCTCTCCCGTCTCGTGCCGCCACCAGCGCTCCGCGGCCGCGCGGCGGTCGCCGCCGCGCTCGGCCACGAGCACGACGGCCTCGCCCGCGCCGACCGGCGGGGGCGCCGCTTCCTCGGCGCGCACCGCGCAGCGCTCCTTGCTCGGGTTGTAGAACTGGGTCGAACGGTGCAGCAGGTCCGCGAGTTCCGCCGCGCCGGGCAGCGCGCCGCGCAGCTCGAACACGCGGTAGCGCCGCAGGGCGCGCAGCGCGCCCGCCGCCGCGAGCCGCTCGCGCGCCACCGCGAACGCGCTCGCCGCCTCCGGGTCCTCCGCGCGCAGCGCGATCCACGCCTGCGCGACGCGGTCCGCGTTCGCGCTCATGCGACCTCCAGCGCGCGGGCGAGGCCCGCGAACAGCGCCATGCCCGGCGAGTCGGCGAGCGCGGCGTCGCCGCCCCGGGCCAGCGCCTCGCGCTGCCGGCGGCCCCACTCGCCGCCGCTGGTGCGCGCGATCGCCCCCAGGTCCAGCACGCGCTCGGGGTGCGGCATCAGCGCGAGCACGTTGCCGGCGGCGTTGCACACCCCCGCCGCCGATTCCGCCGCGCCGTTGGGATTGTCCGGGAACTCCGTCGCGAACCCGCCCGCGGCGTCCGCGTAGCGCAGCGGCACCTGGCCCGCCGCCGCGAGCTTCGCCATCGCGCCGCGGCGGGCCGAGACGAACCGCCCCTCGCCGTGCGCCACCGGCAGCGGCAGCAGCGTGCCCGGCTCGAGCCCGAGCGTGAACAGGCACGGCGAGGGCTCGACCCGGCAGGTGACCCAGCGCGTGTAGTAACCCGAGCGCGACGGCATGCGGTTGCGCGCGAGCGCGAGGTCCACCGCGCCCCCGCCGGGCACGAGGCCCGACTCGACCAGCACCTGCGCGCCGTTGCAGATCCCGATCACCGGCCGGCCCGCGTCGGCGCGCTCGGCGAGCACGCCGAGCAGCGGGTCCTTCGCCGCCAGCACGCCGGCGCGCACGCGGTCCTGGTACGAGAAGCCCCCGGGCAGCACGTAGGCGTCGAAGCGCCGCAGCTCGTCCGCGGGCCGCGTCCAGCGGAACACCTCGGCCGCGAGCCCCGCGCGCCCGAGCGCGCGCACGGTCTCCGCCTCGCAGTTGACGCCCGGGAACTGGACCACCGCCACGCGCGCGCTCACACGCCCTCCTCGTTCCAGCGCCGCCGCAGCGCCGACCCCGCGGCCTCGCGCAGCTCGGCGACCGTCCAGCGCGCCTCCCCGGCGCCCGGCAGCAGCGCGCGCAGCAGCGGCTGCGCCGTGACGGCGCCGAGGGGCCAGGCGACCAGCCCCCGCTCGCGCGCCGCCTGCGAGAGCCGCGGCAGGCGGTCGAAGCCCACCTCGTAGACGATCGCCGGCCGCTCCGAGAATAGCGCCACAGCGGGTTCGACCCCGAGCGCGTCGAGGTTCACCTCGATCCCGAGCGGCGCGTCCTCGCGCGAGCCGAGCGCCATCTCGGCGAGCGCGACCGCGAGCCCGCCGTCGCTCACGTCGTGCGCGGCCACGGCCCAGCGGCCTTCGGCCACCGCCACGGCCAGCGACTGCAGGCGCGCCTCGTGCTCGAGGTCGAGCGCCGGCGGCGGGCCGCCGCGCTCGCGCAGCACCTCGCGCCGCCAGGCCGAGCCCTCGAGCCCCTCGCGCGGCTCGCCGACCAGCACGAGCACGTTGCCCGCGGCCTGCAGGCCGAGCCCGAGCGCGGCCGAGACGTCGGCGACGACGCCCGCGCACATCACGATCGGGGACGGCGGGATGGCGTTCGCGCCGACCTGGTTGTAGAGGCTGACGTTGCCGCTCACGAACGGCAGCGCAGCCCCCGGCGAGGCCAGCCCGCCGAGCGCGCGCGCCGCGGCCGCGAGGCCGTCGATCGCGTCCGCGAGGTCGCCCATCACCTCGGGGTCCTCGGGGTGGCCGAAGTTGAGGCAGTCGGTGAGCGCCCACGGCCGCGCGCCGACGACCGCGCAGTTGCGTGCGGCCTCGGCGACCGCGTGGCGCGCGCCCAGCTCCGGGTCGCCCGCGCACCAGAACGGGTTCCCGGCCACCGCGAACGCGAGCCCCAGCGGGCGGTCCGGGCGGGCGCGCAGCACGACCGCGTCGCCCTCGCCCGGGCGCAGCCAGGTGCGGCCCTGCACCTCGGAGTCGTAGTGCCGGTACAGGTACTCGCGCGAGCCGAGGTGGTCGCCCCTGAGCAGAGCGAGCAGCGAGCCGCGCAGGTCGGTCGCGCGCCGCCGCGATTTCGCGGCCGGCCCGCGCGCGCGCCGCCGCGCCGGGCGCTCGATGCGGCGCCCGGTGGTGATCGCGTCCACGTCGCAGTCCACCAGCGTCTCGCCCCGCCACGTCACGCGGTAGCGCGTCTCGCGCGTCGCGCGGCCGATGACGCGCGCGCCCGCGCCCGGGTGCACCCTCGCGAGCGCGAACTCGTCGTTGTAGAGCGCCAGCAGCTCGGGGGCGAAGCCCTCCGGCACGACCCAGCAATAGCGCTCCTGCGTCTCGGCGCAGAGCAGCACCTCGGGCGGCAGCGGCCGGTCCACGCGGTGCGCGTCGTCGAGCGTGATCTCGGCGCCGCAGCCGCCCGCGGCCGCCAGCTCGCTGGTCGCGCAGGCGATGCCGCCCGCGCCCAGGTCCTTGAAGCCGCACGGTACGTTCCGCTCGCGCACGCGCCGGAACGCCTCGTAGGTGGCGACGTTGAGCACGCGCTTGAGGAACGGGTCGGGCAGCTGCACGGCGCCGCGCTGGTCGCCCTCGCCCAGCTCGCCCGAGGCGAAGGCCGCGCCGCCGAAGCCGCTCTCGTCCGTCGGCTTGCCGATCAGGACGAACGCCCACGGCCCGGGGCCCGCCGGCACCCGCGAGCGCAGCACGCCGTCCGCCGGGGCCAGCCCCACCGCCATGGCGTTGACGAGGCAGTTCGTGTCGAAGCCCGCGTCGAACACGGTGTCGCCGCCCAGGTTCGGCACACCGAGCGCGTTGCCGTAGTCGGCGATGCCCTGCACCGCGCCGCGCATCACGTCGCGCACGTGCACCTCGCCGGCGGGGTCGCCGAAGCGCAGCGAGTCGAGCACCCCGACGACCTCGGCGCCCATGCAGACGATGTCGCGCACGATGCCGCCGATGCCCGTGGCCGCGCCCTCGACGGGCAGGACCTGGCTCGGGTGGTTGTGGCTCTCGTGACCGAGCACGAGCACGGTGTCCGCGCACGGCTCGGGCAGCGCCACCACACCGGCGTCCTCGCCGGGTCCGATGACGACCTGCGGGGCCTGCGTCGGCAGGCGCTTGAGCAGGTGCCGCGTGGACTTGTACGAGCAGTGCTCGCTCCAGAGGATCCCGAACAGCACGGCCTCGGCGCGGCTCGGCGCGCGCCCGAGCAGCGAACCGAGCAGCGCCACCTCCTCGGCGTCGAGCGAGACGCCCTGCGCGCGCAGCCGCGCGGAGACGGAGGCCGCGTCGGCGGCGGCGTCCGCGAGCGACCAGGCGGGCTCGGCGGCGGGCGTGGCGACGGTCACGTGAGGGGCTCCTCGGCGCGCGCGAAGATCGCGTCCACGCTGCGCAGGTAGTGGCCGAGGTCGAAGCAGGCCGCGAGCGCCTCCGGCCCCAGCGTCGCGGCCACGAGCGGGTCGGCCTCGAGCGCGGCCCGGAACGGCGCGCCGCCGTCGGCGGCCGCGAGGGCGTGCGCCTGCACGACGCGGTAGGCGTCGTCCCGCGGCACGCCCGCGGCGGTGAGCGCCAGCAGCACGCGCTGAGAGAAGACCAGCCCGCCGCCGGCGTCGAGGTTCGCGCGCATCCGCTCGGGGTGGACGCGCAGGCCCTCGAGCACGCCCGCCAGGTCCACGGCCATGAAGTGCAGCACGAGGAATGCGTCGGGCAGGATCACGCGCTCGACCGACGAGTGGCTGATGTCACGCTCGTGCCAGAGCGCCTGGTTCTCGAGCCCGGCCAGCGCGTAGCCGCGCAGCAGCCGCGCCAGCCCGCAGACGCGCTCGCAGCGCACCGGGTTGCGCTTGTGCGGCATCGCCGAGGAGCCCTTCTGCTTCTCGCGGAACGGCTCCTCGGCCTCGCGCACCTCGGTGCGCATCAGGTGCCGGATCTCGAGCGCGATCTTCTCGAGCGTGCCGCCCGCCACCGCGAGCGCGCCGAGCAGCGCCGCGTGCCGGTCGCGCTGCACGACCTGGTTCGCCACCGGCTCCGGGTAGAGCCCGAGCGAGCCGAGCGCCGCGACCTCGACCTCCGGATCGAGGTGGACGAGCGTCCCCACCGCGCCGCTGAACTTGCCGGCGGCGCACTCCTCGAGGCCCGCCTGGACGCGGTCGAGCGCGCGCCCGAGCTCCTCGCACCAGAGGAGCGCCTTGAGGCCGAACGTGATCGGCTCGGCGTGCACGCCGTGGCTGCGACCCACCATCGGCGTCCGCCGGTGCGCCTGCGCCAGCGTCCACGCCGCGCGCCGCACGCGCTCGAGCGCCGGAACCAGCACCCGCCCGGCCTCCTGCACCTGCAGCGCCAGCGCGGTGTCCACCAGGTCCGACGAGGTCATCCCCGCGTGCAGGTGGCGCGCGTCGTCGCCCGCGCTCTCGGCCACCATGGACAGGAACGCGATGACGTCGTGGTGCACCTCGGCCTCGATCTCGAGCATGCGCGCGAGGTCCAGCCGCGCGGTCGCGCGGATGCGCGCCGCGGCGCCCGCGGGCACGTCGCCGCGCGCCTCGCGCGCCGCGGTCGCCGCCAGCTCGACCCGCAGCCAGGTGTCGAGCCGGTGCGCGTCGCTCCACACGGCGGCCATCTCGGGGTGCGAATAGCGCTCGATCATGTCAGCGCGGGGCCTCCTCGAGGGGCACGCGCAGCGTCAGCTTCTTGCCCTCGCGGTCGATCTCGAGCACGAGCTCGTCGCCCACCTGGGCGCCGTAGATGCTGGCCTGCACGTCGTCCACGTTGTCGGTGCGGCGGCCGTTCACGCGGCGGATGCGGTCCCCCGCCCGCACTCCCGTGCGCCCGGCGGGCCCGGCGGGGTCCACGCGCGTCACCACGAGCCCCGCGACGTCCGTCCAGCCGAGGCGGCGCGCGAGCGCCTCGGTCACGGGCTGGACCTGCATGCCCGGCCAGGCCTGGCGCACGCGGCCGTACTTGCGGATCTCGCCGAGCAGGCGCTTGGCCATGTTGATCGGGATCGCGAAGCCGAGGCCGATCGAGCCGCCGCCCGACGTGAAGATGAACGTGTTGATGCCGATCACCTCGCCGTCGCCGTTCACGAGCGCGCCGCCGCTGTTGCCGGGATTGATGGCCGCGTCGGTCTGGATCATGTTCTTGTAGACGCCGCTGCGGTTCGACTCGGTGGCGTCGCTCTTGATGTCGCGCCGCGTCGCGCTCACGACGCCGGCGGTGACCGTCGGCTGCGAGTCCTCGATCAGCATGCCGAACGGATTGCCGATCGCGATCGCCCACTCGCCGACCACCAGCGAGTCGCTGTCGCCGAGCGGCGCCACGGGGAGCTTCCCGCCCTCGATCTGCAGCACCGCGAGGTCGTACACCGGCGAGTCGCCGATCACCTTCGCGTCGAAGCTGCGGCCGTCCGGCAGGTTCACCTTGATCTCGTCGGCCTGCCGGATGACGTGCGAGTTCGTGAGCACGATCCCCGAGCCGTCCACGATGACGCCCGAGCCCATGCTCGGCACCTTCTGCCGGTACTCGCTGCGCGGGAAGAAACGGTCGAAGAACTCGTCGTGCCACATGCCACCGAACGGGTCGGTGCGCACGACGCGCGTCGTCACCACGCTGACCGAGACGACCGCCGGGCTGACGCGCTGCGCGGCCGTGACGATGGCGGAGCGGCGCGAGTCCCCGATGGTCGCGGAGCGGGGCGCCGTCGCGGCCGCGGCCGGGAGCGCGAGCGCGGCCGAGAGCGCGAGCGCGGCCGAGAGCGCGAGCGCGGCCGAGAGCGCGAGCGCGGCCGAG
>CAZUEM010000087.1:0-12894 GCA_964619155.1 uncultured bacterium
GCGGCCGCTCCCTGCGGGGCGGCGGCGCCCGCGGCGCGGGTCCTGGCGTGGCGCGCCGGCAGGTTGGGTGCGCGGGCGCAGCGGCGGGGGCGAATCCGCCACGAGGACGGCCCTCCGCCGGTCAGTCGCGCCCGGCCGCCACGCGCTCGCGGTAGGCGGCGAGCAGCCGCCCGCCGAGCGCGCGGCCGGGCACCTCGCGGCCGCCGAGGCGCTCGAGCGGCAGCACCTCCTGCGCCGAGTTGGTGAGGAACACCTCCTCGGCCCAGCGCAGGTGCTCCGGCGTGATCGCCAGCTCGCGGCACCGCAGGCGCAGTTCGCCGCACAGCTCGAGCACGATCGCGCGCGTCACGCCCGGCAGCACGGGCAGCGAGAGCGGCGGCGTGAGCACCTCGTCGTCGCGCACCACGAACACGTTGCTCGCCGCGCCCTCGAGCACGAGGCCGGCGGGAGAGACCAGCAGCACCTCGTCGGCGTCCGCCGCGCGCGCCTCCTCGCGCGCGAGGTCCCAGGCGAGGCGGCTCGTGGTCTTGTATCGCCCGAGTCCGCCGGGCTCGAACGCGCGCGGCGAGACGATCGCGCGGCCCGCACCCTTCCGGGTGCCGGCCCACAGCCGCGCGCCGAGCGGCTCGGCGTCCACCCACGCGCCGGTGCGAGTCGGCCGCCCGCCCGCGACGCCGCGCGTCACCGTGAGCCGCACGACCGCGTCGGCGAGGCCCTGCTCGGCGAGCAGCGCGTCCACCGCCGCGCGCAGCGTGTCGGGCGAGGGCGGCACCGGGAACCCCAGTTCGGCCGCGCCGAGCACGAGCCGCTCCATGTGGCGCCGCCACGCGAACGGGCGCCCGCCGTAGACGCGCAGCGTCTCGAAGAGGCCGCCGCCGTCGCGCGCGCCGCGGTCGAACAGGCCGATCGCCGCCGCCTCGCCGCGCACGATCCGGCCGTCCACCCATACGGGCCGGTCGGGCAGGCGCGGCGCGCGCACTCAGGCCTCGCCGAGCCGGAAGTCGCCGAGGATCGAGGCCAGCGCGAGCCGCAGGCCTTCGGCCTTGTCGAGCGTCTCGCGGTACTCGGCGTCGGGGTCGGAGTCGGCGGTGATGCCGCCGCCGGCGTGGAACACGAGCCCGTCCGCCAGCGCGGTCGCGGTGCGGATCGCGACGTTCCAGTCGGCGTCGCCCTCCCAGCCGACGTAACCGATCGCGCCGGTGTAGGCGTGGCGCCGCACGGGCTCGAGCGTCTCGATGATCTCCATCGCGCGGATCTTGGGCGCGCCGGTGATCGAGCCGCCGGGAAAGCAGGCGTGCAGCAGGTCGAACGCGTCGAGTCCCTCGCGCAGCCGCCCGGTCACGGTCGAGGTCAGGTGCAGCACCTGCGGGAAGCGCTCCAGCTCGCACACGGCGGCCGCGCGCACGGTGCCGGTCTCGCACACTCGCCCGAGGTCGTTGCGCAGCACGTCCACGATCATGACGTTCTCGGCGCGGTCCTTCTCGCTCGCGAGCAGCTCGGCGGCGAGGCGCTCGTCCTCCTCGGCGGTCGCGCCGCGCGGGCGCGTGCCCTTGATGGGTCGCGTCTCGACGTGCTCGCCGCGCACCTCGAGGAAGCGCTCGGGCGAGGCCGACAGCAGCGCGTGGTCGTCGAAGCCGAGGTAGGCGGCGTACGGCGCGGGCGAGTGCTGCGCGAGCGCCTCGTAGAGCGCGGGCGCCATCGCCATGGCCGCCGGCTGCGTCAGCCGCCAGCGCTGCGCGAGGTTCGCCTGGAAGATGTCGCCGCGGCGGATGGACTCGCGCACGCTCTCGACCGCGCGCCGCCAGCCGTGGCGGTCGAACGTGCCGGTGACGATCGGCCGCCGCTCGGCGGGCTCGAGCACGTGCGCGGCGCGCCCCGGGCCGAGCAGCAGGTTGCGGAACATCGTGAGCCGCTCGTGCGCGCGCGTCACCGCGGCGTCGCCCTCGAGCGGCAGCCCGCTCGAGAAGAGCCACGTCTGCTGCGTGTCGTGGTCGTACGCGCCCACCACGTCGTAGAGCGCGAACACGAAGTCGGGCAGGCCGAGGTCGTCGGCCGCGAGCGAAGGCAGCGTCTCGAGGCGCCGGCCGTAGTCGTACGCCCAGTAGCCGACCGCGCCGCCGGTGAACGGCGCGCCGGTCACCCGCGGCATGTCGCCGCGCGGCGCGTGCTCGGCGAAGCGCCGGAACGCGGCGATGGCCTGGGCGTGGTCGCCGCCGCGGAAGACGGCGAACGGGTCGGCGCCGAAGACCGACCAGCGCGCGCGCCGCGGCCCCGCGGCGCCGGCGTCGGGCAGCGACGACTGCAGCAGGAACGGGCACGGCAGGCCGGCCAGCGCGCGCAGCGGCGCGAGCGGGCGGTCCTGCTCGAACGGATGGACGAGGGGCAGCTCGGCGCGGGCGGGCATGCGCGGCACGGTAGGTGCGGGTGCGTGGCGGGTCAACGCCCGCCGCGGGTCAGGCGCCCGCGTCCGCCGTGCGCGGCGCCTCGAGGTCGAGTCCGAGGCCGCGGTGGAGCAGCCGCACGGCGCGGTCGGCGTCCTCCTCGCGCACGACGAACGAGAGGTTCACGCGCGAGGCGCCCTGCGAAATCATCTCGACCCCCACGCCGACGCCGCCGAGCAGCGTGAACACGTGGCCGGCGAGGCCGACGCGCGCCGGCGCGCCCTCGCCGACCACGGCGACGACGGCGAGCCCGCCGCGCACCTCGACGCGGCCGATGCCCTCGAGGTCGGCGAGCGCCGCGCCGAGGCGCGCGGTGTCGTCGAGCGTGACCGAGATCGAGACCTCGGACGTCGTCACGAGGTCCACGACCAGGTGGTGGCGGCCGAACACCTCGAAGACGCGCGCGAGGAAGCCGTGCGCGGCGAGCATGCGCGTCGAGACGATGGTGACCGCGGTGACGCCCTTCTTGCTCGCGATGCTCTTCACGCGCCACGGCGACTCGTCGGGCCCGGCGGCGGCGGTGACGACCGAGCCGGGGTCGGCGGGCCGCGCGGTGTTGAGCACGCGCACCGGGATGCCGCGCTCCACGGCGGGCTGCAGGGTCTTCGGGTGCAGCACCTTCGCGCCGAAGTACGCCAGCTCGCTGGCCTCGGCGAACGAGAGCCGCGGCACGGGCCGCGCCTCGGGCACGACGCGCGGGTCGGCCGACAGCAGCCCGCTCGTGTCCGTCCAGATCTGGATCTCGTCGGCGCCCACCGCCGCGCCGACGATCGCGGCGCTGAAGTCCGAGCCGCCGCGCCCGAGCGTGGTCGTCCGCCCGTCCGGCGTGGCGCCGAGAAAGCCGGTCACGACCGCGACGTCGCGGGCCTCGCCGAGCGAGGCCGCGAGCCGCGCGGCCGCCTCGGGCAGCGGGTGGGCGCCGCCGAAGCGCTCGTCGGTGACGAGCCCGGCCTCGCCGGCGAGGACGGCCCGCGCGGGCACGCCGCGCGCATCGAGCCCGGCGGCGAAGAGCGCGGCGGCGAAGCGCTCGCCGCGCGCGAGCGCGCCGTCGCGCTCGGCGCCGTGCAGCGGGCCGGCGGCGGCGTGCCGCTCCGCCGCGGCCGCCCACCCGGCGAGCAGCACCGCGATCGGGCCGCTCCCCAGGCCGGTCTCGGCCGCGAACGCCTCGTGGCGGGCGGCCAGCTTCGCGGCCAGCGCCCCGCGCCGCGCCGGGTGCGCGGCGTACTCGACGAGCAGGTTCGTGACGCCGGCGAGCGCGCTCACGATGACGATCGGCGGGCGTTCGTCGCGCCCGGCGCGCGCGGCGACGAGCGCGAGCGCCTGCGCGAAGTTGGCCGCGACGCCGACGGACGTGCCGCCGAACTTCATCACCACGCGGAGCACGGCGCGGCCGGGCCCTACGTCTGCACCACGTACGTGCTCGAGACGAGCCCGGACGGGTAGGAGTGGACGTGCGCGAGGCGCAGCTTGTGCCGCGGCGAGCCGGGCGGGAAGAGCGGGATGCCGCCGCCGAGCACCACCGGGTGCACGGCGAGCGTCATCTCGTCCACGAGCCGCGCGTTCATGAACTCGCGGATGAGTTCGCCGCCGCCCACGACCCAGACGTCCTTGCCGGGCTTCGCCTCGATCTCGCGCAGCCAGTCGGCCGGCGGCTTCGCGGTGAACTCGACTTGCCCGTCGTGCGGCATCGCGCCGTTGCGCGTGAACACCCAGGTGGCGAGGCCGTAGTAGGGCCAGTCGCCGAAGCTCTTCACCACCTCGTACGTGCGGCGGCCCATCGCCAGCGTGTCCACCTCGGCGATGAACGCGTCGTACCCGTAGTCGGCGTCGCCGAACAGCCAGTCGAGCGACTCGCCGGGGCCGGCGATGTAGCCGTCGAGGCTGGTGGCGATGAAGAGGCGGACCTTGCGGCTCATGAAGGGGCGTCTCCGGTCGAGCGGGCATCATGAACCACGCGCGCGGCGGCGCGCCAGCCTCCGGCGCGGCGTCGCGCCGCGCCCGCGAGCCGCCGAGACGCGGTCGCCCGGCCGGCTCCGGACGCGAAGGGAGCTTGACCGGCTTCGCGCCCGGTGCGACCGTGGCGCGCGTTCGCCGGCACGGACGCCGGCTCGAACGTGACGCATGGAGGCCGAGCCCTGAGTTCCCTGCTCATCGAAGGCGGGACGCTGGTGCGCATGGACGCCGCCGGCACCGTCGGTCGCGGCGACCTGCTGGTCGTGGACGACCGCATCGCCGCGCTCGGCGCGGACGTCCCCGAAGCGCTCCGGCGGCTTCCCGGCGGCAGGGCCGACCGCACGTTCGACGCCTCGCGCGCGCTCGTCACGCCCGGGTTCGTGCACGCCCACCTGCACCTGTGCCAGACGCTGTTCCGCGGGCTCGCCGAGCAGAGCGACCTGCTGCGCTGGCTGCGCGAGCGCATCTGGCCGCTCGAGTGGCAGCACGACGAGGCCTCGATGGCCGCCTCGGTGCGCCTCGCGCTGCTCGAGATGCTGTCGGGCGGCGTGACCTGCGTCAACGACATGGGCACGGTGCGGCACACCGACGTGATCGGGCAGGTGCTCGCCGACACCGGCCTGCGCGCCACGTTCGGCCAGGCGCTGATGGACGTCGGCGAGGGCGTGCCCGAGGGCATGGCGCAGCCGGCGGACGCCGTGCTCGCGGGCGCGCTCGGCGTCGCGGACCGCTGGCACGGCCGCGAGAACGGCCGGCTGCGCGTCTCGCTGGCGCCGCGCTTCATCCTCTCGTGCAGCGAGCAGCTGTGGCTCGACGTGCGCGACGCCTCGAAGGAGCGCGGGCTGCTCGTGCACACCCACATCGCCGAGGCCCCGACCGAGGGCGCCGAGGTGAAGGCGGCCGTGGGCTGCCACGCGGCGCCCTACTTCGCGAAACACGGCGTGCTCTCGGAGCGCTTCGTCGGCGCGCACGGCGTGCAGCTCGACGAGGCCGAGATGGACCTCGTGCGCGCGGCCGACGCGGCGCTCGTCCACTGCCCGGGCTCGAACCTCAAGCTCGGCTCGGGGCTCGCCGACGTGAAGGCCTGGCGCGAGCGCGGCATCCGCTGCGGGATCGGCTCGGACGGCGCGCCCTGCAACAACCGGCTCGACATGTTCGCCGAGATGGGGCTCGCCGGCGGCATCGCGCGTGTCCGGCACCGCGACGCGCCGATGGGCGCGCGCGACGTCGTGGCGCTCGCCACCATCGACGGCGCTCGCGCGCTCGGCATCGGCGGCGAGACGGGCTCGCTCGAGGCGGGCAAGCAGGCGGACCTCGCGGTCGTGGACGTGGACGGGCCGGCCGCCGCGCCGTTCGCCGAGGAGGACCCCTACACGGCGCTCGTCTTCGGCGCCGCCGCGCGCGACGTCGTGCTCACCGTCGTCGCCGGGCGCGTGCTGTACGAGCGCGGCGCGTGGCCGCGGCTCGATCGCGGGCAGGTCCTGCACGACGCGAAGTCCGAGGCGCGCCGGCTCTTGAAGCGGGCCGAGGCGGCGGGGATGCGATGATCGTCGGGCCCTGCACGATCGTGACCGGCGGCCCCGAGCCGCTCGTGTACGAGAACGGCGCCGTGCGCGTCGTCGGCGCGCACATCGCCGCCGTCTCGACGCTCGGCGACCTCGCGCACGCCTACCCGGACGAGATGCTGTGGCCCGCCCGCGGCCGCGTGCTGATGCCCGGGTTCGTGAACACGCACGCCCACCTCGCGCGCCACCTCGCTCGCGGGCTCGCCCTGCGCACCCCGAAGGAGTGGCAGCGCTACGACCGCGCCCTGTCGGCCGAGGACGTCGCGTGGGGCGTCAAGGCCGCGCTCGTCGAGGGCGTGCGCCACGGCGTCACGACCGTCGTGGACTTCCACCGCTCGGGCGCCTGCCTCGATCTCTCGCTCACCGAGGTGGTGGGCGCCGCCGAGCAGGTGGGCGTGCGCGTCGCGACCTGCTACGGCGCGGCCGAGCACGACACGCCGCTCGAGCGGCGCGCCGCGATCGACGAGTGCGTCGGCTTCGCGCGCGACCTCGCGCGCACGCGGCGCGGGCGGCTGCGCGGCATGCTCGGCGTGCAGGCCACGAGCCTGCACGGCATCGAGACGCTGCTCGCCGAGGCGCTGGAGAGCGCCGGTGACTTCTCGGTGCACGTGGACCTCGCGCTCGACCTGACGCCCGCCGAGCGCTGGAAGGGCCGCGACACGCTGCCCGCGACCGCGCTGCCGGCGCTGTGGGCGCACGCCGAGCGCGCGCCGCGCGACCTGGTCGGCGCGGTGCGCGAGCGCGGCGATTCGCTGTGCGCGACCGGCAGCGGCGCGGCGTCCTCGCTCGTGCGCGAGACCGAAGTGGCGTGGGGCAGCGACGATGGCGCCAACGCGCCGCCGGTGCCCGACGGCGCCTACGCGCAGGGCATGGCCGAGGCGCACTACCGGCGGCTGTTCGTGGCCGGCGCGCGCTGGGCCACCGACCACTTCGGCGAGGAGCTGGGCCGCATCCGCCCCGGCGCCCCCGCCGACTTCATCCTCGTGGACTACCGCCCGGCGACCGAGTTCTCGACCCGCACGCTGCACGCCCACCTGTGGTCGGGCCTGCTGCGCGCGCCCGTCTCGGGCGTCGTGGTCGCCGGCAACGTGGTGATGGACAACGGCACGCTGGTCACCGCCGACGAGGCCGAGATCGCCGCCCGCGCCCGCGAGTGCGCCAAGCGCGTCTGGGAGCGGGTGGGGTAGGAGGCCTCCGAGGGCGGGCATGCCCTCGCCGGGGCGCGGCCGCCCGCGGTCGCCCGGTTGTGGCCGCCGCTCGCCCGCCGGGTGAACGCGGCGGAATCGCCCTTGCCCCGTCCGGGCGCGCGGGGCCATCCTTTTTCGCATTCGCACGCCCCGCGACCCCGCGGGTTCGGCGCCCGGTCACCCCGAGACCCGGCGGCGCCACCCGGCCGCCGCGCGGCGGCGTCGGAGCGCACATGAGAGCCGCCCTCCTGGTCGTTCTCGCGCTGCTCGTGCCCGCGGGCGCCGCGGCGCAAGGCCTGCATTCGGGGCTCTACCTCTTCTGGGATCGCTGCTACACGGCGGGCGGCACGGTCTCGAAGACTTTCGCCTGCGACAGCAACACGGGCCCCGTGCTGGCGATGTACGCGTCGGTCGTGATTCCGGCGGACATGCCGCAGTTCGCGGCGGCGAGCGTCATCGTGGACGTGTACCTGTCGGGCGGGACGATCTCGCCCTGGTGGCAGACCCGGACGGGCCAGTGCCGTGCCGGCGCCATCACGGCCTCCTTCGACTGGCCGGCGCTCGATCCCTCGGAGTGCATGAACATCTGGCAGAACAGCCCGCTGCTCTCCGTGATGCAGGTCCTGCCGGGCATCTCCGGCCCCTACACGCTTCGCATCAGTTCCGGCGCCGCGGTGCCGGCCGGGAGCGAACTCGTGTGGGTCGCCGACGGCACCGAGCTCGTCGTCGCCCGCATCGCGATCTCGCGCGCCAAGACCGTGGGCGCGGACGCGTGTCCGGGCTGCGTGGGCACCGCCTGCTTCAGCTACACCGAATCGAAGCTGCAGCAACCCGCGGGCATCGGGGACTACACGATCGCGACCTGGGGAGGGTTTGCGACGGGCTACGCGTACCTTCACGGGTCGAGCGGAAGCCTCGCTCCGCAGACCTACTACCATCCTTGCTTCACTTCGACGCCCAGCCGCAGCTGGGGCGCGATCAAGGGGATGTACCGATGAGCGGCCGCCGGGGATTCGATCCGAAGGCGCGCGGCGCCGCTTTCGCACTGGGCATGCTCCTCGCCGTCGCGCCGTGCGCCTTCGCACAGGGCCAGCCGCCCGGCCTCAACCTGTTCTGGGACCAGTGCTACTCGTCGGGAGGGGCGCTTTCGAAGTCGTTCGCCTGCGACCTCAACACGGGACCGGCACTGGCGGTCGTCGCCTCCCTCGTGCTTCCGGTGGAGCTTCCCCGGTTCGCCGCGGTGGAGATCACCGTGGACGTCTTCGTCGCCGGCGGCGCGCTGCCGCCCTGGTGGCAGACCGCGAGCGGTCAATGCCGGGCGAACGCGATCACCGTGTCGTTCGATCCGGTCGTGCTCGGCGACCTCGGTTGCCCGAACATCTGGATGGACACACCGAACCTGTCCGTATTCGCGATCCAGCCGGGTGTCTGGGCGCCCAACACGTTGCGCCTGCGGGCCGGGGCCGCGGTGCCCCCGGGGAGCGAAATCGCGCTCCTCGCCGACGGCTCCGAACTCACCGTCGCGCGCATCGCGATCTCGCGCGTGAAGTCCACGGGGCCCGGCGCGTGCGAGGGATGTTCCTCCATGGCCTGCCTGTTCTTCAGGCAAGCCCGGCTTGAGCAGCCGGCGGGCGTTGGCGACCACTGGCTGTGGAACCCGTCCGCGACCCCGATGGTGTGGCTGAACACCCCGGCCTGGGGAGCTCAGTGCGAGATTCCGACCCTCAACCGCACCTGGGGCGCGATCAAGACGTTGTATCGCTAGGTCCTCGGGGCCCCGGCCAGGGCTTGGCGCCGCGGGCCACGCCCGCGTCTCACCGCCCACCTCGCTTTCTGCGACCGCCCCCAGCCCGGCGCTTCTTGCCCGCGGCGGCGCCGGGCTTCGCGCGACGCGCCGACGCGGCCGGGCCCGTGCCGCACGCGACCCGCAGCCAGTCCGCGAACTCCGCGCGGGTCATGTCCTTCGTCACGAGCGCGAGCAGGGCGGCGACCGCGTCCGCCTCGGCGGCGGCGAAGCGGAGGCCGTTCCACTCGAGGAAGACGCCCGAGGCGACCAGCGCGACGCGCTTGTTGCCGTCCACGAACGGGTGCAGCCGCACGAGGCTCTCCGCGTAGGCCGCGGCACAGTCGAAGAGGTCGGACTTCGCGTAGGCCGCCCGCTGACGCGGGGCCGCCAGCACCGAGTCCAGCGCGCCTGCGTCGCGCAGCCCGCCGGCGCCGCCGTGCTCCGCCAGCATCCGCGCGTGCACCGCCAGCAGGAAGTCGCGCGAGAGCCAGCGCGGCTCGCGCTTCACTTCGCCAGCGCCCGCAGGGCGTTCCGGTAGCGGGCCATGAAGTCCTCGGCGTGCGTCATGCTCGCCTCGAACTCCGGATCGAACGCCGTGACGCGGAACCCGTCGGGCGTCTCCGTCAGGTAGAGGACGTCGCCCTCGCGCACGCGCAGCGCCTGCGCCGCCTGCGCGGGCAGCGTGACGCCGAGCGAGTTGCCGACCTTGCGAACCGTGAGCTTGACCATGGCGCCTCCCGTGTGGGCACGGATGTTATAACGGGAGCGGATCCGCCGTCACCTCGGGGCCAGCCACCTCGCGATCCACTTGGGCAGCTCTTCCTCCGCGAACGCGGGGTCCCAGCTGTTGTGGTTGGCGTCGGGGTAGAACGTGGCGCGGAAGTTCGTGGTGTCGAGGCCGCCGCTCGCCTTGAGTTCGCGCATCCAGCGCGCGATCTCCTGCGTCTCGTGCGGCAGCACCACGTCGTCCCGCATGCCCTGGAAGCACCAGGTGGGCACGTTGCGGATGCGCGTCGCCACCGTCTGCGCGCGGCCGTAGCCGCACACCGGCACCAGGCAGCGCCAGCGGTTCGGGTGGCGCGCGCCGATCATCCAGGCGCCGTGGCCGCCCTGCGACATGCCGGCGAGCGCGGCGCGCGCGGGGTCGGCGCGAAAGTGCTTCGCGGCGTCGTCGAGCGCGGCGAACACCAGCCTCTCGTGCTCCCACCACTCCTCGTCGGCGGTGGGCTTCTGCGGGAACACGACCACGAACGGCCAGCGCTCGGGGTGCGCCTCGAGCGCCGGCCCGAGGCCGACGCGGACCGGCCGCTCGCCGTCGCTGCCGCACTCGCCCGAGCCGTGCAGGAAGACGATCACGGGCCAGCCGTCGGGCTTCTTCCGGTAGCCGGGCGGCAGCCACACGGCGTAGCGGTGCGCGCCGTCCGCCAGCTCGAGCGTGCGGTATTCGAAGCGGCCGGCGCCCTCCTCTCGGGCGGGGGCGGAATCGGCGAGGACGAGCGCGAGCGCGACGAGCGCGAACGTGGACAGCAGCAGGGGCGTGTTCATGGCGCGCACCTTCGCGCGCCCCGTGGGGCGGCGCAACCGCCGCCGTCCGCCGCGCAGCCGAACGCGCGACGAGCGCGGCGGTCCCCGACCCGCCGGCCAGGCCCCCCGGCCCGCCGCGCCTCGAACACCCCGCTGACACTCCGCGCCGCCGCGGTGCTAGCGTCCCGCGCATGCCCGCCGCCCTCATGCTCCGCGACGCCACCGCCGCCGACCTCGACGCCGTGCGCGAGATGTTCCGCGAGTACGAGGCCTGGCTGGCGTTCAGCCTGTGCTTCCAGGGCTTCGAGGAGGAGCTGGCCTCGCTGCCCGGGCGCTACGCGCCGCCGAAGGGCCGCCTGATCCTCGGCGAGGCGGAGGGCCGGCTCGCGGGCGTCATCGCCATGCGCGGGATCGAGCCCGGCGTGTGCGAGATGAAGCGTCTCTACGTGCGCGAGTTCGCGCGCGGCACCGGGCTCGGCCGCGCGCTGGCGGAGCGGCTCGTCGCCGAGGCGAAGGCCGAGGGCTACCGGGCGATGCGGCTCGACACCATCCGCGAGCGCATGGCGGCGGCGAACGCGCTGTACGAATCGCTCGGCTTCACGGACATCCCGGCCTACTACGCGAATCCCCTGGACGGCGTCCGCTACATGGAACTGGACCTCGCCCGATGACGAAACCCGATCGCTCGCCCTGGCACCGCGACGACCTGCCCGCGTGGGCGTGGGTCGCGCTCGTGCTCGCGCGCATCGGCCAGCTCGCGGCGCTGCTGCTGCCGTTCGCGCTGGCCGCTCTGCTGTGGTGGACGTGGACGCACCGCCGCGACCCCGGCGTGCAGCGCGTGCTGCGCGGCGCCGCGAAGCAGGTGACGGCGGTCGCCGACTCCGTGAGGAGCGTGCTGCGATGAAACTCGACCTCTGGCAGGTGGACGCGTTCACGAGCGTCCCGCTCACCGGCAACCCCGCGGCCGTCGTGCCGCTCAACGCCTGGCTGCCCGACTCGCTGATGCTGGCGATCGCGGCCGAGAACAACCTCAGCGAGACCGCGTTCCTCGTGCGCGAGGCCGGCGGCTGGCGCGTGCGCTGGTTCACGCCGGCCATGGAGGTCGAGCTGTGCGGCCACGCGACGCTCGCCTCGGGCTACGTGCTGCTCAGCGAGATCGAGCGCGGGCTGGATTCGGTGACGCTCGCCTCGCGCAGCGGCCCGCTCACGGTGACGCGGCAGGGCGACCGCTACGCGCTCGACCTGCCGGCGTACCCGAGCAAGAAGGTCGCGACTCCGCCGCTGCTGGTCGAGGCGCTCGGCGCCGAGCCGCTCGAGACCTGGCTGGGCGTCAAGATGATGGCGCTCTTCGGCAGCGAGGCGGAGGTGCGCGCGCTCGCGCCCGATTTCGGCAAGGTCGCGCGCATCGAGGCGTTCGGCGTCATCGCCACCGCGCGCGGCGAGACCAGCGACTGTGCCTCGCGCTACTTCGTGCCGCAGGCGGGCGTGAACGAGGACCCGGTGACGGGCGCCGCGCACTGCCAGCTCGTGCCGTACTGGTCGAAGCGCCTCGGGAAGAAGCAGCTCCACGCGCGGCAGGTGTCGAAGCGCGGCGGCGAGCTGTGGTGCGAGGACCGCGGCGCGCGCGTGACGCTCGCCGGCCACGCGGTCGAATACCTGCGGGGCAAGATCGAGGTGTAGGGCGCGGGGGCCGGGCCCCGACCGTCTCGGCGTGCGGGCGGCTCGCGCGAGCCGTGCCCGGATCCGGCCGCGCGGCGCCGGCGACACGCGCGCGGCCCTGCCCCGTTCCGGCCACGCCGCGCGCGGCCCGGTGCACCGTACGGTGCACCCGCGCCGCGCCAAGCCCGTCAGGGCCGCGACAAACCCCGCTGTTTTCGCGGCCGGAACGCGCACGGCCCCGCGCGGCACGGGCCCTGCAGTGGCTTCCCGGCATCGCGGGCGACGCCCGCGGCGATGCTGACGAGTCTCCCCAGGGGCCGCGAGGCCCGACCCGGCGAGGCCAGGCCTCGAGGAGGAAGCCATGAAGTCGTTCCACGTCGTCATGCTGGCGCTCGCCGCCACCGTGTTCACCGCCACGCTCGCTTCGGCCCACCCGGTCACGCCGCGCGTGGACCGCCACCAGGCGCGCCAGCACGCGCGCATCCAGCAGGGCGTCCGCTCGGGCGAACTGACCCGCGGCGAGGTCCGCATGCTGCGCGCCGGCCAGCGCCACGTCGCGCGCCTCGAACGCCGCGCGAAGGCCGACGGGTTCGTCTCGATGCGCGAGCGCGCGCAGATCCGCCGCGCGCAGGCGCGCCAGCACCGCATGATCGTCCGCTTCAAGCACAACGGCGCCGTCCTCTAGAGGCGCGAGGAAGTCGCAGCCGCCCGCACGATGCCAGGGCAAGGGGAACGGGCGGTGTGACGAAGCCCCGGGGGAGCAGCCATCCCCCGGGGCG
>CAZUEM010000087.1:12994-14841 GCA_964619155.1 uncultured bacterium
CGCCGCCTCACGGCGCGAGCGAGCCGGCCTTCCAGCCGTAGTCCATCGCCGCGGCCTTGCCGTCCACCGTGCCCTCGATGCGGGCCCTGAGTTCGCCCGGCCGCTCGAGCCAGTAGAGGATGCGCTGCGGGAAGTCGTGCTCGGGGTTCTCGAACACCACCCGGCTCGACGAGAGCTCCTTCACCCGGAACGCCGTCGCGGACCGGCCGCGTGGCTGCGCGAGGTAGAAGAGCGAGCCCTCGCGCTCCTCGATGCGGAAGAACTCGAACCCGCGCGCCCTGCCGCCGCGCACCTCGCGCTGCACTCCGACCATCAGGCCGCCGAGCGGCGCGGTCCAGTGTTCCTCGTCGCGGTCCACGCGGTCGCCCTTCACCCACGAGCCCGCCATGAACGCGAGCGAGTCGAGCTGCCCCGCGTGAGCGGCGGGCGCGGCGAGGGCGGCGGCGAGCACGAGCAGTGCGGCGAGCGCGTTCCGGGTCATGCGTCCCTCCTTGCGGTCCGCGCCTCAGCGGCGCCCGAGCAGGTGCAGCGTGCGCTTGTACATCATCTGGATGGCCAGCTCGCGGCCGCCGGGGCCGAGCGGCCACGCGACGTCGAACCGCATGTACGTGTCGGGGTCGGGAAGGCCGGGGCGGTACATGAGCGAGACGCCGGCCTCCGACAGCCAGTCCTCGGCCCGGGGCCAGTCCCGCGCGGTGGCCCGCGCCAGTTGCGTGGCCGGGTCGTGGCCCCAGCGCGCCGCGCTCACCGCGAACGCGCCCACCTGCAACGGGAAGGCGGTGTCGCTCCGCAGCCGCAGCAGCGTCGGCAGGTCGTCGTGGACGATCAGGTCCACGCGCGCGAGCGTGCGCCCGGCGCCGGCGAGCGACTGCGACTCGACGGTGTGCAGCGAGTACGCGCCGCCCAGGTAGAAAGCGTTCTGCGGCAGCACGTCGCCGACGAGCCGCCCGTACTCGGCCTGCGGCGCGAGCGCGATGTGACGCCCGAGGCCGATCGCGCCGCCCACGGCCGCGCGGTAGCGGTGGTACGCGAAATCGCCGCCCAGCGCGCCGCCCGCGTTCCAGGCGGTGGCCTCGGCGGTGAACGGCGCCCACGGCAGCCGCGCGCCGGCCGTGAGCCGCAGCTCGCTCGCGCGCCCGAAGGCGGCGGGCGTGTTGGGCTCGAACTCGAGGTCCGCGCCGGTCAGCGTCCAGTACGTCGTGGTCGCGAGCGGCGACTCCAGCTCGTGCCGCCAGCCGAGCGTCGCCCACGTTGCGGGCCCGCGGCCCGTCACCTCGGCCCACGCGCCGTCGCGGCGCAGGTAGCTGTGGCGGTCGGCGCCGCCCATGAGCGCGGCGATGGACGAGAACGTGCGGTTCCAGTGATCGCGGTTGAGCGACTCGAACCGCCGGCCCGCCGCCAAGCGCAGCGACGCGCCGGTCTCGCGCCCGGGCCGGATGCGGTTCACGCCCAGCTCGCCGTGCCCGTACCAGTCGTCGGGACCGTTCGCCCACTGCAGCAGCCCGGTGATCCGCGCGCCGCTGCGCGCCTCGCGCAGCGTGGCCGAGCCGCCGTAGACCGCGCCGAGCGCGCGGTTGAACGCGAGCGCCGGCGCGAACGAGAGCCGCGCCTGCCGCCGCGCCACGCCGGGCGGCTGCGTGAGGCCGTACGCGAGCGCCGAGTCGAGCCCGGCGGTGTCGGCGGGCTCGGCCGAGAGCCCGAAATACGCGTCGGTCGAGTCCGCGACCGCGCGGAAGTAGGCGTGCATCGCGCTGTCGGCGGGCGCGTCCTGCGCGCGGGCCGCCGGTGCGGCGGCGAGCAGCGCCGCGAGCGCGACGCCGAGCGCGAGCGCGCCGCCCGGCGCGAGC
>CAZUEM010000088.1:0-14627 GCA_964619155.1 uncultured bacterium
CGCGAGCTGCAGCTCGGCGGCGAGCGCGCCGCGCGCGTGGCGCGGAAGTCCCGGCGCGGGCCCGCCCAGCAGCAGCAGCCCGCCGCCTCCCCGCACGAACGCCGCGAGCGCGCGGTCGAACTCGTCGCTCACCTCGGCGGCCGCGACCGCGTCGAGCACCACGACCGCGCGGCCGCGCAGGTCGGCGGCGCCGGGCGCGCCCCCCGGCCCCTCGAGCGAGCGCCAGCCGCCGCGCTCGCGCACGCGCGTCTCGACCGCGAGCGACGAATCCCCGAGCAGCGCCCGGCGCAGGAACGCGAGGTCCCAGTTGAGCCCCGCCGTCACGACCAGCACCCCGAGCCGCCCGGGCGCGACCTGCACCGCGGCCTGGCGCGCGTCGTTGAGCGGGCTCGCGTCGCCGGCGAGCGAATCCACGCGCGCGGTCCACACCGCGAGGCCGGGGCGCGCGGGCGTCACGCGCAGCGTCGCGGCCGCCTCGGCGCCCGGGCCCGGCGCGGGCACGGTGGCGCGCGCGAGCTCGCGGCCGTCCTCGAGCACGCGCACCGCGATGGGCGTGCCGCGCGGCTCGCTCGAGTGGACGCGCACGCGCACGGGCGCGGCCTCGCCCACGCGCGCGGCGGGCGAGGTCTCGACCTCGGCGACGGCGCGGTCGGGGCCGGGCGAGCCGCCGGCCACCACCGCGTGCACGGGCGCGCCGAGCGCGCGCGCGGCCGCCACCGGGTCGGCGCCGGCGTTGACCAGGCCGTCGCTCACCACGATCACGCCGTCGGGGCGACGCTCCACCGGCGCGGCCGCGAGCGCCGAGAGCACGTCGCCGAGCGCGGTGGCCTGGCGCGAGGGCGCGGCCGAATCGCCCGCGAGCGCGGCGGCGAACGAGCGCGTCTCGACGGTCGCGCGGCCGCGCAGCGCGGCGGCCAGGTCCTTCGCGGCGCGGGCGGCCAGCTCCGAGCGCGGCGGCCCGCCGGGCGAGCCCGGCAGGTCCATGCTCGCCGAGGTGTCGAGCAGCACGAGCACGCGGCGGCCCGAGGCCGGCAGCGCGCGCTCGAGCACCGGCTGGGCGAGCAGCCACAGGATCGCGACCAGCGCCGCCCCGCGAAGGAGCGCGAGCAACTGCCGCACGGCGCGCGGCACCGGCGGCACCGAGAAGCGGTACGCCCACACCGCGAGCGCGAGGAAGACGAGCGTCAGCGCGGCGAGCGCGGGCCAGGGCGCGTTGGGGGCGAGGTGGAGCGAGAAGTCGGTCACGGGCCCGCGAGGCTAGCCCGGCGGGCGTGGCCACCGCCAGCCGAAGTCACGAGCGCCGCTTCCGGAACGCTCGGAGCGGCGGCGCCGCCGAGGCGGCCATCCCGCGCCGGCCCGTCCCACGCGCGGGCGGGCCGCTTGCGGCGGGTCGGGCCGCCGCGCCGGCGCCCGGGGGAAGCGGCTCTAGACGAAGTCCCCGTCGCCGTACGTGAGCGTCCAGTGCGCGGCGTCGGCGATCTCGGCGGTGAGGGCCTCGTCGGCGATGGCGCGCCCGACGAAGACGTTCTCCGCCGCGGGCCGGGCGGTGAAGCCCGCCAGCACGCGGCCGAACCAGCCGTCGTCGTGGCCGAGGAAGTGCACCTCGTCGGCGCCCGTCGCGCCCGCGCGCGCGCACAGCGACAGCACCAGCAGCCGCGCGGCCGCCTCGTCGCGGCCCGGCACCATCAGCTCGCACAGGAGCGCGACGCGGTCGCGGATGCCGGTCACCGCCAGGCCCTCGAGCGCGCCGTCCTTCGTCAGCAGGTGGAACTCGAACCGCTGCTCGGGGTGCCGCTCGTAGCGCCACGCGAGGTACTCGCGGTCCTTCCAGAGCGAAACCCGCACGCGGGCGCGCTCGCGCTCCCACAGCGCCTCGAGCCCGTCGGGCAGGCGCTCCCGGTGCTCGACGCTCCAGAGCGGCGCGGCCGCGCGCGCGGCGGCCAGCTCGCCTCGCAGCGCCCCGGTCGCGGGCGCGCGGAAGACCGCGTCGAGCGCCGCGGCGAGCGGCGCGACGCGGAGCCGCCGCTCGAGCTTGCCGCGCAGGCCGAGCCGGCGCTTCCAGATCGTCGGCTCGAGGATGCGCTTCCAGCCCCGCGAGCGGACGAAGCCCGGGTACGAGGCGGTGTTCGGGAACGCGACCAGCGCCTCGCCGCCCGCCGCCCTCAGGTAGCCCTCGGCCGCCTCGCCCGTCACCTCGTGGATGCCCTGGCGGCGGAAGTCGTGGTGGGTGACGAGGTCGAGCGAGTGCCCCGCGAGGCGTCGCCGCCCGCCCGCGCAGAGCGGGAACGGCATCAGCACCTGGTTGCCCACGAGCAGCGGCCGTTCGCGGTGCCACGCGAGCGCGATGAACGGGCCGCCGCAGGGGTTGTCGAGGAACTTCCACTTCCAGTGCGCCGGCGTGCGCTCGCGGCCGAACTCGGCGCGGAAGAGCGCCATCATCGCGACCTCGTCGCCCGGCTTCCACGGGCGCACCTCCCACGCGCGCTCCGGCGCCGCGCTCACGGCAGGTCCGCCTTCACGGTGCGCAGCAGCGCCGGGTAGTCCGCGGCCTTCACCGCGTGGAAGGCCTCGAGGTAGCAGGGCCGCTTCGCGTGCGCGAAGCCGTGGTGGAGCGCTCGGTCGGCGCAGAAGTGCACGAAGTCGTCGATGCGCATGGCGGTGTCGTAGAGGAAGAGCAGCGACTCGAGGTCGGCCATCGAGCCGGTGACGTCGTGGACGAGGTTCGCCGGCACCAGGCTCCAGACCTCGTAGCCGAGCACGCGGCAGTCGGGCGGCGCGGCGGCGCGGCCGAGGGCCATGGCGAGCAGCACCGAGAGCGTGAGGTGGTCCTCGTGCGCCTCGGTCACGAACGGAATGAAGACGAGGGCCGGCCGCTCCGCCGCGACCAGCGCCGCGAGCCGGTCCGCGAGCGCCCCGTCGGCGCGGAAGTTCCGGTTGTCGGCGCGCCACAGGTGCAGCTCGGCGAAGCCGATCGCGTCCGAGACCGCGCGCGCCTCGCGCAGGCGCACCTCGCGCCGCTCGGCCTCGGGGCTGCGCTCGAGCGCCGCGCCGGCCGAGCCGTCGGTGGCCTGCACGCACACGACCCGCGCGCCGGCGCGCGTGAGCGCGAGCAGCGCGCCGCCCGCGCCGATCACCTCGTCGTCGGGGTGCGGCGCCAGCACCAGCACGGTGCGGCCGCGGAACGCGTCCGGGTCGAGCGTCTCCGCCGCCGGCGCGACCCACGACGGGTTCGCCGCCGCCCACGCCGCCCGCGTCGCGAGCAGCGCCGGCTGCGCGGCCTCGTAGCCCGCGCGGTGCGCCGCCTCGTCCGGCCATGCGTCGGCGATCCCGGCGACGCTCGGCCGCGCGCGCGCGAGGGCGCCCAGGCGCGGCCCGAACTTCGCGGGCAGCAGGGCGCCCCACGGGCCGCCGCGCTCCTCCCCGATCTCCGTCACGTCGTAGCGCAGGCCCGCCAGCATCGCCGCGAGCGTCGCTCGCGAGGGACGGCGCCCGTCGAAGGACGGTCCTGCGGGCGCGCCGCCCGCGACCGCGCGGCGCGCGCGGCGCAGCGCCTGCCGCGCGCCGCGCGCCGCCACGTACGCGAGCCCGCCCGGGGTCGAGAGGTCGAGCTGGTTCGGCTCGCGCACGAGCAGCGCGCCGCCCGGCGCGAGCGCGCGGTGCACGCGCTGGAGCAGCCAGCGGTCCCACGGGTCGCGCGCCACCGCGTTCTCGACCACGGCCGCGCGGCACGAGCGGGGCGGGACGCCGAACAGCGTGCCCTCGCCCGCCGCCACCGGCTCCCAGCCGCCCGCGCGCAGCGCCGCCTCGCGGCGCGCCGCGTCCCCGACGAGCAGCACCGGGCCGGGGCCCGGCGGCACGAGGCGGGCGAGACGGGGCTGGAGGTCTTCCGGCATGGGCGCTCCGGGCGGTCGGGACGAGGTCCGCGGCATCAAGCCACGGACGCCCGGGGCTGACAAGTGGAACGGCTCACCCGCCCGCTCGCGCCGCGCGCTCCTGGTCGGCGAGCCGCAGGCCCTCGAGGATCAGCCGGTCGAGGTCGAGGTCGATCTGGATGTCCTCGCCGAGCCCGCCCTCGCCGGGCACGAACCGGAACCGCCCGTCGCGCCACAGCACGAGGCCGTACACGATCCGCCGCAGCACCTCGTGGACCGCGTCGCGCACCTGCTCGAGGCTCGCGTCGCCCGACTCGACCAGCAGTTCGCCGATGCGGCGGCGGCCGTCCAGCCGCTGGTGCTCGAGCGCGCGCGCGAGCGCGTCGGGCCGCACCTGCCCGCGGTGGACCAGCACCTCGCCCGCGCGCACCGACATGCCCGAGGTGCGCGCGAAGACCGGCCGGCCGCGCTCGAGGTAGAGATCCACCCGCTCGCCCTCGCGGACCAGCTCGAGGCGGCCCGTGGCCTGCGCGAGCTGCAGCAGCTGCAGCACCTCGCTCGGGAAGAAGTGCGCGAGGTCGCCCTCCAGCGAGGGCGGCAGGTTCACGCCTTCCATCGCACGTCCCCGACCACGCGGCCCTCGCCGCGCGCCGCCCCGGTCATCACGCGCAGGTTGTACCAGCCGACGATCACGATCTGGATCGTGGTCGCGCCGAGCAGCACGCCGAGCGCGATCTCGGTGAGCGGCGTGAGCGTGCGGGCCAGCTCGCCGCGCAGCGCCCACAGCAGCGTGAAGAGCGCGATGAGCGAGCTCATCACGACGCCGGTGAAGCGCCCGAAGAAAGTCGGCCGGATCGTGACCGGGCCCACGCACAGGTAGAGGAACGCCGCGCCCACGACCAGCACGGTGTAGCGCGTGACGCCGATCCAGAACACGACCGGCGAGAGCAGGCCCGCGGCCGCCAGGCCGGCGAGCATCGCGAGGTTGAAGACGATGTCCACGAGCGGGTCCAGGACCGTGCCCATGCGGGTGATCTGGCGCCAGCGGCGCGCGATCCAGCCGTCGAGCACGTCCGAGAGCGACGCCACGACGTAGGTCACGAACGCCACCATGAAGTGGCGCTCGGCGAGGAACAGCATGATGCCGGGCACCAGCGAGACCCGCAGCAGCGTCAGCGTGAGCGGCACGTTGAGCGCCGGCAGGCGGTAGCCGTCGCGGTCGCGGAGCAGCCCGACGTAGAGCGTCACGAACGCGAAGGAGGGCAGGATCCAGAGCGCCGTGTCGAGGAAGAACCGGTAGGCGAGCGCGCGGTCCCAGGCGAGGCTCATCGCGATCGAGCCGCAGAAGGCGAGGGCGAAGAACGCCAGCGCCACGGTCCAGATCGAGCGGACGGCGAAGGGATTCGCGAGCCAGTCGGCGCGCACCCGGGCGGCGACGGCGCGGACGTATTCGAGGATCGCGCGCGGCGTGAAGCGCCGCTCCCTCAGCTCGCGCAGGTGTTCCTCGATGAACATGCGGCGCCCCCCGGTCCCGAGGCCGGCAGCATACGTGCTCGCCCGGCGGGGCGCACGCGCGCGGAGCCCGCGCGGGCGCCGGCGGCGGCCCGCCCGGAAAGCGCGAAGGGCCGGGGCGCGAGGCCCCGGCCCTGGACGCGCGTGCGCGGAATCAGCGCCGGTCGCTCTCGGCGGCCGTGCCCCGGACCGCGGCCTGCGCCGCCGCGAGCCGCGCGATCGGCACGCGGAACGGCGAACAGGACACGTAGTCGAGGTTCGTGCGGTGGCAGAACTCGACCGAGGCCGGGTCGCCGCCGTGCTCGCCGCAGATGCCGACCTTGAGCTTCGGCCGGGTCTCGCGGCCGTTCTTCACGGCCCAGTCCATCAGGAAGCCGACGCCCTCCTGGTCCACCGACACGAACGGGTCGCCCGCGAGGATCTTGCGGCTGACGTAGTCGGGCAGGAACTTGCCCGCGTCGTCGCGCGAGTAGCCGTAGGTCATCTGCGTGAGGTCGTTCGTGCCGAACGAGAAGAACTCGGCCACGTCGGCCACGCGGCCGGCCGTGATGGCCGCGCGCGGAATCTCGATCATGGTGCCGACCAGGTACTCGAGCTTGACGCCCGCCTTGCGGATCGTCTCCTCGGCCACGCGGCGGACGATCGCGCCCTGGTCCTTGAGCTCCTCGACCGTGCCGATGAGCGGGATCATGACCTCGGGCACGACGCTGCCGCCCTCCTTCACGACCTGGCACGCGGCCTCGAAGATGGCGCGCGCCTGCATCTCGGTCACCTCGGGATAGGTGATGCCGAGGCGGCAGCCGCGGTGGCCCATCATCGGGTTGAACTCGTGCAGCTCCTCGACGCGCTTGAGCAGCTCGGGCATGCCCTTCTTCAGCTGCGCGACGGTGAGCCGGTACTTCTTCGCCATCTCCTTCTTCTGCGCCGCGGTCGCGCGCGGGAAGATCGCGATGTCCACCATGAGGTCCTCGCGCTTCGGGAGGAACTCGTGGAGCGGCGGATCCAGCGTGCGGATCGTGACCGGGTAGCCCTTCATGGCCTTGAACAGGCCGTGGAAGTCCTTGCGCTGGAACGGCAGGAGCTTCGCGAGCGCGCCCTTGTAGGCCTTGAGCGGGCCCGCCAGCTCCTTCTTGAGCGCGGCGACCTCGGCCCTGAGCGCCTTGTTCTCGCCGCCGATCGAGCCCTCGAGCGACTTCTGCTTCGCCGCGAGCTTCTCGGACAGCGCCTTCACGCGCGGCGCCGCCATGATCATCTGGACGACGTGCGGCAGGCGGTCCTCGGCGAAGAACATGTGCTCGGTGCGGCACAGGCCGATGCCCTCGGCGCCGAACTCGCGCGCCTTGAGCGCGTCGCGCGGGATGTCGGCGTTCGCGCGCACCTTGAGCCTGCGGTGCCGGTCCGCGATCTCCATGAACTCGCCGAACTCGCCGCTCACTTCGGCGTCGATCGTGGGCACGGCGCCCAGGATCACGCGGCCGGTCGAGCCGTCGATGGTGATCCAGTCGCCTTCCTTCACGACGAGCCTGTCCACGGTCATCGTGCGGTTCTTCTCGTGCACGTGGATCGCGCTGACGCCCGAGACGCACGGCTTGCCCATGCCGCGGGCGACGACGGCCGCGTGGCTGGTCATGCCGCCGGTCGCGGTCAGGATGCCCTGCGCCGCGTCCATGCCGTGGATGTCGTCGGGGGTGGTCTCCTTGCGAACGAGGATGACCTTCTTCTTCGCGTGGCCCATTTCGGCCGCGGTGTCGGCGTCGAAGACGGCGATGCCGACGGCCGCTCCCGGGGAGGCCGAGAGGCCGCGCGCGATCACGTTGACCTTCGCCTTCGGGTCGAGGCGCGGGTGCAGCAGCTGGTCGAGCGAAGCCGGATCGACGCGGAGGATGGCCTCCTCCTCGGTGATCAGGCCTTCCTTCACCATCTCGACCGCGATGCGCACGGCGGCCTGCGCGGTGCGCTTGCCGTTGCGCGTCTGCAGCAGGTAGAGCTTGCCTTCCTGGATCGTGAACTCGAAGTCCTGGATGTCGCGGTAGTGCTTCTCGAGGCGCTTGGTGATCTCGTGGAGCTGGCGGAAGCAGTCCGGCATCTCCTTCTCGAGATCGTCGATCGGGTGCGGCGTGCGGACGCCGGCGACGACGTCCTCGCCCTGCGCGTTCGTGAGGTACTCGCCGTAGAAGTGGTTCTCGCCCGTGGACGGGTTGCGCGTGAAGCCGACGCCCGTGCCCGACGTGTCGCCCATGTTGCCGAACACCATCGCCTGCACGTTCACCGCGGTGCCGATGTCGTCCGGGATGCCGTTCTGGCGGCGGTAGTAGATGGCGCGGTCGTTGTTCCACGAGCGGAACACCGCGTCGCGCGCCATCGCGAGCTGCTCGCGCGCGTCCTGCGGGAAGTCGCGGCCCGTGCGCTTGCGCACGTGGCGCTTGAACTCGAGCGTGAGCGCCTCGAGGTCCTTGGCGGCCAGCTCGGTGTCGAGCCGGACCTTCTTCTTGTGCTTCATGGCCTCGATGATGTGCTCGAACTCGCTCTTCTCGAGCTCCATCACGACCGAAGCGAACATCTGGATGAAGCGGCGGTAGCAGTCCCACGCGAAGCGCTCGTTGCCGGTCTTCGCTGCGACGCCGTGCACCGCCTGGTCGTTGAGGCCGAGGTTCAGGATCGTGTCCATCATGCCCGGCATCGAGAACTTCGCGCCCGAGCGGACCGACACGAGCAGCGGGTCGGCGGCGTCGCCGAGCGTCCTGCCGAGCGCGGACTCGAGCCGCGCGAGCGCCTCGTCCTGCTGCGCCGCGAACGCGGCGGGCAGCTTGCGGCCGTTCGCGTAGTACCAGCGGCAGACCGCGGTCGTGATCGTGAAGCCGGGCGGCACCGGCACGCCGGCGTTGGTCATCTCGGCGAGGCCCGCGCCCTTGCCGCCGAGGACGTCCTTCATCTGCCCGTTGCCCTCGGCCGTGCCGTCGCCGAAGAAGTAGACGAATTTCTCGTTGCCGTTCAGTTCCAGGCCGTTCGCGACGGCCGATTCGTTCTCGGTGGTGCTCATGCGGTGAAACCTCCGTGTCTGAGGGAACAATCCCGGCGAGAATAGCGAGCGGCCGATGGCCTCACAAGCCACCGGCCGCTCGCGCGACGCGGATGTTTCAAGCCGCGTTTCATGCTCAGCGGAACGGGATGATCATCCCCCGCACGACCGTCGGCTTGCGGAACAGGTTCGGGTCGAGTTGCGGGTTGACGGTGAGGACTCGCGAGCGCATGTAGCCGACCCGCTGGCCGTCCACGAGGCGCTCCTCGAAGGCGGGCAACACGATGCCCGCCACCGTCTTCCACTCCGAGAACAGGCGCCGCTCGTGCCACACGACCCCGGCCCCGAGGGCGGCGTCCACGGCCACCACCCGGCGGGTCGCCCGGTCGAGGGCGAAGCGCAGCCGAGCCCCGTCGCGGCCCGTGAAGTCGAGCAGGTCGCAGGCCGCGTTGCCGATGGTCTCGGAGCCCCGCAGGGCCGCCGTCGCCCCCGGCCCGGAAGCGGCCTTCAGCAGTTGAAGGAATCCGCCGTTGAGCGACGCGCGCATGGCGCGGACCTCGGACGAGTCGGCGTCGGCGAGCGCCGCCGTGTCGCCCTGCGACAGCATGAAGCCAGCGTCGCCGTCCAGCACCTGACGCACCTCGAAGGTGAGCATCTTCGTGGACTGCGAAAACCGCGAGGGTTCCTGGCGCACGGTGCTGAACTGGCCCTCGATCTTCTGCCCGCGGGCCTCGAGCCCCATTTCGCCTTCCTGCACGACGGTCGTCGCCGCCGCGAGGCGCGCCGCGCCGCCGTGCGCGGCGACCGCGGCCGCGATCGCGGCCTGGCCCGCGCGCAACTGCTCCTCGGTCGGCGCCGCGAGCGTGTCGGGCCGGCTCGAGCGCCGCACGCTCGGGCGGACGGACACGACCTCGCCCAGCGGCGCGAGCAGCGGCCCGAGCTTCTCCGCGGGCCCGGCCGCGAACACCACCGGCGCCGAGGCCATGGCGCGGGCGGCGCCCGCGAGCCCGAGCGCGGGCGACGCGAGCGCCTCGATCTGGCGCGTCACGGCGCCCGGGGCGAGCCCCGCGAAGTCGTCGGCCTGCCAGCGGCTGAGCCGCGCGCCCATCGTCTCGAGCGCGAGCGGCACCTCCTGCGCGAGCCGCCGCTGCAGCGGCTTCACCGCCTCGAGGGCGGGCGGCGAGGCCGCGAGCGCGCGCAGCGCGCCGGTCAGTCGGTCGGCGTACGCGCGCGCCGAATCGGCGGGGCCGCCCGCGGACAGGACGAGCAGGCTCGCGTCGCGCTGCGGCGTCAGCGTCACGGTCGCGCCCGTGCCCGCGAGGCGCTCCTCGAGCGCGGCGGCGGCGACGGCCCACGCCGGCAGTTCCGGGGACGCGCGGCCGGGGCCGCGCGCGGCGACGCGCACTTCGGCGCGCGGGCTGCCCGGAAGCTCGAGCAGCTGCAGCTTCGCCACCGGGACGGCCTCCGGTCGCGGACGGTCGGCCGAGACGCTGCCGGCCCAGCGGCCGAAGTGGTCCTCGGCCGCGGCGAACGCGCGCTCCGGCGTCACGTCGCCGGCGATCGCGAGCACGGACCGGTCGGGCCGCCAGCGGTCGCGCACGAACGCGCGCACGTGCTCGAGGCCGGCGGACATCACGCCTTCGAAGTCGCCGGGCTCGGGAAGCGCGTACGGATGGTCGCCGAACGCCGCGCCCCAGACGCGGTCGTCGGCGAGCGTCGCCTCGCGCTGGCCCCGCGAGCGAAGCTGCTGCAGCAGCTGCCCGCGCGCGGCCTCGAGCGGTCCCTCACCGAGGCGCGGGCTGACGACCACGTCGGCGAGGACCTCGAGCGCGGCCTCGAACGACGCCGCGCGGCCGCCGCAGGCGGCGAGCGTGTAGTCGCGCTGCACGCTCACGCCGAGCGTGGCGCCGATGGCGGCCAGGTCGGCGGCGAGCTGCTCCTGCGTCCGCGAGGACGACCCGGACTGGACGACGCGCGCGGTGAGCGCCGCGAGCCCCGGCAGCGAATCGGGCTCCTCGGCCGAGCCGGCCGGCACGAGCAGCTGTGACTGCACGAGGGGCAGCGCGGTGGACGGGAACACGACGACGCGCAGGCCGTTGGCCAGCGTGTGCGTCACCGGCTCGGCGAGCCGCAGCGGCGGCGCGACCGGCGCCGGGGCCGGCGCCGCGGGCGCGGCGGGCGCGAGGACGGCGAGCAGGGCGAGCGCGAGGACGAGCGGGTTGCGCATGTCAGCGGCCCTCCCCGGCCGGCACGTACCACGAGACGGTGCGCGCGCCCTCGGTGACGACGCGCTGCGCCACGCGCTGGACGTCGGCGGGCGTGAGCCGTTCGAGCGCCTCGATGCGGCGGGCGGCGAGGGCCGGGTCGCCGAAGCGGAACACGGCCTCGCCGAGCGCGGCGGCGCGCGCGCGCACCGCCTGCGAGCCGAACATCGCGTCGATCACGAGCCGCGAGCGGACGCGCCGGAACACGTCCTCGGCGACGCCCTCGCGCGCGAGTCGCCCGACCTCGTCGAACATCACCCGCTCGGTCGCGCTCGAATCGGCCTCCACGTCGAGCGCCGCCGCCACCCAGAGCAGCGAGGCGTCGCGGTGCATCTGCACCCCGGCCTGCGTGCCCACCGAGACCTTCCACTCGTTGACGAGCGCGGTCTGGAAGCGCGAGCCCTCGGCCGCGAGCAGCGCGGCCATCAGCTCGATCGCCGCGGCGTCGGGGTCCGACGCGCCCGGGCCCCGCCAGCCCGCGAAGGCGATGCGCAGCGGCGTCGCCCCGCGCGTCCAGGCGCGGCGCTCGCCGTCCGCGATCGCGGGCAGCGGCGTGAAGGCGCTTGCCGCGCCGCGCGGGAGGCCCTCGAAGAGCGAGCGCACGTACGCGAGCGTCGCCCCGGGCTCGAAGCGGCCGACGATGGTGAGCAGCGCGCCGGCCGGCGCATAGCGCGCGCGGCGCCACGCCTCGACGTCGCGGGCGGTCATGCGCGCGAGCGCGGCGTCGTCCCCGTAGGGCGAGCGCCCGTAGGGGCCGCTCGGGAACGCCGCCTCGAGCAACCGCGCGAGCCCGCGCGCCACGGGCGTCGGCTCGGCGCGCAGGCGGCGGTCGGCGCGGGCGTCGGCGCGGGCGGCCTCGAACGCCGCGGGGCCCGCGGCCAGCCCGGCCATGCGGTCGGCCTCCAGACGCAGCGCGAGCGGCAGCGCCTCGGCCGGCAGGGTCTGCCAGTAGCACGTCCCGTCGGGCGTGTTCGTGGTGTTGACCGTCGCGCCCTCGGCGACGAGCCGCCGCAGGTGCGCCCCGTCGGGGAACTGCTTCGAGCCGCGGAACATCAGGCGCGAGACGAGGTGCGAGGCGCCCGCCATGCCGGCCGGCTCCCAGCGCGTCCCGCCGGGGTACCAGACGGCGACGTCCACGGCGGTCGCGGCGGAGTCGGGCGCGAGCAGCACGCGGAGCCCGTTGCGCAGCGTCGTGACGGCGGGCGCCGGCGCGGCCGAAGCGCACGCCGCGGCGAGCCCGAGCAGGGCCGCGCCGAGGGGCGCGGCGAATCGCAGGCGGTTCATGCCTGGGACGGTCCTTTCTGTGATCGGTCTGGGTTCAGCGCAAGGCGACGATGCGGCGCGTGACGCGGCGATCGCCCGCCTCGAACGCGAGGAAGTAGAGCCCGGGCCCGAGCGGGCCCCGCCCGGTGCCGCCGTCCCAGGCGACCGTGACGGGCGCCCCGGGTTCGAGCGGGCCCGACCACGGGGTGGCCACGACGCGGCCCTGCATGTCGTAGACGCGCACGCGTGCCGCGCGCGCCGCCATGTCCGAGGCGAGCGCGAAGCGCAGCGTGACCGGCCAGTCCGCGGCGCCCACCGGGTTGCGGCCGGTCCAGGCGAAGGCGAGCGGCGTGTCCTCGCCCGGCACGTGCATGGTGTCGGGCACCCACGACAACGCGGCCGCGCCGCTCGGGATGCCGTAGCCGAGCAGCGTGTCGGGGTTCGCCGCCCTCGACGCGGTCTCGCGCAGCGCGCGGATGACGAGCGGCGCGGGCCAGTTCGGGCGGGCCTGCATCAGGCAGGCGGCGAGGCCGGCGACCAGCGGGCACGAGAACGAGGTGCCGCTCAGCTGCGTGTAGGCCGCGAGGTTCCCGCTCGCGGACGCGAGGTGCGTGGCGGTGCCGCGCGCGGCGAGGTCGGGCTTGATGCGGCCGTCGTACGAGGGGCCGCGCGAGGAGAAGCCCGAGCGGTTGCCGAGCGAGTCCACCGAGCCGATGCAGAGCACGCTGTCGCCGTTGGCGTCGCCCGGCGCGCTGATCTTCGCGTTCCAGCCGCCGGCGTTGCCGTCGTTGCCGGCCGAGTTCACGACCAGGATGCCGCGGCTCGCCGCGATCTGCGCCGCGCGCGTCACCAGCGAGGTGTGCCCGTCGCGCATGGGATAGAGGATGTTCTCGGACGAGTAGGCGGCGTCGAAGTACGTGTAGCCGAGCGAGGAGCTGACGATGTCGGCGCCGAGGCTGTCCGCCCACTCCGCCCCCATCGCCCAGTTCACGAGCTCGACCGGCGTCTCGCTGCGCGAGTCCTCGGTGCGCGCGAGCGCGAACGTCGCGCCGTAGGCGGGGCCGACGTAGGCGCCCGGCTTGTTTCCGCCGGCGGCGCTCAGCGTCCACTGGCCGTGCTGGTGGTAGGCGGCCCACGTGACCGTGTCCACGACCGAGAGGTCGCCGTCCACGAAGTCGCGGACGCGGTTGCCGACCGGCAGGTTCCGGGTCGCCTCGTGGCTGTAGTAGTAGTTGAAGCCCTCGTCGAGCATGCAGATCATGACGCCCGCGCCGGTGTAGCCCGAATCGTGGAGCGCCGGGACGGCGATCTGCGCGAGCTGCCACGCCGTGCGCCCGTAGGCGACCGAGGCGGCGTCCGCCGAGAGCGCGCCGTCGCGCGACGGGCCGCCCGCGGGCTCGTCCGCGGGCACGGGGCGCGGTCCGCGCGGCGCGGCCAGCTCGCCGGGCGCGATCGCGCGCACGAACGGCAGCTCCGCGAGCCGCAGCAGCGCCTCGCCCGAGACGCGCACCGCGCAGCCGTTGAACCAGCGCGACTGGCCGTAGGGCGCGAAACCGCGGCTCTTGAGCTCCTCGACGTAGCGCCCCTCGAGCGGCACGTCGAGCCAGTCCACGAGCGGCGAGAGCCCGGCGCGTTCGCGGCGGCGGCGCGCCTCGGGCGTGAGGTTCGCCCCGGCCGCGGCGAGCTTGGCGGCCACGTCGGCGGGCCCCGTCTCGCCCTTGTCGGCGAACTCCACCCACACGGGCGCGGGCTCGGCCCCGGAGACGAGCAGCGGCGCGAGGCGCGGGTCGAGCTTCGAAGCCGGCGTCGCGGCGGCGGACGGGAGCGCGGCCGCGGCGAGCGCGGCGATTGCGAACAGCGGGAGCAGGAGGCGGTGGAGCGTCATGCCAGTGCGACCTCTCGGAGGGTGGCTTCGAGCGAGCCGACGACGAGCCCGGCCGCGTTGAGGACCGCGGGCCGGCGGAGCGCATCGAGCGCGGCCGCCTCTCCGGCGGACAGCGCGCCCAGGTGTTCGAGCACGGCGACGATCGCGGGCCCGGAGGCGCGCATCGCGCCGTCCTCGCACTTGATCGCCACGCCGAGGCCGCGGTCGGTGAGCGCGGCGAGCAGCAGGCCCTCGGCGCCGCCCTTGGTGACGACGCGGCCGTGGGTGGCCGCCATCACCTTCGTCGCGGTGCGGCCCTCGCCCTCGACCGCGAACGGGTGCGCGCCCATCGCGCCGGCGATGCGCGCGAGCGCGCGCGTGCGCGCGTCGGCGGCGCTCGCGCGCGCCGAGGCGAGCAGCGCGTAGGCGCGCGCCATGGCCGCGAGCGGCAGGCCGAAGACCGGCAGGCTGCAGCCGTCCACGCCGGCCTGCAGCGACGCGGGCGTGACGCCGCAGCACTCGGCGATCACCTGGCGGAAGAGCTGCTGCATCGGGTGCTCGAGGCGGTGGTAGCCCTCGACCGGCCAGCCCTCGGCGACGGCGAGCGCCAGCATGCCGGCGTGCTTGCCCGAGCAGTTGTTGTAGATCGCGGTGCGCTCGGCCCCGCCGCGCAGCACGTCGTCGCGCGAGTCGGCGTCCTCGGGCTCGTGGTAGCCGCAGGCGAGGTGCGCGGGCCCGAGGCCGATGCGCTCGAGGATGCCCTCGACGAGGTGCAGGTGGTGCGGGCTGCCGGTGTGCGAGGCGGCCATCACCGCGAGCTGCTCGTCGCCGAA
>CAZUEM010000089.1:0-1725 GCA_964619155.1 uncultured bacterium
ACGGGCGCGCCCGCTCGCGGCGTGGCGCGACGCGCGCCGGGCGGCATCGCATCGGCGGCGTCCTTCGTGGGGCGGCGGAGCGACGGCTGCGGCTCGGGCGTCCGCGGCGCGCGGCGCGCGACCCGGGGCGAGTCCGTCAGGTCGGGCACCGCGGCCGGCGCGGAAACCTGTGCGCCGTTCACGGTCATCACGTCGGGAGACTTCGGCGCCGGGTCCTGCGCGTGCGCGACGGCGAACGGCCACGCGAGCGCGAACACGACAAAGGCGGGGCAAGCGAGCGGCAGTCTCATGAGCGCCTCCGGCTGACGACGGCGGACGCCCGGGAGCGACGTGGAGGATGGGGGCTCGGCTCGGGGACGCGGGAATGTTCGCGGGGGCGCCGTGGGGGGATCGCCGCGCGAGGAGCGCGTGGCGGCTGCTTCGGGCGGCCCGCGACTGTTGGACTGCTGAAAATGCTCCCGCAACAGGCCCTCCACCGCCATGCGCCGCACACCCCGGCCGGAGTACGGCGCGGCGGCGATGTGTCCCGGGAGCGCGGGGCCCGTGCCCGCCGAGGCCATGCCCCCGCTGGTCGCCCCTCCGGGGGCGGCGGGCGCGTAAGCGATTGCTGCGCCGGAAATCGCGGTGCTACCTTGCCCCGGCTTCCGACACGGTCCCCGGCTCCCGGCCCGCATCGCGCGCGCCCCGGCCGCGCCCACCCGAACCTCCGGCCTCCGAGGTCCCGACTTGAGCGGCACTCCTTCCGATCTGCAGGCCGTCCAGCAGCTGAACCAGGCCCGCGAACGCATCCTCGCCGAGCTGCGCAAGGCGATCGTCGGGCAGGACGAGGTGGTGGACCACCTGCTCACCGCCCTGTTCGCCGGCGGCCACGTCCTGCTGGTGGGCGTGCCCGGGCTGGCCAAGACGCTGCTCGTCTCGAGCGTCGCGCGCGTGCTGCACCTCGAGTTCAACCGCATCCAATTCACGCCCGACCTGATGCCGAGCGACATCACCGGCACCGACATCCTCGAGGAGGACTCGGTCACCGGGCACCGCGCGATGCGGTTCATCCACGGCCCGGTGTTCGCGAACGTCGTGCTGGCCGACGAAATCAACCGCACGCCGCCCAAGACCCAGGCGGCGCTGCTGCAGGCCATGCAGGAGAAGGAGGTCACGGCGGGCGGCCAGACGATGGCGCTGCCCAAGCCGTTCTTCGTGCTGGCGACGCAGAACCCGATCGAGCTCGAGGGCACCTACCCGCTGCCCGAGGCGCAGCTCGACCGCTTCATGTTCAACGTGCTCGTGGACTACCCGGGCGCGGACGACGAGGAGAAGATCGTCGCTTCGACCACCTCGGCCTACGTGCCGCAGCTCGAGCGCGTGCTCGGCGCGAACGACATCCTCGCGCTGCAGCAGCTCGTGCGCCGCGTGCCGGTCACCGACCACGTCGTGCGCTACGCGGTGCGCCTCGCGCGCGCCACGCGCGGGCGCGAGGACTCGCCCGAGTTCGTGAAGCAGTGGGTGAGCTGGGGCGCGGGCCCGCGCGCCTCGCAGTTCCTCGTGCTCGGCGCCAAGACGCGCGCGGTGCTGCGCGGCCGCTTCGCGCCCGGCATCGAGGACGTGCAGGCCGTGGCCTCCAGCGTGCTGCGCCACCGCATCGTCACGAACTTCACCGCCGAGGCCGAGGGCGTGAAGCCCGACCGCATCATCGCCGACCTGCTGCAGACCGTTCCGACGGACTGAGCG
>CAZUEM010000089.1:1825-14364 GCA_964619155.1 uncultured bacterium
ATCACGGTCGGCAACATCATCGGCTCGGGCATCTTCCGCTCGCCGCACGGCGTGGCGCAGGAGCTGTCGGGCTTCGGCCTCGTGATCGCCGCGTGGGTGCTGGGCGGCGTGCTGTCCATCTGCGGCTCGCTCGTGCTGACCGAGCTGGCCGTGGCGCGCCCGAAGACCGGCGGGCTCTACGTCTACATCCGCGACAACTTCGGCGACGCGTGGGGCTTCACGTTCGGCTGGGCGAACCTGTGGGTCATCAAGCCGACGGTCATCGCCTCGATCACCAGCGTGTTCGCGCTCTACTTCTGCCAGGTGCTCGGCCTCGGGCACGGCGCGGAGTTCGCGGTCGGCTGCGGCGCGATCCTGCTGCTCACGTTCGTCAACTGGCTCGGCGTGCGCGAGGGCGCGGGCACGCAGTCGGTGTTCACCACCGCCAAGCTGCTCGGCATCATGGCGCTGTGCGTGGCGGCGTTCGCGCTGCCCACGACCCACGCGCCGGGGCCGGTCGAGCAGGCCTCGACCGCGGGCTCGGCGGGGCACACGATGGTGACCGCGTTCGCGCTCGCGATGATCGGCATCCTGTTCGCCTACGACGGCTGGACGGACTCGACCTACGTGGCCGGCGAGGTGAAGGACCCGCGGCGCAACATGCCCATCGCCATCCTCGGCGGCACCTGGCTCGTGATCGGCGTGTACGTGCTCGTCAACTTCGCCTACTACCGCGTGCTCACGCCGGACGAGGTCGCGAGCTACCCGGCGGTGGGCACCGAGGTCATCCACCGGCTGGTCGGCGACTGGGGCGCGAAGGCGCTCGCGGTGCTGGTCGCGGTCTCGACGTTCGGCACGACGAACGGCGCCATCCTCACCGGCCCGCGCGTCACGCAGGCCATGGCCTCGGACGGGCTGCTCTGGAAGCCGCTCGCCGCGCTCGACCCGCGGCGCGAGACGCCGTCCACGGCGCTGTGGGTGCAGGCGGCCCTCGCGTGCGTGTGGCTGTGGGCGGCCGGCGGCTTCGAGGACGTCTCGGGCTGGTTCGTGACCACCTCGTGGTTCTTCTACGGCGTCACGACCGCCGCGCTGTTCGTCCAGCGCGCGAAGATCGCGCGCGGCGAGCTGCCGGCGCCGGAGTACAGGGCGCCGCTCCACCCGCTGCCCGCGATCCTGTTCCTCGTCGTGACGGCCGTCATCATCTGGAGCGACTTCTCGAGCAGCACCCCGTTCACCTCGCTCGCGGCGATCGGCATCCCCGTGCCGCGCGCGATGGCCGGCCTGCTCATCGCCGCGACGGGCTTCCCGGTCTACTGGTTGTGGTGGAGGCGCGCGAAGGCGCGATAGCTCATGGCAGGCGACGGCTACTACCTCGACCCCGCGCTCTACGACGCCGTCTATTCGGATTACACGGCCGACGTCGCGCCGCACGTGGCGGCGATGCGCGCGGCGGACGGCCCGGCGCTCGAGGTGTGCTGCGGCAACGGCCGGCTGCTGCTTCCCACGCTCGAAGCGGGCGTCGCGTGCGAGGGGCTCGACCGCGAGGAGGCGATGCTCGCCGACCTGCGCGCGAAGCTCGCCGAGCGGAAGCTCCGCGCCACGCTGCACCGCGCCGACATGCGCGACTTCACCCTGCCCATGCGCTACGCGCTCGTCGCGATCGGCTTCAACTCGTTCCTCCACAACCTCACGCAGGAGGACCAGCTCGCGACGCTGCGCTGCTGCCGCCAGCACCTCGAGAGCGGCGGCCGGCTGCAGCTCACGGTTTTCCACCCGAGCGCCGAGAAGCTGCTGCAGTGGTCCGGCAAGGAGACGTTGTCGAAGGAGGTCGAGTACCGCGGCCGCACCTACCGCGTGTTCGACCGCGCCGACGACGACCGGGTCGAGCAGGTGCGTCGCATGACGCGCCGCATCGAGATCCTGGACGGCGGCCGCGTCGTCGAGGAGCGCACCGAGACGTTCTCGCTGCGCTACGCCTACAAGCCCGAGATGGAGCTGCTCCTGCGCACCGCGGGCTTCTCGCGCTGGGAGGCGCGGCCGCTGTTCGCCGACTACGCCGACCCGGCGAGCGCCGCGGGCGAGCGGCCGCTGCGCGAGGGCGACAACGTGCTGTGGACCGCGTGGAAGGACTGACGCCATGACTTCGCGCAGCGGCCCCGCCTCCACCAGCGGCGCCCAGCCCGACCGCGGCGCGGCGCGCGGCTCCTCGAGCGAGGCGCGGCGCTACCTCGACCCCGCGGTCGTGGCGCGCCTCGCGCACCTCGACGTGCGCGCGCGGCTCGTGGTCGAGGGCTTCATCGCCGGCATGCATCGCTCGCCGTTCCACGGCTTCAGCGTCGAGTTCGCCGAGCACCGCCCGTACATGCCCGGCGACCCGCTCAAGAACCTCGACTGGAAGGTGCTGGCCAAGAGCGACCGCTACCTGGTCAAGCAGTACACCGAGGAGACGAACCTCCGCTGCCACCTGCTGCTCGACCTCTCGGGCTCGATGGGGTTCCAGTCGCCGCGCGCCTCGCTCTCCAAGCTCGAGTACGCGCGCTCGCTGGCGGCGGCGCTCGCCTACCTGATGCTGGGCCAGCAGGACGCCGTCGGCGCGCTGTTGTTCGCCGACCGGCCCCTCAGCTTCATCCCGGCGCGCTCGGTGCGCTCGCACCTCGACGTGGTCCTCAAGGCGCTCGGCGCGGGCGCCCCGCAGGGCCGCACCAGGCTGGGGCCGTCGCTGCACGAGCTGGCCGAGCGTATCAAGCGCCGCGGGCTCGTGGTGCTGCTCTCGGACCTGATGGACAAGCCCTCCGAGGTGCTCTCGGGCCTGCAGCACTTCCGCCACCGGCACCACGAGGTGATCGTCTTCCACGTCCTCGACCCCGACGAGATCGAGTTCCCGTTCCACGACACCGCGACGTTCGTGGACCTGGAGAGCGGCGAACGGCTCACCACCGAGCCGTGGGAGATCGGCGCGCGCTACCGCGAGCGCCTCGCCGCCTGGCAGGACCAGTACCGCCGCGCCTGCCGCGAGCAACTCGTGGACTACGTCCCGCTCGACACGCGCACCCCGTTCGACCGCGCGCTGCTCGCCTACCTCGAGAAGCGGGCGAAGCTGCTGTGACGCTGCGCAGCCGTTGAGGTGGGCGGAGCGGGTTCTCCCGCGCGAGAACGTCGTATGGACTTCGCTTGTGTCAATTCGGGTCACGGCAGATCCTACGCACGTCCCAGCTCGCACTGGGACGCTCGCCTTCAGGAGGCTGCCATGACCCGCAGGCCGCTTCAGTGCGTGATGTGGGCATCAGTCGCGCTGCTGTGTCTCACCTCTTCGGCCCAAGCGGCGTCACCCACCGCGCGGCTGAGTTGGTCACGAGATGTCGTCGTCGAGAACCTCGAGGCGCCCCCCGGGGCCGGCACGGCGCTCTACCTCCGAATCTCATCCCCCCCCCCTGGGGTTCACCGCCCTGGCCAGTGAGATCAAGTGGACGCCGAACAGCATCTTCGGCCCGTGCTACGGGCTGTTCGCCGATTCCGCGCTGAGCCAACCCGACGGTTGGTGGGAATGGCAAGCCCCGCCACTCGCGCTCGGCCCGGACTCCTCCTACCACTACGCTCTGCACCCGCGCGAGTCCGGCGGTGACATCGTCGTGAAGATGCTGTTCGGCGGGGGATCGGGGTGTGGAATCACCCCGGCGACGATCTGCCTGAGCATGGTGAAGTTCGTCGAGGCGAGCGGCGAGACCACGTATGCCGAGATCCTCGGTGGCGCGACGGTTTTCGGCGGCGACGGGGACTGCGGCATCGCCATGCAGAGCGTCACGCCGACCGTCGTCGAAGAGGGCGAAGCGTCCACGTTCAGCGTTCTCGGCGGGGGGTTCTCCGAGGGCACCACCGCGCACCTCGTGGGCGAGGCGGAAGCTCGCGACGCGACATCGCTCGTCGTTGAGAGCCCCGGCAGGCTGCGAGCGACGTTCGACACCCGCTCGCTGGTCGGGAGCGCCGAGCTGGTGGTCGTGAGCGCGTCCGGAGACAGCGCCTCGACGACCACGGCGATCATGAGCGGCTCGTCCGGAGCCAGCTACGACCCACGCACCGTGATCCTGTGGACCCGACCCGGGCAACTGACGCTCCCGCAGGGCGAGGTGGGCTCGGCATTGGCCTACGCCTCGGCGACACCCGCGCTGCTGGCGCAACTTGAGGTGTTGGGCGTCGTGGCTGTGCGCAGTTGCGCCCCGTCATTTCTGGAGGACCCGGCCGCCGCCGCCGAACTGGCGGACCCCGCCCTGCTCGACGTCTTCGTGCTCGATCTTGCCGACACGAACGTGTTTGCGGCCTGCGAAGCTCTGGCGGCGGACACGGCGAACGTCCGCGCATCGCATCCCAATTGGCTGTTCACTACGATGGACGTCATCCCGACGGATCAACTGATGCCGAAATCCTGGCACCTGCGGAATACCGGGAACTTTCCGCCGCTCGCAGGGGCGGTTGCCGGTGCCGACTCGCGCGCGGCCCGCGCGTGGGAGCTCAGCACCGGCGCCACGCCCGTCAAGGTCGGAGTGATCGACACCGGAAGCTGGGTCACGCACCCCGATCTGGCCGGCCGCTACTTCAACCTGTGGCGTTCGGACTACACGCCGACGCACAACGACGACGCCGGTCACGGCGCGCCCGTCGCAGGCATCATCGCGGCCGCTGGCAATGGCGGCGGGCGCGCGGTTGGAGTGAATTGGTCCGCGGAGATCTACAGCCTCAAGGCCGGCAACACGTACGGGGCGTTCCGGCTCGATGACATCATCATCGCGATCACGACTGCCACCGCACACGGGCTCAAGTTCGTCAACATGTCGTTTGGCGGGATCGGGTGGAACCCCTCGGACCCGGATTATGGAACCATTGAAACGGCAGTCTTCAACGCCTTCCATGCCGGGGTATTCCTCGCGGCCTCGAGCGGGAATCTGGATGAGGCTGGCTACACGCCGAGATACCCTGCCGACTACTACCCCTATGTCGTCTCGGTCGGCGCGAGTCTTTGGAAGGATCAGCGCTGGGTCGACGCCGGTATTCCCTGGGGGGCATGGGGCTACACGGCGCAGCCCTTCCATCCACTGCCCGGGAGCGAGTCGCTCTGGGGCAATCACCTGCGATTCCTGGCCCCGGGTGGACGTTTCGTTCCGAGCATTCGCGGAAGCTCCGGGTACACCGAACCCGATCCTCAGTTGCTGTGGATGCCGCGGTGGTCCACCGATCACGCCAGGTTCGACTACGACTCCCCGTGGTGGGGGTTCGGGGGCACATCCGCGGCCGCACCCGTCGTGACCGGAGCCGCATCGCTGATCCGCAGCGTCGCCGGGGATTCGCTGGGGGCGGAGGAGATCGCGCACCTGCTGGCCTTGACGGCGCGGAAACCGGAGGGCGCGAATCCGGGCTACCAACCGCAGACTGGCTGGGGCATCGTCGACATCGAACAGGCGCTGTGGGCGGTTCGCCTCGGCATGCGCGTCGAGCGCGGAGTCGCAATCGGCGGAACGGTCACGGACACCGCGGCCGGCCCGATCGTCGACCTGTACAACTTCCCGGGACTGCCTTCGAACCTCCTCGGCTGCAACTCGTCCGCGTACAACCTCCGGCGTCGTGTCGACTTCACGCAACCCTTCGGCCGTCGCCCGCTCGTGCTGAAGCGCACGCGCGGAAGCAACGGCGCGCTCACGATTCCCACCCAGATCCGCGGGACGCTCTCGGGCCCCGTCAGTCCGCAACTGCCGCGATGGGAACCCTCCATCGACACGCTCACGGCCTACGCCGACTCGTGCGTGCTGACCACCCGCGTCTGGCGCCTCTACAAGAACGGGCAGCGGTACTGGTGGCCGTGCGCCCCGGAGGACGCGCGATTCGCCTATACGCTCGCGGGGGTTCCTCTGAGCGCACTGGGAGTTGAACCTGTCGTCCGCACTGCTGGCCCACTTCGATTCACGGCCGGCCCATCGCCGACCCGCGGGGACATCCGCCTTGAGTTCACCGCCCCACCCGGAACCGTCGCCCAGATAGACCTGCTCGACGTGCAGGGGCGTCGCTTGCGCGATCTCGGCAGGCACGCCATCGGTGCAGACGATCTTCGGCTCGACCTGCGTCTGAATGACCTTGGAGCCGCGCTCGAGCCGGGTCTCTACTTCTTGCGTGCCACGTCGCGCATCGGATCCATGTCTCGACGTGTGGTGGTCGTGCGATGATCCCGAACGCATGCATCGGGCAGCGGCCGTCCGCCGCGCGCAGCAGCCTCGTCATCCTGGCGTTCTCGGCCGCGCTCACGGGCTGCCAGCCGCCCTGGGGTGGCGCGGACGGCATAGTCGGCACCACCGAGTGCACTAGTTGGATTTCCTCCTACCATGGCACGAGCGAGTCGCGCGCCGCCTGGAGCCCGGCGGGTGACGAGATCGTCGCGTTCGCGACGCACAATCCGAGAGGCGAGCTCGCGTTCGGGCCATATCTGGTGAATCTCCGGTCCGGAGCCTGGAAGCAGATTGCACAAGGATCTGGCTGGCGGTACCCGAGTGCCGCACACTGGCACCCTCACGACAGGACCGTGCTCGTCGACTATGGGACCAGTGCGGACATACTCGATATCGACACGGGAACGAGCAGGATGCTCAGTGATGGGAGCGGACAGCGCATTGAGCGGGCCCGCTGGTCACCGGAAGGGGATAGCGTCTGGTACCTTCGCAACGAAGGCATGTTCGTCATGTCGACCGCAGGCGGGTTACCGCGTCTGGCATTCCCCACGTCTTGGGCCTACTTCATGCCTTTCGGCGGCGGCTGGTCGTTCTCGCCGGACGGCAGGACCATCGCGTACGCCCATGCGATCAGGGAAGAGAACGGTCTGTCACGATACCGCAGTGAGATACAGTTGATCGATCGCGACGGCCGGCACGTGCGTCAGCTCACCCGCCTCGCGGGCAACGCGCAGAACCCGCTCTGGATTCACGGCGGGCGCGAGATCCTCTTCGACTGGGCCGACACCCTGTGCTTCAACCGCGTCAGCAGTGCCGCCGAGCGCTGCTGGTTCGCGGTGGATGTCGAGAGCGGGCGCGTCCGCCAACTCCGCCAGCACCTCGGTTCAGCCGAGTACCAGTTCTCGTTCCCGATCGGCATCGATCTCGCCGGCAAGCGCGCCGCCGTGGTTGGTGGCAGCAAGGGCAAACGCAAGACGGACTGGCCGAGGGGCGTACTGTTCACGACGCTCATCGAGCTCGACACGCGCGAACGACTCCTGCGTCCGGGCAGCCCCGAGATGCCCTGACGGACCCGCTCGGTGGGCGGTATCGCGATGGCCGCGTGCGCGCCGTTCCCCTGCCGGGGTAGTCTCGCGCGCCATGAACTCCCACACCCACCGCGTGGCCCGCGTTCTCATGCTCGCCTACCTCGAGAAGAGGGCCAAGCTCCTGTGACGCTGCGCACGCTCGCCGCGCTGACGCTGACGCTGGGCGCGGTCACGCTGCTGGGCGGCCTCGCGCTGCTCGGCAAGGGCCCGGGCGTGCCGCGCGAGCTGCGGCACCTGCGCGCGGGCAAGGCGCGCACGGCGGCGCCCGAGAGCTACGCGGCGTGGACCGCCGACAGCTTCGTCGCGCTGCCGCACGGCCGCCCGCTCGAGGCGTACGCGCCGCTCGAACGCAAGGGCGTGAGCCTCGAAGGCTGGGTGCAGCGCACCATGCTCGCGGGCGACGGCGACCTGCACCTCGAGATCGTCGCGACGGCGCGCGCCGAGGGCGGGCCCGATACCGCGTACGTCACCGCCGAGGTGACGCCGCAGTGGCGCCGTCCCGGGCGCTGGACCAACGAGGCGCTGGTCGAGCTGTTCCGCCCCAACCGCGGCGGCGCGACGCCCTGGCCGGGCGGACCCCGCCGCGTGCGCGTCTCGGGCTGGCTGCTCTACGACTGGCAGTACGACCGCATCCCGACCTCGTGGTCGCTGCAGAACCAGCCCGTGCGCCTGACCGGCTGGGAGATCCACCCGGTCACGCGCATCGAGCTGTGGGACGGCGCGCGCGGAGCCTGGCGCGAGGTGCCGTCGTGAACTTCCTGAACCCGCTCTTCCTGTTCGGCCTCGCCGCCGCGGCGATCCCGATCCTCATCCACCTCTTCACGCGCCGCCGGCCGCGCGAGGTGAAGTTCCCCTCGCTCGAGTTCCTCTCCGAGGTGCACCAGAGCGAGATCCGGCGCCTGAAGCTCAAGCAGTGGCTGCTGCTCGCGCTGCGCACGCTGGCGGTCGCGTGCCTCGCGCTCGCCATGTCGCGCCCGGCGCTCAAGGGTTCGGGCGCGGGCCAGAGCGGTGCGGCGAGCACGCTGGTGGCGCTCGTGGACGTGAGCGGCAGCATGGGCGCGCCGGGCGCCGACGGCCGTCCGCTCGCGGCCGCCGCGCGCCGCGTGGTGGACGACCTGCTCTCGACGCTCGGCCCGGGCGACGAGTTGCTGCTGGTGCCCTACGACCGCGCGCCGCGGCCCGTGTCCGAGCGCGCGCTCGGCGACGCGGGCCGCCTGCGCGCGGCGGCGCAGGCGCTGCAGCCCTCGGCCGCGACCACCGACCACGCCGCCGCGCTCGCGCTCGCCGCGCGCGCGCTGCGCGAATCGCACGCCTTGAACCGCGAGCTCTTCTGGATCTCGGACTTCCAGCGCGCGGGGCTCGCCGACCCGGCGGCGCGCTTCGAGGCTCCCGACGGCCCGTGGAACGCCGCGCGCGTCTACCTCGTGCCGCTCGCGCCGCGCAGCCGCGCCAACGCCGCGCTCACTTCCGTCTCGCTCGCGCCCGCCGTGGGCGGCGTCGAGCTCTCGCTCGGCGCGGCCGGACACGACGTCACGCCCGGCGACTTCGCGGTCGAGGCGCGCGAACTGGCCTCGGGCGACCCGGCCGGCGCGCTCGCGCCGCTCGAGCGGCTGGGCTCGGGGTTCGTCTCGCTGCCCGCGCGTGGCGAGGCCTCGGCCCTGATGCCGCTCTCACGCCTGCCCGAGGCGGGCGGCGAGGCGCTGCTGCCCGAGGACGCGCTCGCGCTCGACAACCGGCGCGTCTTCGCGGCCGGGCGCGCCGGCATGCTGCGCGTGCTGCTGCGCGAGGACGGCGGGCCTTCGCCGCTCAGGCTCGCGCTCGAAGCGGGCGGCGCGGCGTCGGGCTTCGACGTGCGCGCGGTGGATGCCGCGGCGCTCGCGGCGCAGGCGTCCGACGCCGACGTCGTCGTGCTCGGCGACCTCGTGCGCCCCGGGCCCGCCGAGCTGCAGGCGGTGCTCGACTTCTGGCGCGGCGGCGGCGCGCTGCTGCTGGCGCCCGGCGAGCGCGCCGACGGCATCGCCTGGAACGAACTGCTGCTCGCCGAACTGGGCGCGGGCGAGCTGGGCCCCGGCGAGCGAGCGCCCGAGGGCGCGTCGTGGCGGCTCGTCCGCCGCGCGGCCGGGCACCCGGTGCTCGAAGGGTTCCCGGCGCGGCCGGGCGAGCCGCTCTCGGCGGCGACGTTCTCGCTCGTGCGCGCCTACCGCCCCGGTGGCGCGCGGGTGCTGCTCGAGTACGACCGCGCGCACCCGGCGCTGGTCGAGGCGCCGCGCGCGCTGGTGCTGAACGCGGTGCTGGACCTCGCGCACTCGGACTTCGCGGTGAGCGGCGCTTTCCTGCCGCTCGTCCACCAGTGCGTGCGCGTGCTCGGGCGCGGCACCGCCGCGGCCTCGCTCGCCCCCGGCGACGTCTGGCGCGCGCCCGCAGCCACCGGCGAGTGGCGGGTCGTGGACGAGTCGGGCCGCGACGTGCCGGTCGCGCTCGGCGGCGCGCGCGGCGCGACCCGGATCGAGACCGCGCCGCTCGAGCGCCCGGGCCTCTACCGGGTGCTGCTGGGCGGGCGGCTGCGCGGCAGCTTCGCGGTGAACCCCGACCCGCGCGAGTCCGACCTCGCGCCGATCGAGGAGCCCGCGCTGGTCGCGGGGTTCCCCGCCGGCCGCGCCACCGTGCTGCGCGCCGGCGACGACCTCGCGCGCCGCGTGCGCGAGGCGCGCTTCGGCCGCGAGCTGTGGGCCGAGTTCGCGATCCTCGCGCTGCTGCTGCTGGTCGCCGAGAGCGTCATCGGCCGCTGGGGCATGCCCGCCTCGTGGAAGGCGCGGCGCGCGGGCTAGGCGCGCGGGCTGAGCGGGAAGCGGCGCATCGAGCCCCGGCGCGGGCCGAGCGGAGCGCGACGCACCGAAGGGGATCGAGGCGCGACGTCCGGCGTGGTCACATGGGCGCCGGCCGCCTTGTGAACGTTCTCACCTGCGAGAGCCCTCTCGCTTCGAATCGTCCATTCGCAAGAAACCCGTTGCGGGCCTCGCTCGAGCGACTACCATTGGGCTCGGCCTTCGCGAATCCATCCGCAGGCGTTCCCCTCCATCCGGGAGCCATCCCCCGTCGGCCATGTCCGGAGATTGATGGGTAGCGCTCCCCCGGCGAACGGGTCGAGCCGGTGAGACCGGCTCCCAACCTCGGCGGCGACAGGCCCGCACGCGCCGAGACGAATCGCCAAGCCCCCGCTCGATAGTCCCCCGTCCCGGGACGCCGCATGCGTGCCGCGACGCCGAGCCGCCATTCCGTCCCTCGCGTGCCGCGCACGCGTGAAGGGGGGCGAGCGCCATGGCCTAGCCGACGACGAGCACCCGCGCAGATGCGTGAACCACCTCCGGCGGCCCCGGCTTCCCTCGGGCCCGTGCCGCATCCCCTTCCTGATCCCCGGCTCGCGGTGGCCTCTTGCCCGCGCCGCCCTCGAGGAGCAATGGCCATGACGAAGTCTTCCGACTGGCAGCAAGCACTCTCCGCAGCGCGCTCGCGCTTCGCCACACCCTGGAGCCTCCTGCTCCTGTTCGCGGCAAGCCTCGCGATCGCGTGGCTGTTCGTGACCGTCGCGAACGCGGGCATGATCGAGATCTCCGAGGATGACGGCGCCTACGTCGTCGCATCCCCGGGAGGCGCCGCGGCCCTGACGCTGGGCCGCCCGGCGGGCGCCTCGGCGGCGGCGCTGGCCGCCAGCTCGGCGGTCAACGTGGCGGTCTCGACCGCGCCGAACAACCAGATCTATCACGCCGCGATCCCGGACGGCGGCGGCGGCATGCTGGTCGTGTGGGAGGACTTCCGCGACTGGCCCGACACGGGCGGGGACATCTACGTCCAGCACCTGCTGTGCGACGGCCGCGTAGACCCGGCGTGGCCCGCGGGTGGCCTCGCGGTCACGCGGGCATTGGGCGACGACCGGTTCCCGGTCATCGCGACCGATGGCGCGGGGGGCGCGATCGTCGCCTGGAGCGCGAACTACACGGGCGCGGGCCTGGGCCCGGACGACGTGTACGCGCACCACGTCCTCGCGACCGGCGCCGTGGATCCCGCCTGGCCGGCGAACGGCCTCGCCGTCTGCACCGCGCCCAACCGCAGCGCCTTCCCGAAGATCGCCTCGGACGGCGCGGGCGGGGCCTTCGTCGTCTGGGACGACAACCGCCTGGGGCGTCGGGCGTACATCCAGCACCTGCTCACGTCGGGCGCGGATCCCAACCCGGCATGGACCGCGAACGGCGTGCGCGTCTGCCCGGTCGAGGCAATCCAGTCCTTCCCGAGCGTCTGTGGCGACGGCGCGGGCGGCGCGCTCGTGGCCTGGAGCGATCGCCGAGGCGGACCCGGGAACTACGACGTCTACGTGCAGCGCGTGTCGTCTTCCGCCGCGTTGCTCTGGACCGCGGCCGGCGCACCGGCCACGACCGAACCCGGCAACCAGCTGGTGGACGGCGCCGCGACCGCGCCTCCGAATGTCTCCACCTGGCTCAAGACGCATTCCGAGGCCCAGTCCAACGCCCTCGTCCCGGACGGTGCGGGTGGCTGCCTCGTCGTATGGACGGATTCCCGCTCGTACGGCACGACGGGCTGCGACATCTACGCCCAGCGCGTGACCTCCTCCGGCGCCGTTTCGGCAGGCTGGCCCGCGAACGGGCTCGCGATCTGCGCCGCGCCGGGGGACCAGGAAGCGGCGCAGCTCGTGCCGGACGGGACCGGCGGCGCCTTCGCCATCTGGGTCGACCCGCGGCCGGACACCTACGTCCAGCACGCGACCGGAGCCGGTGTGGTGACGGGTCCGACGGACGGCCTCGGCATCATCGGGCCCGGCGTCGCGCCCATGAACCGGTTCTACCACGCGATGGCGGTCGCCGACGGAGCCGGCGGCGCGCACGTGGTGTGGCCGGACGTTCGCGACGCCTCCACGACGGCCGTGGACCTGTACGCACAGCACCTGACCGCCGCCCCGCTCGCGGCGGATCCGGCCTGGCCCGCGGGCGGAGCGCCCCTCTCGACCGCACCGGGAGAACAGGACGCGCTCGGCGCGATCGTGGACGACGGCAGCGGCGGTTTCTTCGCCGCCTGGGAGGACTCCCGCGACTACGGCACGAACTACTGGGACATCTACGCCCAGCACATCCTCGCCTCGGGATCGCCGCCCAGCTTCGCCGTGGCCGGCACGGTGACCGCCGACTGCCCGGCGCCCGGCGGCCCCCTGCTCGGGGTCGTGGTGGACGCGTTCGCGGTCGGCACCGGCGAG
>CAZUEM010000090.1:0-14334 GCA_964619155.1 uncultured bacterium
ACGGCCGCGCCCCCCGGGGGGAGGGCGCGTCGCGAACGAAGACGGGACGGGCCCGGAGGCCCGTCCCGTTTCGCGATCCGCGGGGCGCCGTCAGTTGTTGACGATGATCTGCGCGCCGAGCGCCTGCGCGCCGTTGCCGCCGACGAAGCCCTTGGCGAAGACCGTGTAGATCTTGCCGGCCTCGAGGGCGATGCCGGAGAGCGGGAGCACGACGGTGTTGGTGCCGGCCAGGCGCACCTCGAGGTCGTACGAGCCCGCGTTGAGCGGCGTGAACGCCGTGTACTCGCGGAACGCCTTGTTGCCGAAGACCACGGCGCCGCCCTGCAGCGCGACGTCCACGGCCGGGGCGTTGGGCGACAGGTGCACGAAGCGGACGTGCGCCTTGCCGGCGGCCGGACGGCTCAGGTCGTCCACCAGCACGAGCGGGGAGATGCTCGCGACCGAGTCGGTGGCGAACACGCTGTAGCTGGTGCCCGCGGCGACCGGCAGGTTGGCGTTGATGACCGTCGTGGTCGTGCCGGTGACGTTGACCTTGATGTTGCGCGTGCCCTTGCGGACCGGCAGGTACGGCGTGTTCTGCGGGAACGCCAGGCCGGTGCCGGCCTTGACGCCGTCCACGTACAGGTCCACGGCGGGCGCGTCGGGCGAGGCGTGGATCGCCATGATCTCGCCCTTGAAGCGCGACTGGGTCGGGTTGTCGATGCACCCGGTGAGGGTGGCGGCGGCGAGGATGCCGAGAGCGGCGACGCGGAGCGGGTTGAGGAACGACATGGCGGGCCTCCTGAGGGTTGTGCAACCGGACCGAGCGGGGGTGGTCGAGCGCGGCGGCGCCACGCGGGGGTGGAACTCGCCGTCACGCGCCATCCGATGGCCCCACCCCCGCCGGCGATTCGCGGCCCGCCCCGTTCTTGACGTGGTATTGACCAGCTTATGAACAGCTTTCAGACCGCGCCGTGAACAGGTCACGCGCGGGCGCCCCCGGCGCCCGCCTTGCCCGTTCCCGGACATCCGCCGCCGGGGTCTTGACCCTCGCGGGGGGCGCACGCTAGCGTCCGCCGCACTTCACGCACCCCCCGCCACGGAGGCCGCCCGGCGGCCGCAACGAAAGGACCGCTTGAGCCCTCGCAAGCCCCGCCCCGGCGCCGCGACGCCCGGCCCGCCCGGGCCTTCGCGCGGTTCCCGCGGCGCCGCCGGCGCGCTCGCGCTCCTCGTCCTCGTCCTGGCCCTCGCGCCCGCGCTGACGGGCTGCTCGATCAAGCGCATGGCGGTCCGCAGCGTCGCCAACTCGCTGACGAGCGGGCCGGACGTCTTCGGGACCGACGACGACCCCGACCTCGTCCGCGACGCGCTGCCGTTCGGGCTCAAGACGATGGAGTCGCTGCTCGCGGTGCTGCCGGACCACGAGGGGCTGCTGCTCACCCTGTGCAAGGGCTACGCGCAGTACTCGTACGCCTTCGTCCAGTCCGAGGGCGACCTGCTGGTCAACAGCGACTACGCCCGCGCCACGGCGCTGCACGAGCGCGCCTACAAGCTCCACCTGCGCGCCCGCGACTTCGGCCTGCGCGGGCTCGAGAAGCGTTACCGGGGCATCACCGCGGGCCTGCAGACGGAGCCCGAGGCGGCCGCCGCGCGCATCCAGGCCCGCGACGTGGCCCTGCTCTACTGGACGGCCGCGGCGTGGGGCTCGGCCATCTCGCTCGGCAAGGACCGCCCCGAGATGCTCGCCGACCTGCCCGCCATCCGCGCGCTCATGCAGCGCGGGCTCGCCGTGGACGAGGGCTTCGAGGGCGGCGCGATGCACGAGGCCATGATCGTGCTCGAGGCGCTCCCCGCGGCCATGGGCGGCTCGGTCGAGCGCGCCCGGCAGCACTTCGCCCGCGCCGTCGAGCTGGGCAAGGACTCGAAGCCCTCGCCCTACGTCACGCTCGCGACCAGCGTCGCGGTGCTCGAGCAGGACCGGCCGCGCTTCGTCGAGCTGCTCGAGCGCGCGCTGACCTACGACCCGAACCGCGACCCCGCGCAGCGCCTCGCCACCGTCGTGCTGCAGCGCAAGGCCCGCGCGTTGCTCGACCGCCAGGACGAGTTCTTCCTCGACTCGTCCGAAGAGACTTCCGCTCCCGACTCCACCCAGACCCCGGAGTAGTCGATGTCCCTCCGCCGTCTCGTGCCGTACCTGTTCGCCGCCGCCGCCGTCCTCTCCCCCGCCGCCGCGCTCGCGCAGGGCCAGGTGATCAAGCTGGCCACGCTCGTGCCCGAGGGCTCGGTCTGGGACAAGGCGATGCGCGAAATGGGCTCGCAGTGGAGCACCGCCACGCAGGGCCGCGTCTCGCTGCGCATCTACCCCGGCGGCGTCGCGGGCGACGAGCCGGACGTGGTGCGCAAGATGCGCCTCGGCCAGCTGCAGGCCTCGGCCGTGACCACGGCCGGACTGGCCTCGCTCGATCCGGCGTTCCACATCTTCAACATCCCGATGTTCTTCCACTCCTACCCCGAGCTCTACGCCACGCTCGACGCGCTCGAGCCGGTGCTCAAGAAGCGGCTCGAGGACAAGGGCTTCGTGCTGCTCGCCTGGGGCCACGGCGGGTGGGTGTACTTCTTCACGCGCACCGCGGTCGCCGACCCGGCGTCGCTCAAGAAGACGAAGCTGTTCGTGTGGGCCGGCGACGAGCAGCTCGCGCAGCAGTGGAAGACGCTCGGCTTCCAGCCCGTCGCGCTCGCGGCGACCGACATGATGACGGGCCTGCAGACCAACATGATCGACGCCTACCCCTCGACGCCGCTGCTCGGCCTGACGCTGCAGTGGTACCGGCAGACCCCGAACATCATGGGGCTCGGCCTCGCGCCGCTCGTCGGCGGGCTGGTCGTGACCAAGTCGTCGTGGATGAAGATCGCCGAGCCCGACCGCGCGAAGATCCTCGCCGCCTGCCGCAGGCTCGAGCAGCGCCTCGAGGTCGAGGTGCCGAAGCAGGACACGACGGCCGTGACCGAGATGCAGAAGCGCGGCCTCAAGGTGAACCCCGTCCGGCCCGCCGAGGCGGCCGCGTTCGCGAGCATCGCCGACCAGTTCGCGGCCGGCATCCCGGGCTCCCGCGTCCCGGCCGACATCCTCGCCGCCGCCCGCAGGGCGCGCGACGAGCACCGCAGGAAGAGCGGCTCCCGCTGACTCCGGCCGGCCCCGGGTCGCCGCGCGACCGGCGCGCCCCGGGGCCGGCCGCGCGGGGTCCGGCCGCGCCGAATCCCCCCGGCCGGGGGCCCGACCGGGGACTCAGACGGCGGGACCGGCCCGCCGATAACTCGGGAGTCATGCCGACCGTCCGTCCCGGCACCCTGCCGCGGGCGCTGCTGCTCGCGCTCGCTTTCTGCCTCGCGGCCCCCGCCGCCGCGCAGGACTACCCGCGCCTCGGCCTGTACTGGTCCGTCAAGCGGGACGGCCGCCCGCTCGTGCAGGCGAACGGCACCCTCGACCCGGTCGTGGCCGCGCAGGTGTCGCGCTACCACGAGATCGTCGTGGACGTGGACCCGTTCTCGCCCTACCGGCCCGACGTGCTGGCCGAGCTGCGGCGGATGCGGCCGGGCATCAAGCTCATGGGCTACGTGACCGGCCACTTCATCTGGCCCTCGCTCGACCCGGACTCGCTGAACCACTACCCGACCCGCTACTGGCGGCTGGTCCGGAACCTCGACGGGTTCCTGTACAACAGGGCCGGGCAGCAGTTCGGGCTGACGAACGCCGCGCTCTCGAACGTCAACCTCGCGAAGCGCGACGGCGCCGGGCGCTACGTGGTCGCCGAGTCGCTCGCGGTGCTCTTCCACGACGCCGTGGTGCGGCCGGGCACGTGGGACGGCGTCTTCCTCGACGCCTACTGCAACGGCATCCTGTGGGCGCAGGCCCCCGCCGAGAGCATCGACTTCGCGCGCGCCGGTTACGCCGGCGCGGCCGCGTTCGACGCCGGCTGGCGCGCGGGCGGCGACACGCTCGCCGCGCGGCTGCGCCAGCTCTCGGGTCCTGCGCCGATCCTGGTCGGCAACTGCGGCTACGGCACCAAGTACGCGTGGTTCAACGGCTGGATGCGCGAAAACTTCCCGAACCAGGGCGGCGGCACCTGGTACTCGAACATGCTCAACGAGCCGGGCGGCTACCTGAAGGACGACGAGCGCTTCCGGCAGCCGGTCAACAACTTCATCTTCTCGGGCACCGGCTTCCCGGGCACGCCCTACGTGAGCGAGAACCTGCGCCAGCTGCGCTTCGGCCTGGGCAGCGCCGCGCTCGGCGACGGCTACGGCGTGTTCGGATACATCGGCCGCGTCACCGACGACTACCCGTACTGGACCTGGTGGTACGACGAGTACGCCGTGGACCTCGCGACCGGCCGCTCCAGCGGGCTCGCCGCGCACACCGGCTGGCTCGGCCAGCCGCTCGGGAGCTGGTACCAGATGATCTGGGTCGGCACGAACCCCGACGCGGTGCCCAACCCCGACGTCGAGACCGACCTCTCCGGCTGGACCTCGTACTTCGCCGTGCCCGGCGGCCTGTCGCGCGACACCGGCACGGCCGGCCACGGCGCGGCCTCGCTGCGCGTCCAGGTGGGCGCCGCCTCGAGCGTGGACTGGCACGCCAACATCGCCGCCACGGGCACGCTGCAGATGTACGCGGGCGGCACCTACTCGGCGACGTTCTGGGCGAAGGCCTCGAGCCCGCGCACCGTTCCCGTGGTCGCGAACGAGACGGGCGTCGGCGAGATGGCGCGCCAGTACGTGGTGCTCGGCACCGAGTGGCGCCAGTACCAGGTCGCGCTGGTGCCCGGCCGCACGGGCCTGGGGCGGCTGCAGTTCTACCTCGGCCTCGAGGCCGGCGACGTGTGGCTCGACGACCTGCACCTGCAGATGGGCTCGACGACGATCTACCGCCGCGATTTCGAGAACGGCGCGGTGCTGGTCAATCCCGGCACCGCCGACCTCACGGTGCCGCTCGGCCCGGGCTACCGCCGCATCCTCGGCAGCGTGGATCCGCTCGTGAACGACGGCTCGGTCGCCGCGACCGTCACGGTGCCGTGGCGCGATGCGCGCTTCCTCATCGCCGCCGCAGCCGACACGATCCCGCCGGCGGCCATCCAGGACGTGACCGTCCGGCCGTAGCGGCTGCTCGGCTACTCGGTCATCACCACGCGCGCGCGCGCGGCGCGTTCGCCGACCCGCACGGTCACCAGGTAGATCCCCGGGGGCACCCGCGCGCCCGCGACGCCGGTTCCGTCCCACGGCAGGCGCGCCGCGCCCGCTTCGCGCCAGCCGCCGTCCAGGCGGCGCACGAGCCGGCCGGCCACGTCGTGGATCTCGGCGCGCAGTTCGCCCGCGCGGTCGGATTCGACCGCGAGCGCGAGCCGGCCGCGCGCCGGGTTGGGCTCGGCGTGCACGGCGAGGCCCCGCGGCGGCGGCGCGTCCCCGACCGCCAGCGGGATGCCGATGCCGACGCGCGCGTCGGCGGTGGCGACCGGGGTCACGAACAGCCCGGCGTTGTAGAAGGTCGCCCGGCGCAGCCGGATCCACGTCACCTGCGCCGTGTTCGAGGCCCGGAAGCGGAGCTTGTAGATCGTGCCGGGGCCCGTGAGCGCGAGCTGGTCGCACAGCAGGTGGTCGGTGATCGAGAGGCTGTCGGCGGCGGCCGTGAAGCGGTGGAACGTGTTCCCGCAGCCGCCCCCGCAGGTGCCGAGCATGAGGCAGCCCTGCTGCGTGGCGACGTTGGCGGCGGGCAGGAACGTGAGCGCCGTCGTGTCGTAGCCGACGATGGCGACGAAACCGTTGAAGGGCGAGCCGGCCTGCGTCACCTCGAGCGTCACGTCGAACTCGGCGCCGGGCGTGACGTTCACGGTCGCGGGCATGACGGCCGCCGCGACGCCCGCGGCGGCGGGTCGCGCGGCCGCGCCCGCGGCGAGCGCGAGCAGCGCCGCGGCGGCGAGCGCGCGCGCCGTGCGGAGGTCCGGGATCGGTCGAGGTGTCATGCGAGGTGTCGCTCCCGTGCGCCGTCCGGTCCTACCGGTCGAGACGCACCAGCTTCCGGGTGAACTCGCGGCCGTCCGTCCGCAGGCGCACGTAATAGACGCCCGGGGCCGCCGCGCGGCCGCGCTCGTCGGTTCCGTCCCACGAGACCCGGTGGGATCCCGCCTCGCGCGCGCCCTGCGCGAGGGTCTTCGTGCGGCGCCCGTCCACGCCGTAGATCGCCAGCTCGGCCTCGCCCGCGCGCGCGAGCGAGAACTCGAGCACCGCCGCGCCGCGCGCGGGATTCGGCCAGGGCGAGCCGAGCGCGGTCGCGCCCGGGGCCGCGCCTTCGACGCCGGTCACGGCGATGCCGGTCGTCAGCGGCCGGTTCGCCGCGTCGCGGGCGATCACGCCCGCGAGCGCGATGCCCGCATCGCCGGAGCCGGTCGCCGTGAACGTCACCGTCGCGACCTCGACCTCGCCGGCCATGCCGACTTCGCGGGCGCCCAGCAGCGCCGCGTCCACCTTGCCCGGCGCGGGCGAGAGCGCCAGCCCGTCCTGCGCGGTGAGCCACGGCGTGGCCGCGGCCCCGGCGGGCTGGAGCACCGCCGGGTTCCAGGCGAGCGCCGCCGAGAAGCCCTGCACCGCGCCCGTGCCCGTCAGCCACACGGTCGCGACCACCGTCTGGCCGGCCGTCACGACCGCCGGCGCGCTCACGCGGAAGGTCTCGACCGCGTTCGACGCCGCGCCGCGCGCGAGCGCCGCCGGCTTCGCGCGCGCCGGCCCCGGCGGTCCCGAGGTGACCTGGTAGTTGGCCGCGAACAGGATGAAGTCCTCGAAGTCCACGAGGTGGTCGGGCGCCGGCCGCGACGTGACCATCCAGTCGGTGGTCGGGCCCACGTCGAGGTAGGCGACGCCGCGCGTGGTGATCTCGGGCTCACCGATGCCGTAGTTCGCGCCGAGCAGCGAGACGTCCTCGTCGCTGACGGCGTTGTTGCCGGCGCCGATCGTGACGCCGTCCGAGACGTCGCCCAGGTGGTAGTCGAGCGAGCCGTTCGAGAGGTTCGAGGCCGCCGACAGGTTGCCGCACGAGTCCACGGCGAACGCCACGTAGTGCCAGAACCCGCGGGCGGGCGGGTGGTCCACGTGGCCCGGCTGCGCGGCCTCGGCGACCAGCGCCCACGGGGCCCCGGGCGCCGCCAGCGGGTCGGGCGGCGCGACCGGGCCGTTGGCGTCGTAGAGCGGGTAGGCGCCGAACGGCGCGCGGTAGAGCTTCGCCGCCACCGCGCTCAGCGCGGTCCAGGTGATCGTGATGCCGGTGGTCTGCCCCGCCGGGTTGCCCGCGAGCACCTGTTCGGTGGCGAGGTCGGCGATGGCGGGCGGCCCGGCGTGCTGGATCGAGACCGCACCGGCCGGGCCCGGCAGCACGCCGATGGGCAGGTTGTCGCAGTCGCGCGCGATCGCCGACACGACCTCGATCGCGCCCGTGCCGTCGGGGCCGGCCGCGGCGACGTCCACGGTGAAGAGCGTCCCGCCGGTGATGGGCCCGCACGGCGGGCCGAAGAGCGCGAGGTCCACGGTGTAGCGGCCGGCGCCGCGGTCGGTGACCTGCAGGTCGGTGTTCGCGTATCCGGCCAGCCACGGCCCCGGGTGCACGCTCAGCAGCGGCGTGCCGGGCGTGCAGAGCGCGAGCTTCGCGGTCTCGAGCTGGAACGTGACGCTCACGCCGCGCGCCGGCGCGGTCTCGCCGCGCGTGAAGACGAACGGAACGCTCACGCAGGTGTTCGCGGTCGACAGGCACAGGCTGTCGCCGATCGCGCCCACGAACGACGAGGGCGGCGCGGCGAAGACGCTGAGCGTGTACGTCTCCTCGGCCGTGCAGCCGAACGCGTCGGTGACGGCGATCGTGAACACGCTCGTCGCCACGGCCGTGGGCGTGCCCGCGATCTCGCCCGTGCCGGAGTCCAGCGCGAGCCCGGCGGGCAGCGTCCCGGAGGTCACGGCGAAGGCGAACGGCGCGATGCCGTCGCTGGCGCTCACGGACTGCGCGAACGGCGCGCCGAGCACGCCGTCCACGAGCGTCGGCGGCAGCACGGCGATGGCCGGGCACGAGACCGCGAGCGTGTACGGCCGCTCGGCGAGGCAGCCGCCCGCGGCCGAGGCCCGCACCGTGAACGCGTACGAGCCGGCCGTGGACGGCGTGCCCGACAGCTCGCCCGCGGGCGAGAGCGTGAGCCCCGGCGGCAGCGCGCCCGCGACGACGGAGAACGCGACCGGCTCGTCGCCGCCCGTCTGCGTGATCGCCTGCGCGTAGGGCACGCCGATGGGCGCGTTGGGCAGCGACGCCGGCAGCACGGTGATGACGGGGCAGGTGACGTCGAACGCGTAGGCGCGGCTGCCGGTGCAGCCGCCGGCGTCCGTCGCGGTCACGGTGAACGCGTAGCTTCCGTCGGCGGTGGGCGTGCCGGAAAGCGTGCCGTCGGGCGCGAGCGAGAGCCCCGGCGGCAGCGAGCCGGCGGTCACCGCGAACGCGATGGGCTGGGTGCCCGCGCTCGCCGAGAGCGTGACCGTGTACGGGGTGTTGACGGGCAGGTCGGACAGCGTGTCGGGCAGCACCGCGATCGGCGCGCCGTGCACCTCGAGGGTCGCGGCCGGGCCCGGCACGGCGGCGATCGCGAGGTTCGCGCAATCGCGCGCCTTGACGCTCGTGACCGTCACGAGGCCGGATCCGTCCGCGCCCTTCGACTTGAGCTGGACCGTGAACAGTTCGCCGCCGGTCGTGACGCCGCACGGCAGGCCGAAGATGGCCTGGTCCACGGTGTACGAACCGCCGCCGTTGTTCAGCACCTGGAAGTTCGTGTTCGCGAAACCCGCGAGCCACGCACCGGGCTGGATGCTGAGGCTCGCGGGACCGGGGTTGCAGAGCTCGAACTTCGTGGTGTCGATCTGGAACGTCACGCTGATGCCGCGCGCCGGCGCCGAGTCGGCGCGGCTGAAGACGAACGGCACGGTGACGCACGGGAACTGCGGCCCGAGGCAGGCGTCGCTGGTGTTGGCCGCCACCACCGAGGCCGGCGGGGTGAGGAAGACGTCCAGCGTGTAGTTCTCGGAGGCCGAGCAGCCGTAGGCGTCGGTCACGGTGATCGTGAACACCGAAGTGGCCGCCGCCGCCGGCACGCCGCTCAGCACGCCGGTCGCGGGCGCGAGCGAGAGCCCGGCGGGCAGGCTTCCCGAGCTGACCGTCCAGGCGAGCGGCGCGTTGCCGGCGCTCGCCGTGAACGTCTCGGCGTAGGGCGCTCCGACCGAGCCGTAGGGCAGCGACGCGGGCGCCGGCGCGATCGCGATCGCCGGGCAGTCCACCTGCAGCACGTAGGCCTGCGCGCCCTCGCAACCGCCGGCATCGGTGTAGGTGAGCGTGAACGCGTACGTGCCGGGGGTCGTCGGCGTGCCCGAGAGCACTCCCGTCGCGGCATCGAACGCGAGGCCCGGCGGCAGCGCGCCGGCGGTGAGCGCGCGGCAGTAGGGGGCCGTGCCTCCGCTCGCGGTGACGGCCTGGCTGAACGGCCCGCCGACGGGCAGCGCGGGCAGCGACGGCGGCGAAAGCGCGATCGCCGGGCAGGCGAGCGTGCCGTCGGCCGAGATCGCCGCCACGTTGGTCTGCAGCGTCGCGCCCATCGAGGCGAAGCTGCCGCCGGCGTAGACGGACGAGCCGTCGTGCACCAGGGCCCGCACCGTGCCGCTGGCGTTCGGGTTCCAGGGGGTCAGCGCGCCGGTCGCGAGGTCGGCGGCGGCGAGCCGGTTGCGCGCCGTCGAGGCGACGCTGCTGAAGACGCCCGAGACGTAGACCGTGCGGTTGTCCACGTCGATGACGTAGACCGGGCCGTTCGAGTTCGGGTTCCACGCCTGCGCGGCGCCGCTCGTCGCGTCCAGCATCGCGAGGCGATTGCGCGCCTGGCCGCCGATCATGGTGAAGAAGCCGCCCACCAGCACCCGCCCGCAACTGGTGTCGATGGCGCGAACGGTGCCGTTCGAGACCGGGTTCCACGCCAGCGCGGCGCCGGCCGCCGCGTCGACCGCCGCGAGGTTCGTGCGCATCGCACCGCCCGCGGTCGTGAACGTGCCGCCCAGGTAGACGCGCGAGGCCGCCGGCGCCAGCGCGAAGATCTCGCCGTCCGTGCCGGGGTTCCAGGCGGTCGGCACGCCGGTCACGGCGTCCACCGCCGCGACGTTCTCGCGCGCGAGACCGCCGACGCTGGTGAACAGCCCGCCGGCGTAGACGACCGCCCCGTCCACCGCGAGCACCGAGACGCGCCCGGCGACGTTCGGGTCCCACGCGCCGAGAAGCCCGGTGCCGGTGTCGAACGACGCGAGCCCGTTGCGGGTCTGGCCGTCCACGTTCGAGAAGCTGCCGCCCGCGTAGAGCGTCGTGCCGCCCATGGCCAGCGCCAGCACCTCGCTGTTCGCCGCGGGGGCCCAGGGCAGCGCCTGCCCGGTCACGAGGTCCACGGCGGCGAGGTTCGTGCGCAGCACGCCGCCCAGGCCGGTGAACGAGCCCGCCGCGTACACCGTGCCGCCGTAAGTCGCGAGCGAGAACACCGCGCCGTACGCGATCGGGTTCCATGAGGTCGCGAGGCCGCTCGCGGCGTCGAGCGCGGCGAGGCGGCTGCGGGCCTGCCCGCCGATCGAGAGGAAGTCGCCGCCCGCGTACACGTTCGGGCCGACCACGGCGAGCGAGAGCACCTGCGCGTTCGCGCCCGGGTTCCAGGGCGTGAGCGCGCCGGTCGCCGCGTTCACCGAGCCGATGCGCGCGCGCGGCTGTCCGCCCAGCGTCGTGAACGAGCCGCCCACGTAGAGCGTGCCCGAATCGAGCGCGAGGGCCGAGACCTGCGCGTTCGCCCCCGGGTTCCACGCGGTCGCGAGCCCGCTCGAGGCGTCGAGCGCCGCCACGCGGTTGCGCGCCTGGCCGCCGATGGTGGTGAAATCGCCGGCCGCGAAGACCGTCCCGCCGTCCACGAGCAGCGCGCGCACGGTGCTGTTGGCGCCGGGGTTCCAGGCGGTCGCGGCGGCGGTGACGAGGTCGATCGCGGCGATGCGCGTGCGCGGGGTCGCGCCGATGCTCGTGAAGCTTCCGCCCACGTAGAGGACGCCGGCGCCGGCCGCGAGCGCCCGCACGCTGCTGCTCGCGCCCGGGTCCCACGCCGTGACCGCGCCCGTCGCGGCGTCGATCGCGGCGAGGTTGCTGCGCGACTGCCCGCCCACGGCCGAGAAGCTGCCGCCCGCGTACAGCGTCCCGGCGTCCAGCGCCAGCGCCAGCACCTGGCCGCTCGCACCCGGGTTCCAGGCCGAGACCGAGAGGTCGGGCGCGATGTGCGCGAGGTTCGCGCGCGGCACTCCCCCGACGGTCGCGAACTGCCCGCCGATGAACCAGCCGCCCGCGCCGTCCGAGACCACCGAGTTGATGAGGCCGTCCACGCGCGGGAAGCCCGGCACGGCCGCGCCGGTCGTGCCGTCCACCGGCACGCCGGTGCCCGTCGTCGGCCCGAGCGCCGAGAAGCTGCCGCCCAGGTAGAGCGTCGTGCCCGACACCGCGACGGCGTTGACCGTGCCGTTCGCGATCGGCAGGTCCTCGCGCACGGTCTGCGCGCGCGCGCCGGCGGCCAGCGCCAGCGCGGCGGCCAGCGCCAGCGCGAGCGGACGCGCGACCGCCCGCCGCGCCGGCGGTGGTGCGGCCGGCGCGGGGAGCGCCTTCGGGGGCCCGGGCAGGAGTCGCATCCGGCGGTTACCTCAGCAGCACCAGGCGCCGCGTAAAGCGCGCGCCGTCAGCGACCAGCCGCGCGTAGTAGAGGCCGGGCGCGGCGGCGCGGCCCTCGTCGTCGGTGCCGTCCCACGCCAGGCGCCACCCGCCCGCCTCCCGCCCGCCGGCGGCCAGCGTCTTCACGCGCCGGCCGTCCACCGAGTAGACGGCGAGGTCCACCCGGGCCGCGCGCGCGAGCGTGAACTCGAGCGTCGCCTGCCCGCGCGCCGGGTTGGGCCAGGGCGCCGACAGCGCCGTCGTCCACGAGCGCGGCGCGCCCGTCGCGACGTCCTTCGTGCCCAGCTCGACGGGGCGGTTCCGCGCATCGCGCGCGGTGACCTTGGCGAGCCGGATGGCCGGCGCGCCCGAGCGCAGCGCGCGGAAGGTCACGGTCGCGACCTCGCCCTCGCCCGCGAGACCGGAGCCCCGCACGCCGAGCAGCGCCGCGTCCACGACGCCCGGGCCCGGCGTCAGCACCATGCCGCCCTGCGCGCCGATCCAGTCCGAGGCGGTCACCGCGAGCGGCTCGACCACCGACGCGTCCCACGCGAGCGCGGCCGAGAAGCCCTGCACGAGCCCCGTGCCCGCGAGGCGCAGCGTCGCGGCCAGCGTCGCGCCGGCCTCGGCGGCCGCCGGCGCCTCGACGCTCAACTCGTCCACGGCGGGAGCCCCTTCGCCGGCCGCGGGCGCCGAAGCCAGCGCCGGCCCGGAGACCGTGAAGAAGTTCGTCGCGAAGACGATGAAGTCCTCGAAGTCCACGCGGCCGTCCGTGAACGGGCGCGAGGTGAGCAGCAGGTCGGTGGTCGGCCCGACGTCGAGGAAGTGGACGTCGCGGATCGTGAGCTGCGGCTCGCTGATGCCGTAGTTCGCGCCCAGCAGCGAGACGTCCTCGCTGCCGACCAGGTTGTTGCCCTGGCCGACGGTGAAGCCGTCCGAGACGTCGCCGAGGTGGTAGTCGAGCGCGCCGTTGCTGAGGTTCGAGACCGCCGACACGCCGCCCGCCGCGTTCTTCGAGAACGCGACGTAGTACCAGAAGTCGCGCGTCGCGGGCTCGTCCGCCTGGCCGCCCGCCGTCACCTCCGTGAGCGTCCAGGGCGCGCCCGGCGGATACGACGGCGCCGCCGGGACGGAGCCGCCGGCGTTGTCGTAGCGCGGGTAACCGCCGAAGCCGGCGCGGTAGACCTCGACCGTGTCCGCGCCCGGGGGCGGCGTGAACGTGATCGTGATCCTCGCCGTGCCGTCGCCGTCGTTGCCGCTCGTCTGGCGGACGGCCGCGAGATCGGCGATGGCGGCCGGCAGCGCCAGCACCTCGAGCGTGTACTCGCGGCTGCCGGTGCACAGGTTCGAATCGGTGACGCCGACCGTGAACGTGAACGAGCCCGCCGCCGCCGGCGTGCCGGCGAGGCTGCCGCCCGCCGTGAGCGAGAGGCCGCCGGGCAGCGCGCCCGCGGTCACCGCGAACGTGAACGGCGCGGCGCCCGCGCCCGCCGAGAAGGCCTGCGCGTAGGGCACGGCGACCGAGCCCGCGGGCAGCGAGGACGGCAGCACGGCGATCGCCGGGCACGACGAGACGACGCGCAGCGTGCAGGCGCGCTCGCCCGTGCACGCGAAGGCGTCGGTCGCCGTGACGGAGAAGAAGAAGGCGCCGGTGTCGGCCGGTGCGCCGGTGAGTTCGCCCGTCGGGGCCAGCGACAGCCCGGCCGGGAGCGCGCCCGCCGTGACCGCGAACGCGTAGGGCGCGGCGCCGCCGGAGGCCGTGAAGACTTGTGCGTACGCGCCCCCCTGCGTCGCGTCGGGGAGCGTCGCGGGGTCCACGGCGATCGCCGGGCAGGTGACGTCGAACGGATCGCTCGGGACCGGGCCGAGCGCGCCCGCGGTCGCCTCGAGCGACTTGCCGGCGCCCGCCGCGCTCACCGTGAGCGACGCGAACGTCGCCAGGCCCGTCGAGTCCGTCGCGACCGGTCCGCCGCCGCCCAGCGCGCCCGCGCCGACGAGCGCGAGCGTGACCGCTTCGCCCGGCACAGCGTTGCCGTAGGCGTCGAGCACTCGGACCGTGACCGCCGGGCTGATCGCCGCGCCGACCAGCACCGCCGTCGGCTGCTGGACGAACGCCAGCGAGTCCGGCGCCGCCGGGAGCACGTCGAAGAGCGCGCTCGAGTCGGGTGCGAGGCCGGCGCTCGCGACCGTGAGCCGCCGCGCCGCGCCCGCGACCTCGAGGACGAGATCGTCGAACACGGCGAGGCCCGAGGCGCCGGTCGCGCGCGAGGTCGTGCCCGCGAGGGTCCCGGCGCCGGAGGTGAGCGCCACGTCCACCGTCACGCCCGAGTCGGCAACGGCGTTGCCGAAGGCGTCGCGCAGCTGCACCGACAGGTGCGGGCTCAGCACGGAACCCGCGACGGTGGTGTCGGGGCCCTGGACCACGGCGACGCGCGCCGCGGCGCCCGCGCTCACGGTCAGCGAGAGCGCCTGCGAGGCGGTCCGGCCGAGCGAGTCGGAGACCTGCACGGTGAACGCCTGCGTCTCGGCCGTCGTCGGCGTGCCGCTGATGACGCCGGTCGTGTCGTTCA
>CAZUEM010000091.1:0-14265 GCA_964619155.1 uncultured bacterium
GGGACCGGCCGTTAGGTCCGGCCCCGGCCGCCGAAATACCCGTGGTGACCGGGTGCGCCCGGCCGCTAGACTCGATCTGGCTCGACCCTCGCCCCCGGTCCGCACCGCCCGACGCGGCCCGCCGCCGACCCCCGCCCCTCGACAAGGGCGATTCGCAACCGGAGACGCCATGGCCGCCCCTCGCTTGCTCCGCGCGTTGCCTTCACTCGTCGTCGGCGCGCTGGTCGTCGCCGCCGCCGCCGCGCAGTCCGGTCCCGGCAGCCCGCTGCGGCGGCTGCTCCCCGCCCCCGGCGGGACGTTCGCGAGCCCGGCCGCATCCGCCGGCGGGAGCGCCACGCGGCGCGACGGCGCCGCCCCCGCGGCGGCGAACGCCACCACGTGCCTCGTGATCACGCCGACCGCGACGACGGGACGGCCCCCGCTCGCGACCGTGTGGCAGCCCGACGCCGTCACCGCCACCGCGTCGGGGCTCTCGTTCACGCTGCTCTCGGGGAGCGGCGCCCCCGCGACGTTCACGGCCGAACTCGCGTTCTTCGACCCGAACTCGACCGACCCGCGGCTGTCGTCGTATCCGCTCCACCGATCGACGCTGACCGCGAGCGGCAGCGGCCTCGAGACCTTCGCCTGCCCGATCGACCGTCCGATCGTCATCCGCTCGCTGGAGGGCAGCCCGGTGACCACGACCGCGGCGCTCGCGCTGCGCTCGGACTGGCCCGACCCGGTCGAGGACGCATACGAGCCGAACGGTCCGGCCCGCTTCCGGCCGGCGATGTACGACGCCGGGCCGCTCGGAATCGTCCCGCTGCCCGGCCCGAACCCGGTGCTCGCGCACGAGGTGTGCGGCGAGATGGACGCCGGCGACGGCCTGCACGTGGTCCGCCAGCTCATCGCCTCCACCACCACGCGCACGGCGGACCTCGAGATGGTGCAGACGTTCGAGACCGCGGTGACCGCGACCGCCGAGTGGATCGAGCTCGCGGTGGCCGCGCCGCCCGGCTCGAGCGCCCCGCTCGACGTGCGCATCTTCGAGCTCGGCGGCACCGTGCCGCTTCCCGATCCGCTCCCGACGACCGCTACCGCGGCGGTCATGGAAGGCGTCACGCTCTCGCCGCCGGTCTGGGGCGCGACGGTGCCGCTGGCCGAGGCCGCGCGCCTGGAGCCGGGCCGCCGCTACGCGCTGGCCATCGTCTGCGACGGAACGTGGAGCTTCGGCGCCGCCGAGGCCCCGGACGGCGCCGCGTACGAAGGTGGCGAGCTGTGGACCCGCAACGGTTCGAGCGGTCCTTTCACGCTCGACTCGGACCGCGACCTTTCGTTCCGCGTGATCGGCCGGCCGGTGACGCAGACGGCCGAGCCCGAGTGGCCGGTGTGCGACGGCGTGCTCTCGCGCTCCTCCACCCTCACGGCGAGCATGCCGCTCCCCAACGACCGCGTCGTCGTCCAGCCGCTCACGATCAAGGGCGACGACTTCGGCATCGGGAGCGTCTCGCTGCTGGTGGGCGGCCCCATCACGGTTCCCGCCGAGCCGGACCTCGGGTTCGCGCTCGCGCCCTTCGGCGCGCCGCCCGCGCCCAACCAGATCGCGCTGCGCTCGGCGTCGCCGGTCAGCCCGTGCGCCTGCCCGGTGGTCGGCCCGCGCGAACTGCTCTTCACCACGCCGCTCGTCACCACCCCGCTGGAGGGCGTCGCGCAGGGCGCCGGACAGCAGCTGGTGATGGCGCTGCGCGGCCGCACCTCGACACTCACGGCCGACGTCGGCTACGACGAAGCCTCGTCCCTCCCGATCCCGCCCGCGCTGTACCGCGACCCCGGCATGGCGTGGCTGCCGCTGCCCGGTCCGCACCCGGTCGTGGCGCACCAGGTCTGCCCCGCGACGCCGACGGCCGCGGGGCCGTGGCGCGTCGCCCAGCAGCTGCTGCAGTCGGACGGGGTCTTCCCCGGCACGGCGACGGCGACCCTGCTGCAGTCGTTCCGCGTGCCCTCGACGGTGCAGGTCTCGTGGGCCGAGCTGGGCATGCGCTTCGGCGGCTCGCCGACCCACACCGCGGTGCCCGTCCGGCTGCTCGCGCCGGGCCCGAGCACGCAGACGGTCGAGCCCGAGGACGGCTTCGACCTCGGTGCGATGCTCGTACCCATCACGATCACGGCCAACCCGATCGGTTCCGTGCCGATCCCGGCGCTCCACGCCAGTTCCCCGCTTCCCGCGTTCGTCACGCTCACCGCGGGCGTGGACTACTGGATCGGCGTCACCACGACGGCCGAGCTGGACTATGCGTACGCGGAGGCGTCGCCCTACACCGAGGGCCGTCTTTTCCGCAGCCCGTCGCCCGGCGCGCTGCCCGTCGAGGAGACGGACCGCGACCTCGCGTTCCGGCTGATCGGCGTGCCGCGCGAGCTGATGGCCGGGCCGGCGACGCCGACCTGCAACGGCTGCGCGAGCCGCGCGTTCGAGGCCGTGACGGTGACGGCGGACTTCCACGGCGCCACCTTCACGGCGCGCAGCTTCGGGCAGGTCCTCCCCATCACCACCACGCCGATCCTCGAGTCCGTCCAGTTGCCGCTCGGGGCCGACGGCGGCGCCGTCACGATCACGGCGGACCTGCGCTTCACCGAGACGGACGCGCTCGGCCGCGTCAGGCCGCGCGACGACTCGTACCCGCTGCACAGCGTCACGATCACGGCGAGCGCCGGAGACATGCGCTGGGGGCAGGCGTTCTTCGACCGGCCGCTGGTGATGCGCGGCTGGGGCGGCGGCACGCCGACGGGAACCGCCGAGGTCGGCATCCTCGTGCACGCGCCGGACGCCGGCGCGAAGGGCCGCGCGAAGCTCGCGCTCGGCGACGAGGCGGTCTGCACGTGCACCGCGCTCCTCGAGCGCAGTGGCAGTGGCGGCGGCGGTGGTGGTGGCTGGAGCCCGATGCCCGGGCTCGCCATGGGTCACGTGCTCCACGGCGTGACCACGACCGCGGACCTCGACCTTTACGAGATGACCGGCGAACTGAACGTGCATGGCGTGACCATCACGGCCATGGACGTCGTGCAGAGCTTCCGCGTGCCCACGCCGACGCGCGTCGAGTGGCTGGAGCTGGCCGTGCCCGCCGGGCAGGCCGAGTCTCCCCCGTTCGAAGTCTCGATCGTCGACCCGGCAGGGCTCGCCGTGCCGCCGGCCGGGCCGCTCGGCGTGACCACGACCGCGGAGCCGCTGGGCTTCTCGGAGTCCATGCGCCACGGCGGAACGTGGGCGCCGACCGAACGGTTCTCGGCGCCGCCGGTGCTGCAGCCGGGCCGCGACTACTGGCTCGTCGCGCGCGTGCCCGCGGAGTGGAGCCTCGCGCGGGCCGTCACCGCGACGGCCACGCATGGCCCGCGGCTCTACACGCGCCCGCCCGGCGACGGCGACTGGACCGAGGAGCCCGCCGGCGCGCTTTCGTTCCGCGTGATCGGCGCCGAGACGAACCCGGTGGACGTGCCGGTGGCGGCGAACCCGCGCGGCCTGCGGCTCTCGGCGAGCCCGCAGCCCTTCCGGCACGAACTCTCGCTCCGCTGGCTCGGCGGCGGCGGCCGGATGACGATCGAGATCTTCGACGAGCGCGGCCGCCGGGTGCGCGAGGTGCGCGACGCGGGCGCGGCCGTCTACGGCGCGTGGACCTGGCGCGGCGAGGACGACTCGGGCCGCCGCGTCGGAGCGGGCGTCTACTTCGTGCGCGCGACGCCAGGCGCCGGCCCCGCCGTGCGCCAGCGCGTGGTCTTCCTGCGCTGATTCCCCTTCCCCGCATGAGCCTCGCGGGGCCCCGGCGGAGCGCCGGGGCCTCGCGCCGTTTCCGCCCGTGACCGCCCTGCGCGCCGCGCTCGTCCTCGCCGCGCTCGCCTTCTGGCCGGGATTCCTCGAGTCGTTCGAGATCCCCAAGATCGCCCTCGTGCGCGTGCTCGGCCTGGGCGCGCTCGCCGCGTGGGCAGCGCTGGCCACCGCGCGCGGCCGGCGGCCGTCGCTCTTCGAGTGGTCGCTGCTCGCGTGGCTCGGCGTCGAGGCGCTGGCCACGGCGTTCTCGATCGCCCCGCGCACGAGCCTCGCGGGCGAGGCGCTGCAGGGCGAGGGCCTGCTCACCTCGGCCGCGCTCGCCGGGCTCGCGCTCGCCGCCCGCGGGGCGCTCGGCGAGCCGCGCGCCCGCTCGCGCACGCTGCACGCCGCGCTCGCCGCGGCCGCGCTGGCGTGCGCGTACGCGCTCTTCCAGGTGGCCGGGTACGACCCGATGCGGTGGTCGCGAACGTCCGGCTACGGCGAGGGCTTCGTGCGCCCGTTCGGCACGCTCGGGCACCCGAACCTGCTCGGCGTCGTCTCGGCCGCCGCGTGCACGTGGGCCGTCGCGCTCGCGCTGCAGCGGCCGGCCCGGCGCTGGCTGTACGCACCGCTCGCGCTGCTCGCGCTGCTCGCGACGCTGCTCACGTTCTCGCGCGCCGCCTGGCTCGGGCTCGCGGCGGGCCTCGCGGTGGTGGCGGCCGGCGCCGCGCTGGACCGCGCCGCGGCGCGGCCGTCGTGGCGCGCGCTCGCGGGCGGCGCCGCCGTGATCGCGCTCGTGATCGCGCTCTTCTGGGCGGGCGGCTGGTCGCGCCTGTTCGCCTCGCGCGCCTCGGAACTCGGCCGGGCGGGCGGCGAGACCGGCGCGAGCCGCGTCGAGATCTGGAAGAGCGCCGCCGCCATGTTCCGAGACCGGCCGCTGCTCGGGCAGGGCCCCGACACGTTCGAACTGGCGTTCCCGCGCTGGCAGACGCCCGAGTACTGGCGCATCGAATGGGCGGCGCTCCCCTTTCACGCGCATTCCGTTTACCTGCACACGCTGGCGACGCGCGGCCTCGCCGGGGCCGCGGCGCTCGCGCTGGTCGCGCTCGCCGGCTCGCTCGCGGCGTGGCGCGCGTGGCGCGCGCGGCCCGGGGCGCGGGGCGAGGTGACGCTGCTCGCGGGCGGGGCCGTCGCGATCGCGGTCGCGGGGCTGGCGGGCGCGGTCGGGGTCAACGGCGCGCTGTGGCTGCTGTTCTCGGCATCGGCGCTCGATGCGCTCGGCGCGGGCGACACCGTTCCTCCCGCGGCCGCGCCCGCGCGCCGGCGCCTCGCGCTGGCCGCCGCCCTCGCCGTCGGGCTTGCGACCGCGTGGTGGTCGTACGGCGCGCTCGCCGTCTCGCGCGACCTCGCGTACGCCGGGCGCGCGCAGGCGGCCGATCCCGCCGGCGCGCTCGCGGCCGCGACGCACGCCGCCGCGCTGGACCCGAACGACGACCGCGCGGCGAGCGCGCTCGCCGAGGCGCGAGCGAACGCCGGGGCCACGCGCCGCGATTTCGCGCTGCTGCGCCGGGCCGAGGCCGACGCCGCGCGCGCGGTCGCGCTCTCGCCGCTCCGCCACCAGCACTGGCAGCGCCTGGGCGGGGTGCGCGCGACGCGCGCGCTGCTCGGCGACACCGCCGCCCTCGCCCCGATGGTGCGCGCCTACGCGCGCGCCGGCGAGCTCGCGCCCCACAGCGTGCTCGCCGCGATCGAGTACGCGCGCTGGGAGATCGTGCTGGGGCGTCCGCTGCTCGCGATCCCGCCCGCGCGCGAGGCCGTGCGGCTCTACCCGCGCGAGGCGCTCACGCGCACGACGCTGGCGTCGGCGATGGTCGCGGCCGGCCAGCGGGACTCGGCCATCGTCCAGCTCGAAGCCGCGCTGCAGGGCCACTGGCGGCCCGGCGAGGCCGACCGCGAGGCCGCTTCGGAAGTGCTCGCGCGGCTGCTGCGAGAGCGACACCCCGCGGCGCGCTGAGCCACGTCCCGCCGATCGCGCCTAGCCGATCGCTCCGAGGCGCGCGTCCAGTTCCGCGAGCGACGTGAAGCGCTCGATCCCGCGCGCCCGGGCGGGCGCGCCGGCGCCGCCGGCCCAGATCGCCACCCGCGCCGGCAGCGCCTTGCGCAGCTTGGCGAGCGCGGCGGCGGCGCGCGCCTTGGGCACCGCCGCCGAGACGCTGACGGCGACGGCCTCGGCGTTGCCCGCGAGCACGGCCGAGGCCACCTGGTCCACGGGCATGTCGGCGCCCAGGTAGACCACGCGGCAGCCGCGCTCGGCGAGCAGCACCGAGACGAGGAGCAGGCCGCCCTCGTGCGCGTCGCCCGGCAGCATCGCGGCGACCACGCGCGGGCCGCGCGCGCGTTCGTCGAACGGCTCGCGCACCCGGCGCAGGAAGTCCGAGAGCGCCGCCGAGGCGAAGTGCTCGTGGCGCACGTCCATCTGGCGCGCGCCCCATGCGCGCCCCACCTCGACCATGAAGGCCCCCGCCACACCGTCGAGGAAGCGCACGGGCCCCAGGCGCGCCCAGCTCGCGCGCAGCTCGCGCAGCAGGGCGTCGCGATCGAACGCGAGCGTCGCGCGCGAGAGTTCGGCGATGGACGCGCTCGCGGCCTCGTCGGCCGTGACCGCCGCCGCGGCCGCCAGCCCGGACGCCGGCGCCTGGTCGCCGAGCGCGAGGAGCTTGTCCAACTCGCGGACCGGCAGGCCGAGGATCTCGGCCGGGCGATGGCCCTGCGAGAGCAGCCGGGCGACGCGCCGGATGTGCTCCACCGTGGCCGCCGGGTAGACGCGGTGCCCCGAGGGTTTGCGGATCGGCGCCGGAGAGCCGTACCGGCGCTCCCACGTGCGCAGCGTCTCGACCGGGATGCGCGTGGCGCGCGAGAGTGCGCCGATGGACAGCGGCCTGGATTGCCCCGAACTCGCTCCCTGCCCGTCCCGCCTCGCCATCGTGGCCTCTTGGGATCCGCGCTGCTCCGCGTCCGCCATGGTCGGGGTTCGCTCCCTGCGCGCGGCCCGGACGCTTCCGCCGTCGCGCGCGTAATGTAGGACATGGACAGGTCCGGGACACAGCCCGGCGTGCGAAAAGTGAAGCCGCGGGCCCGGGAGGCGGCGGCGCCGCCTGCCGGGGTCCCGCGGCTCGGTGAACCTAGAACCCGAACGTCAGGCCCCAGGACGCGTTGAAGCTGGCCGGCATCCATGTGGACTTGGCGCCGTCCTCGGCCGAGGCCATCCCGAACGTGTGGCCGACCTGGCCCATGATGCTGACCGACTCCGTCAGCGCCATGAAGCCGCCGATGCGGCCCGACACGCCGAAGCGGGTCGTGGACTCCGACTCCGACTCGCTGCCGCCCACGTCGAGCTTCTGCTTGCCGGTCCAGAACTCGAGGCCGGGGCCCATGAACACCGTCAGGCGGTCGCCCACCTTGCCGACGCGGTCACCGCCGACGCGCAGCTTGATCGACGTGCCGGTGGCCTTGATCTCGGGATCGCCGACCTCCGGGGCCTCCCACTTCTGGGACGAGAAGCCGTAGGCGCCCGACAGGGCGAACGCGTAGTCGTCGGAGAAGCTGTACCAGTACTCGGCGTTGACGTTGATCTCCGGGGTCGCCGTGGGCTGCACGTAGTCCGTGCCGCCGCCCACGTAGCCGTCGGCCGTGCCCTGGCCGAGGCCGATCGAAAGGCGCGACTTGCCCTCGCCCGCCATCGCCGCGGGCACCACGAAGCACAGCGCAGCCATCACCATCAGGATCTTCTTCATTGTTCAAGCCTCCGGTTGCGGTGTTGGGTCTTCCCTGCGGTCCCGGACGGGACCGGGTCTCTCGGCAACGGGGCGTCAGATGCACAGGTAATGAATAGGATTCGGGTCATTTCGTCAGGTGTTCGTTGGGCGGCAATCCGTTTGTAGCGGCCGGGTTAAGCCTGTTCAACGAATGTTCTCGCCGCGCACCGCACGCGGAAGGCCCTACATCTAGAGGGCCGCTCGCCCGGCAACGGCCGGGCACGGTCCGCACCGCTACCCCACGCGAGGATTCCATGGAGTCCGTCCTTCCCTCCCGTCCCGCGCCGGCCGACGACGCCCTCACGTTCGAGAGGCGCGGCCGCTTTCACGTGCTGCGCTCCCGTCAGTGGGTCGCGGCGCCGCTCGAGGAGTGCTTCGCGTTCTTCTCGGACGCGGCGAACCTCGAGGCGCTGACCCCGCCATTCCTGAACTTCCGCATTCTCACGCCGCTGCCGATCGTGATGAGGACCGGCGCGCTGATCGAGTACCGCATCCGGCTGATGGGTGTGCCCATGCCGTGGCTGACGCGCATCGACGAGTGGTCGCCCGGGCGCGGCTTCGTGGACACGCAGCTGAAGGGCCCCTACGCCCGCTGGGTGCACCGGCACACGTTCTCGCCCGCCGACGGCGGGACCTGGGTGCGCGACGAGGTCGAGTACGCGTTGCCGCTCGCCCCGCTGTCGGCGCCGGCGCACGCGCTGTTCGTGCGCCCGCAGTTGCGCGCGATCTTCGCCTGGCGGCGGCAGGCCATCGAGCGGCTGCTGGGCTGAGTCGACGGCGCGTTTGCGCGCCGGCGAGGCGCCGCCCTCCTCAGGCCCGCCAGCGCGCCTCGAAGCGCGCGCGCACGGCCGCGAGCCGCTCGGGCGTACCGACCTCGAACCAGCTGCCGGGCGGCACGAGCCAGGGACGGATCGCGTGCCCTTCGGCGGCGAGCCGCAACCACGCCGCGACGATCGGGAACACGCCGCGCTCGCTGACGAGGCCGAAGAAGGCCGGCTCGCAGGCGTGGATGCCCGCGAAAGCCAGCGCGCGCACCTCGCCGCGCGCCGGGCGCACTTCCGCGCGCTCGCCGGTGCCGCGGTTCTCGCGGCCGAGGAGCCCCGCGCCGTCGAAGAGCAGGTAGCGCTGCGTCTCGCGCGGCTCCACCGCCAGCGTCGCGAGCGCGCCCGAGGCCGCGTGGGCAGTCGCCAGCGCGCGCAGGTCGGTGTCGCAGATCACGTCCACGTTGTGCGCCATCACCGGGCGGTCGCCGCGGAAATGCTCCCGCGCATGCAACAGCCCCCCGCCCGTCTCGAGCGGCGCGGCCTCCTCGCGGCTCACGCGCACCTCGGCCCCGAGGTCGTGCGTGGCGAGGAAGCGCTCGATCGCGTCGGCGTGGTGGTGAACGTTGACCACGAGCCGCGTCGCGCCCGCCGCGACCAGGCGGCGCGCCGCCTGCTCGAGCAGCGTGCGGCCCGCGACCTCGATCAGCGCCTTCGGGGTGCCCGCGCCCAGCTCGCCCAGGCGCGTGCCGCGCCCGGCGGCGAAGATCATCCCGTCCACGCGCGTCAGCCCGCCGCGGCCGGCTCGACCGCGCGCTTCCAGCGCGGCGCGGCCAGGTGCTCGAGGTCCGCCGTCACGTCCGGGAAGCGCTCGCGCACGTGACGCGCGAGCCGGTCGGCGAAGTAGACCGAGCGGTGCTGGCCGCCCGTGCAGCCGAACGCGACGCTGAAGTCGGAGAAGTTGCGCTCGCGGAAGTTCGCCACGTGGGCGTCCACGAGCGCCGTCACGTGCTTCCAGAAGACGTCCGTCTCCGGCATGGCCTCGAGGAAGCGGACGATCTCGGGGTCGGTGCCGATGCGCACCGACAGCTCCGGCCGCCGGCCGGGGTTCGAGAGCGAGCGGCAGTCGAACACGAAGCCGCCTCCGTGCCCCGTCTCGTCGCCGGGCACGCCGTCGCGGTAGCTGAAGCTGCGGACGTGGACGTGCAGGCCCGGCGGCGGCGCGGGCGGGCCTTCGCGCCCCGCCCAGGTGGCCACGATGCGGCGGAACACGCCCTCCAGCTCGGGCAGCGCGACCGGCAGCCCCGCTTCGAGCAGCCCCGCCACGTTGCGCGCCGCGTACGGCACGCTCTCGAGGAACCGGGGCTTGCGCTCGTAGTAGCCGCGGTACCCGTAGGCGCCCATCGCCTGCATGATGCGGATCAGCACGTAGCCCGGGTAGAACTCGAGGAAGCGCGCGCGATCGCCGCCCCGCGCGGCGAACGCCGCGAGGTAGCGCGCGCGCAGCCGTTCGCGCACCGGCACGGGCAGGTCCGCCTTCGCGTCGTAGAGCAGCGACGCCAGGTCGTACTGCGCCGCGCCGCGGCGCCCGCCCTGGTAGTCGAGGAACCACGGCTCGGAGCCACGCAGCATGATGTTGCGCGACTGGAAGTCGCGATAAAGGAAATAGCCCGTGTCGGCCGCGAGCAGGTGGGCCACGAGCTTCTCGAAGTCGTTCTCGAGCCGCTGCTCGCTGAACGGCACGTGCGCGAGCTTGAGGAAGTGGTACTTGAAGTAGTTGAGGTCCCAGAGCATGGACTGCGCGTCGAACGCCGCCCGCGGGTAGGCGAGCGAGAAGTCCACGACGCGGGCGCCGTCCACCTGGAAGCGCACGAGCTGCTCGACCACGCGCTCGTAGGCCGCGAGCATCGCCGCCGGGAACTCCGCCCCCGCTCCCGCCCCGGCGCGCGCGGCCGCGAGGGCCGCGAACAGCGTCGTGTCGCCGAGGTCCTCCGCGAGCCAGATGCCGAGGTGCTCGTCGGCCGCGAAGATCTCCGGCACCGGCAGGCCCGCCCCTCGCAGCGACCTCGAAAACGACAGGAACGCGCGGTTCTCCTCGGCGTCCGGGCCGTGCGCGCCGACCACGGGCGCGTGCCCTTCGCGTGCGAGGCGGAAGTACTGCCGCTGCGAGCCGTCGGGCGCGATGCGCGTGACGGTCCCGGGCGGGCGGCCGAAGGTCTGCGTGTAGAGGATGACGAGGGGATCGCGCATGGGCGCGCAGGATAGCGGAGGGCGCGCGGGGCGCGAAGCGTCGTGCGGCCGCGTGCCGGGCCCCGATGCCACTCAGCGCAACACGGTCACCCGGCGAACGCCGTGCCTGCGGCCGTCCACCGCGAAGGAGACGATGTAGACACCTGCCGCGACCGGGGCGCCCGACTCGCCGCGGCCGTCCCACGTCGCGCCGTGCCGGCCCGCCGGGAGCATGCCGAGATCGAGGCGGCGCACGAGCCGCCCGGCGATGTCGTGGACGCCCATGCGAACCGTGGCCGGGTGGGCGAGCGCGAACGCGAGCCGCGCTGTCCCCATCGCCGGGTTGGGGCTGATGGCCTCGAACAACGTGGTCCCGGGCAGGCCGCCCGCAACGTCCACCGTCTGGTTGACCGTCAGCGTCGCCGCGGAACTCGAATCGCTGCCGCAGCCGTTCGTGGCGACCAGCCGGTAGCTCCCGGCGTCGTACTGCGCGACGCGCTGGACGAACAGCACCTTGGTGCCGGCGCCGGCGATCGTCGAGCCGCTGATCGTCTGGCCGTCCACGAGCGGCACGCCGTCCTTGTGCCAGCGGAGCGTGGCGTCTTCGTAGCCCGCCGCGACCTCTGCCGTGAAGCTCGCGTCGGCGCGGGAATCCACCGTGCGCGAGGCCGGATGGGTGGCGAACCAGGGCCGGCCGGTCTGCGTGAAACGCGCCCAGCCCGGGCTCGGCGTCGCGCCGCCCTCGACGTCGTCGAAGCTCCCGCCGAAATGCGCTTCACCGCGGTGGCCGAAGATCGCGCCGACCGAGGTGGTCGGGCTCCCCGGCAGCGCGTGCCAGGTCCCATCCCAGAACGCGGCTCGGGAGGCCGCCACGCCGCCGACATTCGAGAAGAATCCGCCCACGTAGAGCCGGGTGCCGTCGGAGTACAGGGCGCGGACCACCTGGTCGGCCCCGCCGGTTCCGAGCGTCGAGAACGAGGTGCCGTCGTACTTGACGATGTTGGGAGAGCCCGGGAAGCCGGCGAACGACCCGCCGATGACGAGTTCGCCCTGGTGCACCTCGAGCGCGTAGACGAAACCGGTGAAGGCGCCTCCGACCGCGCTCCAGGACGAGCCGTTCCAGCGCGCGAGCCCGCCGGTCGTGACCCCGCCCGCGGTCGTGAACACGCCGCCCGCGTAGAGCTGGCCGTTGTAGGACTTGAGCGCGTGGACGGCGCTGGTCGTGCCGCTGCCGAGCGGCTCCCAGATGTCGGTCGTCTCGTTCCAGCGCGCGATGAAGCTGATCGGCGCGCCCGAGGAGCTGAAGTTGCCGCCCGCGTAGGTGGCGCCGGAGTGGCGCTCGATGGCATAGACGGGACCGTTGAAACCCGCGCCCATCGCCTGCCAGGTGGGCGCCGGGCCGCCGAGGGGCGACTCGACCCAGCGCGCGATGTGGGCCGCCGGCGCTCCGCCCGCCTGCGCGAAGCTGCCGCCGGCGAGCAGCTCGGTGGCCCCGCTGATCCCCGGGTACTTGAACGATTCGAGCGCGTTCACCGTACCGGCGAGCCCCGTCCCGAAGGCCGAGAGCCCGGCGCCGTCCCAGGAGACGATGTTGAGCGCCGGCTGCACGGTGCGGGTGGACTGCTGGAAGCTCCCGCCCGCCACGAGCCGATTGCCCATCACGGTGAACGCCTCGACCGACGCCACCGAGCCGCCGCCGAAGGAGGACCACTGCGAGCCGTCCCAGCGCGCGATGAAGTTGGCGGGCATGCCGCCCGCGCTGGAAAACACCCCGCCGGCGACGAGTTCGCCGTTGTGCACCGTCAGCGAGCTCGCCGCCCCGCTCAGACCCGCGCCAAGCGGGGCCCACGTCGAGCCGTTCCAGCGCGCGATGTAGTTCGCCGGCACCCCTCCCGCGGAAGTGAACCCGCCCGAAACCACCAGCTCGCCCTTGTAGACCGTCAGGCTGCTCACGCCGAGCGCGCCGCCGCCGAGCGGCTGCCAGGCCGCCCCGTTCCAGAACGCGATGCCGTTGGCGGCCACCCCACCGATCGTCGTGAACGAGCCACCCGCCACGAGGCCGCCGTTCCAGGGCTGGAGGGCGCGGACCGGGAAGTCGGTCGCCATGCCCGTCGCCGACCAGGTTGCTCCGTCCCAGAAGGCGAGGTTCACCGAGGGGCCGAAGGTCCAGCCGAAGCCGCTCCCGCCGACGAACAGCCGCGTTCCGTACTGGGCGATGGCGTAGACGTCGCCGTGGGTGGGGCCGAAGTCCTCGCGCACGGAGATGCCGTCGGAAGAGGCGCCCAGCGCGCGCCCGCCCTGCCCCGTGCAGCCCGGCCCGAACGGCATCTGGGCCCAGGCGCCGAGGTCCCCGCCGATGACGAGGTCGCCGTCGTAGGTCCCGAGCGTGGTGGCCCAGCCGGGAACCATGTTGACGAAGTCGGGCCGGCAGGCCCCCGATCCCACGGTCGCCCAGCCCGACCCCGTCCACCGGCCGAGCTCGAGCCCGGAGGAACCGCTGATCCGCCCGGTGCCCGCGTAGAGCTTGCCGCCGACGAACGCGAGCGTGCCGACCTCCGTGAATGGCGACGGAGTCGTGAACGGCTCCCACCGCCCCGTCGCGGGGTCGAGGTAGGCGATGTTGCCGGTCGGCCGGCCGCCGATGGAATCGAACTGGCCCCCCGCCACGAGCCGAGCCGCGAGCGGGCCGGCACCGTCGGGGTCCCACGAGATGAGCGCCTGCACGAAGTCGTTGGCCCCGTTGCCCGCCTCGCTGTCCTGGAGCGGGCCGGCCTTCCAGTCGGGGCACTGTGCGAGAGCCTGCACCGGTCCGGTGATGAGGGCAGCGACGAGCAGCAAGAAGAGTCGGGCCAGGCGCATGGATCCTCCGGGAGGAGTCGGGAGATCGGGGGCGGGAATGGAAGCGCTCCACGCCCGTGGCTGCAGGGCGCGGACGATGCGCGAGGATGATTCCACGGCGAAGTCGCGGGCGGAAGTGCGAAATGCTGGGTTTCGCAATCGTCCGGGCCGGCCGGCGACGGCGGTTGCGGCCTTCGGGCGCGCCGGCGGGGCCCTCGCGGTCAGCGCACCGCCGCGAGCAACGCGCGGCCCACGTCGGCGAGCACGGCTTCGCGCGCGGCCGGCGGCGACGTGGCGCCCGAGTACAGCACCGCGATCGCCACCCGCGTGCCGTCGGGCAGAGTGACGATGCCGATGTCGTTGACCGCCGTGCACACGCCCGCGATCGTCGGACCGGTGCCCGTCTTGTGCGCGAGCGTCGCGCCCCCGGGCAGCGCGGCGCGCAGCCGGAGCGGCCCGGTCGTGGACGCCGTCATGATCGCGAGCAGCCGCTCCGTGGAGGCGCTCGACGCCAGCCGCCCCTCGGCGAGCGCGCGCAGGAACGCCACCGCGCCGCGCGGCGTCATCGTGTCGAGCCGCCCGCGCAGGTAGTCGTCGCGGGCGCGGCGCTGTTCGGCCGCCGGCACGGCGGCGCGGGCGGCCGCGAGCGACTCGGCGCTCGCCCACGCCGGGCGAAACGCGCCCAGGCCGAGGATGGCCATCTGCTGGTCGTACTCGTAGCGATCGACGCGGATCCCCTCGATGCCCCGCTCGCGCAACCACGCCGTGAGCGCCGCCGGCCCGCCGAGCCGCGCGAGCACGAGGTCGGCCGCCGTGTTGTCGCTCCAGCCCGCGGCCATCTCGA
>CAZUEM010000092.1:0-14248 GCA_964619155.1 uncultured bacterium
CCCGGCCCCCGTGGCCGTCGCGGCTCCCGCTCCCGCGCCGGTGGCGGTCGCGCCCGCGCCCGAGGCGCCCGCCGTCGCCGCCGCGCCCGCGCCGCAGGCGCAGCGCCTCGTCGTGCCCGTGACGATCGCGAAGGGCGGCACGTACGAGATCGTGCTCAAGCTGCAGGTGGAGGACTAGCTGACGCTCCGCTGACATGTGACGACTCCGGACCCGCGCGAACCCCAATCCCCCGTTGACTTGGGCCGCGCGGGTTCCTAGTTTTCCGGTACGGAGGTCCATCCCACATGATCCGTCGCCTCGTCCTCGCCGCAGCCCTCGTCGCCTGCACCGCCGCCGTCGCCGGCGCGGGCGTGTTCTCGGACCCCACGGCCGCCGGCTTCTCGCCGCGCGTCCCCGTCAGCGCGCTCGCCCGTCCCGCCGCGTGGTTCGACCCGGCGCGGCTGCACATGAGCAGCACGATCGCGGTCGGCTCCGGCTGGGGCACGACCAGCGCCCTGCAGAGCACCAGCTTCCTCTACCAGTTCAAGGCCCCCGTCACGATGGCCGTGACACTCGGCAACGAACTGGGCACCGGCGCCCAGGGCCGCGGGATGTCGTTCTTCCTCCAGGGCCTCGACGTGAGCTGGAAGCCGAGCGGGAACTCGATGGTCCGGTTCCAGTTCCACGACATGCGCTCGCCGCTGCAGTACGGCGCCGGCTGGGGCCACGGCCACGGCGGCTGGAACGGCTTCGGGAACCCCTACGGCGGCTGGTGAGCCGCGCGTGAACGGCTCGCGCCTGCGCGCCGCGTTCGAGGCGAACGCCGGCCGCACCGGGTTCATCCCCTTCGTCACCGCCGGCTACCCCTCGCTCGAGGCGACGCTCGGGATGCTGCGCGCGTTCGCGCGCGAGGGCGCGCTCGCCGTCGAGGTGGGCATCCCGTTCAGCGACCCGATCGCCGACGGGCCCGACATCCAGCGGGCGTCGGAGTGGGCGCTGCGCGCCGGCGTCTCGACGGAAGCTGTCCTCGAGACGGTCGCGCGTTTCCGCGCCGAGTCGCCGCTGCCCGTCGTGCTCATGACCTACGCGAACCCGGTCGTGCGCGCGGGCGTCGAGGCGTTCGCCGCGCGTGCGAAAGCGGCGGGCGCGGACGGCGTGATCGTCTCCGACCTGCCGCCGGACGAGGCCCCCGAGTGGTGGGCGGCGTTCGACCGCGCGGGGCTCGACACCGTCGTGCTGGTCGCGCCGACCACCGACGAGGCGCGGCTGCCGCTGCTGCTGGCGCGCTGCCGCGGTTTCGTCTACTGCCTCGCCCGCACCGGCGTCACCGGCCGGGGCGCGGGCTGGTCCGGCTCGATTCCCGAACGCGTCGCCGAGCTGCGGCGGCACACGGCGCTGCCGGTCGCGGTGGGCTTCGGCATCTCGGGCGGCGAGGACGCACGGAGGCTGCGCGGGGTCGCCGACGCGGTGATCGTGGGTGCGGCGTTCATGCGGCGCGTCACCGAGGACCCGGCCGCGGGCGCGGTGGAGCGCGTGGCGGCGCTGGCGCGCGAGCTGGGCTCGGCGCTCCGCGACTGATCCGTCCCGGCTGGGGCGGGTGGCTCCCGGCGGGTGCGCCCGGGAGCCACGTCCCGGTCAACGCCTCAGCGCTTGATCCACCACAGCAGGTCCAGCAGGACCATCACGAGCCCGACGTCCACGGTGCACCTCCGACTTCGAGGGCCCGCGACCTGCGTCGCGGGGTCAACCGTCGCGTTCGGCCGCCCGTGGGTTGGCGGCACGGGCGGGGGAGACGGCTTCCTGTCGTCTCACCCCGCCGTATCGGCGGTCTCGAGGCCGGGCTTGAGGTCGTTGTGCGGACGGCGCCGCCGGCCCGCCGGCCGGGCCAGCTGCTTGAGGACGACCAGCGTCAGGTCGTCGAGCGGCTCGTCCGCCCAGGCGCGCACCGCGGCCAGCAGCTCCTCGATCAGGTCCGCGGCGCGCCGGTGGCCGTGCCGGTCGAGCACCGCGCGCACGCCCTCGGCCCCGAACAGCCGCCCGCCCCGCGAGGCCTCGGTGAGGCCGTCGGTCGCGACCAGCACGACGTCGCCCGCGTCCAGCTCGGCCGCCGCCGAGCCGTAACCGGCGTGGCCGCTCACGCCGAGCAGCAGGCCGCTCTCGCTCAACTCCTCGAGCGAGCCGTCGGCGCGCCGCACGAGCGGCGGCGGCAGTCCGGCGTTGGCGAAGCGCACCAGGCCGCGTGCGACGTCCACCCGCGCGCACAGCAGGCCCATGAACCGGTCGGGCTGCTCGTGCGCGACCAGGTCGCGGTTCAGCGCCTCGAGCAGTTCGCCGGGCGGGCGCGGCGTGCGCGCCAGGTCGCGGAAGCGCGACTGCACGCCGGCCAGCACGAGCGCCGCCGGCACGCCGTGCCCGGCCGCGTCGCCGACCGCGAGCGTGAAGTCGCGCGGCCCCGCCTCGACGAAGTCGTAGTAGTCGCCGCCCACCGACTCCATGGCCAGCGTGAGCGCCGCGCAGTCGAGCGTCGGGTAGATCGGCGTCCGCCGCGGCAGCCGGTGCTCCTGCACGTGGTGCGCCTCGCGCAGCTCGCGCGCGACCGAGGCGTGCTGGCGCGCCTCGCGGCGCAGCTCGGCGTTCTCGAGAGCGACGGCGAGGTGGTGCGCGAGCCGCTCGAGGTCGCGCGCCTCGGCGCGGTCGAGCCAGGCGCCCGCGAATCGCCGCCCGAGCAGCAGCACCGCCGCAACGGGCGCGCCCGGCACCGGCAGCGTCCAGCGCACGCCGGCCTGCTCGAGCGCGTCGCGGTCGTCCTCGGCGAGCCCCGCCTCGGCGAGCGAGCGCACGCCGCCCTGCCGGGCCATGGCCTCGGCGAAGCCCGCGCCGGGGGAGGGCGCGGGCGGGCCCGCACCGGCGCGCGCGACCTCCCGCAGCTCCCGCCCGTCGGACGCGAGCGCGGCGCAGCTCTCGAGCCGCAGCGCCTGGCGCACGACCTCGCAGGCCTCGCGCAGCATCGCCGCGGCCCCGCCGGCGCGCGCCTCGCCGGCCGGCGACCAGGCGGCGAGCGAGACCTCGCCCGCGATGGGCACGACGCGCGCGCCGAGCGCCGCCACGCGCGTGCGGGTCGGGCCGGCGAGCGCCGCGACCAGCACGAGGAACGCGAGCGAGACGCCCGAGACGTCCCGCCCGAGCGCCGGCCACCACGACGCCGCCATCCACTCGCCGGCGGCGAACGTCGCGAAGCCGACGGCCGCGAGCACGGCGAGCGTGACCGCGGCGCGCAGCGCGACCCGGAAGTCGAAGACGCGGTGGATCGAGATCGCCCACGCGAACGAGGCGGGCACGAACAGCGCCGAGGCCACGACCAGCCGGTCGCCGGGCAGTTCCGAGCCGGGAGAGAGGTTGCGCCACGCGACGATGGCCACGAACGGCGCGGCCCCGAGCAGCGTGCCGAAGAACGCGACGCGCAGCCGCCGCCGCGCGTCGGCGTCGCGCGCGCGCGCGAACGAGACGGCGAAGAGCGCGAGCCCGCCGAGCATGCCGGCCATGAACAGCGCCACGTGCGCCATGCCGATGGCCTCGAGCGCGGGGCGCCAGCGGCCCGGGCCGAACGCCGACTCGGCCGCCACGGCGCCGAGCGCCGCGAGCAGCGCGGTGGCGGCGGCGTAGCCCGCGCGGACGAGCCCGCGCGCGCGCGTACGCGGCGACGGGTCGGGGAAGAGCGCGAAGAAGTGCAGGAACAGCACGGCCACGTAGAGCTGCGCGGCCGTGGTGGCGAGGTCGTGCGCCGTCCGCCAGCCGCCGGGCGGCAGCCAGGGCGCGGGCGCGAGCATCGCCGCGAAGGCGAGCCCGAGCAGCACGAAGACGCGGGTCAGGTGGTCACGCCGCTCGCTCCACACCCAGCCCGCGAGCAGCACGAACACCGAGGCGATGCCGAGCAGGAACGCGCGGTAGCGCCGTTCGCCGGCGGGCAGCGGCTCGGGCGCGAGCCAGACGGACGCGATCCGGCCGGCCCGCACGCGGCGCAGCTCGAGCGGTTCGCCGGGCGAGGCGCCCCGCAGCGGGTCGGAGTCCAGCGCCGGCCCGTGGGCCGCGTGCGGGCCGGGGCGGATGAGGTCCCCGGGCTCGAGGCCGGCCCGCTCGCCGGGGCTGCCGGGGTCCACCGTGGCGACCCGCTCGCCCTGCACGGAAACGCCCGTATACGCATGCCGGGACAGCGTCAGCGCGGAGACCACGAGGGCCGCCGTCGCGGGCACCATGAGCCAGGTCAGCAGGCGGTTCAGCGTGCCGTGCTCCATCCGTGCCGTCCCTCCGGACAGGATCCGTTCGGCAAGCTATCAGCCGGGCGGCGGCCCTCCAAGGCCACATCGGGCTTGGTGTCTCGCGGGGCGGCGGGTATTCTCGTTCAAGTCCCAGTCCCGCCATGCCGATAGGCACTGCGTCGGGAAGACGGTGCCGCAAGGTCGCGGCGCGGTAGAGCGGAGGCTCCTGGAAGATGCTGGTCCTAACAAGGAAGTTAGGAGAGAACATCCGGATCGGGGACTCGGTGAAGATCACCGTGCTCGAGGTCCGGTCCGGGCAGGTGAAGCTCGGCATCGAGGCACCGCCCGAGGTGAAGGTGCACCGCGAGGAGATCTACGCGCGCATCCAGGAGGAGAACCGGCGGGCGCTGGGTGGCCAGCGGCCGGCGGCCCCCCCGGATCCGGGCAAGAAACCCTGATCGCACGCACGCGTCGCGCCGCCGCGCCGGACCACGGTCCGGACGGCAGCAGGGCGGGCGCGTCCGAGGAATCATGACGACGACCCGTCGCACGAGCCGCAACCCCCGAAAGGCCGTTCTGCGTTCCGTGCCCGAGACGAACGCTCCGCTCGTCCGCCTGCCGCGCGTGCGGTCGGCGAAGCAGCGGATCGAGTCCGGCTACTACGACCGCCGCGACGTGCGCGACCGTCTCGCCGACGCGGTGCTCAAGGTGCTGACGAAGGGCTAGCCGTTCCCGCCGCTTTTCGCCGCCGCGCTCCCGGGCGAGGCGGCGTTTTCGTTCCGGCCCGGCGGGCCGCGCTCCCGCGCTCCCGCATTCCCGCCTTCGCGCCGCGCGCCCCATTGCCTATACTGCCGCGCGCGATGGAACGCGCATGACCCGCCAAGCCCCGCGCGCGCGCAGCGCGCCGCCCTGGGAAGCCCTCGCCCGAGCGCTCATGGAGGACGCCGAGACCGGCGTGCTCGTGCTGGACTCCGGCTCGCGGGTGACCGGCTGGAACGCCGCCGCCGAGCGGCTGCTCGGCCTGCCCGGCGCGCGCCTGCGGGGCGCCACGGCGGGCGAGGTGGTCCGCACGGTCGTGGCCGGCGACGACCTGCTGCGCGACGCGTGGCGGCGCTCGCGCACCGAGCGCGAGGCCGTGCTGCACACGCCGCGCGCGGGGGACGTGCCCGCGCGCGTGCGCACGTACCGGCTCGGGCGCCCGGCGCGCGTGCTGGTCACGCTGCAGGACCTCACCCAGGTGCGGCGCATGCAGCACGAGCTGCGGCGCCACGAGCGGCTCGCGACGCTGGGCCAGCTCGCGGCGGGCGTCGCGCACGAGATCCGCAACCCGCTCGCCGGGATCGGGACCAGCGCGCAGGTGCTGCTCAAGCGCTTCGAGCCCCGCGACGACCGCGCGCGCTTCGTCCAGGTCATCCTCGACGAGGTCGCGCGGCTCGACCGCATCGTCACCAGCCTGCTGCAGTACGCGCGCCCGCGCACGCCCGAGCTGCGGGCCGCTTCGCTCGCCGAATGCGTCGAGCGGGTGACGGCGCTCGCCGCCGACGCCATCCAGCAGGCGAAGGTGATCGTCGAGGTGGACGCGGCGCCGCGGCTGCCAGCCGTCTACATCGACCCCGACCTCGTCACGCAGGTCCTGCTCAACGTCACGCTCAACGCCGTGCAGGCGATGCCCGGAGGCGGCACGCTGCGCTACGAGGTGCGCCGCGTGCGCCGCCGCCGCCCGCCGCGCGGCCCCGGCCGCCGGGCCGGCGACGCGCCGCGCGGGCGCGCGGGCGCGGCGGGCTGGATGCAGGTCGAACAGGTGCGGGTGATCGACACCGGCACCGGCATCCCGCGCGGCGTCCTCGCCAAGATGTTCGACCCGTTCTTCACCACCAAGGCCACGGGGACCGGCCTCGGGCTCAGCATCTCGCAGACCATCATGCAGGAGCACGGCGGCTCGATCGCCGTGGACAGCCGCGAGGGTCGCGGCACCACCGTCCTGCTCAACTTCCCGCTGGAGAAACGCCATGGCGAAAGGCGACAGCCCGACCCGCGTGCAGGCCGCACAGACGCTGCTCGTCGTCGATGACGAGCGCACGCTGCGGTTCAGCATCGGCGAGTGGGCCCGCGACGCGGGCTTCACGCCGCGCGAGGCCGCGAACAGCCGCGAGGCGCTCGCCGCGGTGCGCGAGCAGGGCGTGGACGCGGTGCTGCTCGACCTGCGGCTCGGCGACGAGGACGGCCTCAAGGTCCTGAAGGCGCTGCGCGAGGCCGACCCGCTGCTGCCCGTGGTCATGCTCACCGGTCACGGCTCGGTCGAGCACGCCGTGCGCGCGATCAAGATGGGCGCCTACGACTTCATGCTGAAGCCGCCCGACCTCGACCACCTCGGCGTCGTGCTCGAGCGGGCGCTCGAGCACGCCCGGCTCAAGCGCGAGGTGGACTGGCTGCGCACGAGCACGCCGAGCGCGCAGCCCATCATCGGCGCGAGCCCGGCGCTGGCGAAGGCGCTGCAGCGGCTCGAGCGGGCGGCGAAGGGCGGCACCTCGACCGTGCTGATCCACGGCGAGACCGGCTCGGGCAAGGAGCTCATGGCGCGCTTCCTCCACTCGAAGAGCGCCCGCGCGGCGGGCCCGTTCATCGAGCTCAACTGCAGCGCGATCCCCGAGCAGCTGCTCGAGAGCGAGCTGTACGGGCACGAGCGCGGCGCGTTCACGGACGCGAAGCGCTTCAAGAAGGGGCTCTTCGAGCTGGCCGACGGCGGGACGCTGTTTCTCGACGAGATCGGGGAGATGGCGCCGCAGCTGCAGGCCAAGCTGCTGCGCGTGCTCGAGACGCGCACCTTCCGGCGCGTCGGTGGGCACGCCGACATCCGCGTGGACGTGCGCGTGGTCGCCGCCACGCACCGCAACCTCAGGCAGCTGGTCGCCGACGGGCGCTTCCGCGAGGACCTCTACTTCCGCCTCAACGTCGTGCCGGTCGAGGTCCCGCCGCTGCGCGCGCGCGCCGAGGACGTGCCGGTGCTGGCCGAGCACTTCGTGAAGCGCTTCTGCCGCGAGCTGGGCCGGCCCGAGGCGCGCCTGCACCCGGCGGCGCTGGCGGTGCTGCGCGCCTACCCGTGGCCGGGCAACGTGCGCGAGGTGAAGAACGTCATCGAGCGCGTGCTGCTGCTCGAGGCGGACGACGAGATCCTCGCCGAGCACCTGCCGGCCGAGCTGACGCGAGCGGCGGGCGTGCCGGCCGCCGCCTCGGCGGACCCGTTCCCGCCCGGCGTCGTGCGCCCGCTCGCCGAGATCGAGAAGCTGGCGATCCAGCACGCGCTGGGCGTGTGCGACGGCAACAAGACGAAGGCGGCGACAATGCTCGGCATCTCTCGGCAGACGCTGCGCACCAAGCTCAAGGAGTACGAGCTGGGCGACGACGCCGAGGAGCCCGGCGCCGGGGCCTAGCCGGCCGGCCGCCCGGCCGCGCCGGGCGACCAAGAAGCACTCGCATCGCGCCCGGGTGCGGTGCGAGGTTGGGCGCCGGCCTCTCGCCGGGCCCGCCCGCCGGCCGCAAGCCGCCCGCGCCGCGGCGCCCCCCGGGGGCGCGATCCCGGTCGCCCGCCACGCCGGAAGGCGTTGCGGGCGTTCGCATTGCAGCTGTGCGGTCCGGCCTCGCGGACGCCCGCCGCCGGGCGCCGGGCGCCGCCGCGAGCGCCGCCGGGCCGGGCGAACTGCATGGCACGCGTGCTGCAGAACAGTCCGTCGTCCCTTCCCCTCGGAACCGACGACGGAGCCACCTGCCATGCCGCACCTGCTGATCGTGGAAGACGAGCCGACGACCTCCTGGGCGCTCGCCGAGGGCCTGTCGGACGACGGGTTCACCGTCGACACGTTCCGGTCCGCCGAGGAAGCGCTCGCGTGGCTCGAGGAGCACGACGGCGACCTCGTCATCACCGACCTCCGGCTGCCGGGCCTGGGCGGCCTCGAGCTCGCGCGCAAGCTCTCGCGCGGGCGCCGCGCCCGCCCGGTCATCGTGCTCACCGCCGAGGGCGGGTCCGACACCGCGCGCGAGCTGCGCCGCGCCGGCGTCGCCGACGTCTTCCCGAAGCCGTTCCACATGGACGCGCTGCGCCGCTCCGTGCGCCGCGCGCTGCTCGAGTTCGACGGGCGCCGCCGCCCGTCGGCGCGAAAGGCCGCCTGATGTCCCGCGCCTCCGCCTCGTCCCGCGCGGCGCTCGTGCGCCGCCTCCGCTCCGGAATCGACTCGCTCGACCCGCGCGAACGCCAGGTGCTGGCGCTGCTGCTGGTCGAGCGCCTGACGGTCCTCGAGGCCGCCGGCGCCCTGCACGTCACGATGCGCGAGGTGGGGGAGATCTACGCCGCCGCGCTGCAGCGCCTCGCCCGCGGTTCGGGCGTGCGCGCGATGCGGAAGGCCGCGTGAGCCCGTTCGCCCCGCTGACCCGCGCCGCCGACCCGGGCGCCGAGATGCCCGCGCACGCCGGCGCGCGGCTCGACGCCGCGCACGCCGCGGTCGCGTCGCTGCGCGAGGAGCGCCGCCGCCTGGGCCGCCTCGGCTTCGAGACGCCGCTCGCGCGCTGCGAGCACCAGCTCCGGTTCTGGTCGTTCGTCACCGCCGTCTGTTCGCTCGAGCGGGAGCCGCGCGCGTGAAGGCCCGCGGCCGCAAGCGCGCCGGCGAGAAGCCGGCCCTGCAGCTCGTGCCCGTCGAGGGCGCGGCGACGCCGGCGACCGAGGCCGAGCACCCGGCGCGCTGGAGCCGCCCGCGCGCGCGCACGATCGTCGTCGCCAGCGGCAAGGGCGGCGTCGGCAAGAGCAACCTGGCCGCGAACCTCGCGGTCGCGCTCGGCGCCCGCGGCGCCCGCGTGCTGCTCGTGGACGGCGACCTCGCGCAGGCGAACCTCGACCTGCTGCTCGGCCTGCACCCGCGCTTCGACCTGCAGCACGTGCTCTCGGGCCAGAAGACGATGGACGAGATCGTCGTGAACGGCCCCGAGAACGTGCGCCTCGTGCCCGCCGCCTCCGGCGTCGCCGAGCTGGCCGACCTGGACGACTTCCGCCGCGAGGCGCTGCTGCGCGGCCTGAGCACGCTCGACGCCGACGCCGACGTCGTCCTCATCGACACCGCCTCGGGCGTCTCGAAGCAGACGACCGCCTTCTGCCGCGCCGCGCACGAGGTGATCGTCGTCACGACCCCCGAGATGCCGGCGTTCTCCGACGCCTACGCCCTGGTCAAGCTGCTGCAGAAGCAGGGCGGCCTCGCGCGCTCGCCGCGCCTCGTCGTGAACATGGCGAACGGCGCCGAGGAGGCCGAGGACACCGCGCACCGCATCCGCCTCGTGGCGCGCCGCTTCCTGCGCCTCGAACTCGACTGCCTGGGCGTCGTCCCCTTCGACGCCGCCGTGCCGCGCGCCGTGCGCCTGCAGGAGCCGGTGCTCGCCGCGTTCCCGTCGTCCCCCGCGTCCGTCGCCTACCGCGCGCTGGCCGCGAAGCTGTGGAAGCCCGCCCCCACCGGCCCGAGGTCGTCGATCGAGCCGGCGCCGACGCAAGAGCGCCTCGAAGCCTAGGAGGATCCCCGATGCCCCGCGCCGCCCTCGCCACCCGCCGCAGCGCCTCCGCCAAGCGCACCGCCGTCCCGGCGGGCCGGCCCGTTCTCAAGGTCGTGCCCGGCCGCAAGCCGGCCGCGCCCGCGACGCCGCCGGTCGTGTACGGGAAGAACGACCTCCTCAAGCGCTTCGCCCCGCTCGTGCGCCACGTCGTCGAGCGCGTCGCCGCGACGCTGCCGCGCAACGTGGACCACGAGGACCTGTACTCGGCGGGCGTGCTCGGCCTGCTCGACGCGCACGAGAAGTTCGACACCGGCAAGGGCGTCAAGTTCGAGACCTACGCGGTGTGGCGCATCAAGGGCGCCGTGCTCGACCAGCTGCGCGCGCTCGACTGGGCCTCGCGCTCGATGCGGCGCAAGGCGCGCAACCTCGACGGCGTGACGCGCAAGCTCGACCAGAGGCTCGGCCGCGCCGCGTCCGAGGACGAGGTGGCGCGCGAGCTGAAGATGTCGCGCGACGACTTCTACCGCCTGCTCGACCACGTCCGCGGCGCCGTGCTGGTGTCGCTCGACGAGTCGCGCACGAACGACGGCGAGGACCAGGGCACGCTGGCCGACCACCTCGCCGACCCGAACGCCGAGGACCACGAGGCGCAGCTCGAGGACCGCCAGCGCCGGCAGGTCATGCTCGACACGATCGACCACCTGCCGGAGCAGGAGCGCCTCGTCGTCGCCCTGTACTACTACGAGCACCTGACGCTCAAGGAGATCGGGCGCACGCTCGGCATCTCCGAGTCCCGCGTCTCGCAGGTCCACACGCGCGCGATGGCGCGCCTGCGCCTGCGGCTGCAGAAGGCGCTGGCCCGGCACGAAGAGGCGGCGTGACCGTGCGGACGAACGAGGGCACGCGGCCGCCGTGGGCGGCGCTCAAGGAGCGGCTCGAGGCCGAGGCCGACGCGCTCGCGAACGCGGGCGACGCGGCGGGAGCCGAGTCGCTGCGCTCGCTGGTCGGAGGCTGGTGGAGCGAGCAGCAGGCCTGGGACGCCCGCCTGATGACGGTGCTGGGCGTGCACCACGAGATCAACAACGCCCTGGTCGGAGTGCGCGGCAACGCGCAGCTCCTGATGATGAACCCCGCGACCCAGCAGCCGGGGGTCCGCGAACGACTGGAGGTCGTACTCCGTGAGTCGAGCCGAATCCAGGAAGCGGCCGGACGCATCGCCGAGCTCAAAGCCGGGCTCGGTGGCGGCGCTTCCCACCAGCGCGCGGCCTGACCGCGAGCCGCGGCGGGCCCACGAGGGCCCGCTCGAGCGCAAGGGCGACGCCCCCGACGCCGCGACGGCGGCGGCGCGCGAGGACCGGCGCGCGGCCTCGGGCTGCCTGTGGGACGCCTGCGAGGCGCTGCTCGCCTCGCTGTCGGACCCCGAGGCGCTGCCCCGGGCGCTGGATTCGCTGCGCGCGGCGTTCGACTGCGACGGGGTGGCGCTGCACGCGCTCTCGCCCGACGGCTCGCTCGAGCCGTGGTGCGCGCGCGGCGAGTGGCAGGGCGAGCCCGGCGACCTGCGCCAGTGCCTCGGCACGCCGCTCTTCCGCGGCCGCGAGCGCGTCGGCGCCCTCGACCTGCGGGCGCGGCGCGGCCAGCGCTGGACGCCCGACCAGTTCGCGCTGGTGCGCACGGCCTCGGGCGCGCTCGGCGCCGCGCTCGGCGCGCGCCTCGAGCTCGAGCGGCTCCGCCGCGCCCCGGGCCGCGACCCGGTCACCGGCCTCGCGGACGGGCGCGCGTTCCACGCGCGCCTCGTCGAGGAGGTCGCCCGCGCCCAGCGCACCGGGCAGCCGCTCGCGGTGATCGCGCTCGACCTCGATCACTTCGCGGCGCTCAACGCGCGCTTCGGCCACGAGTGCGGCGACGAGGTGCTGGCCGAGGCCGCGCTCGTGCTCAAGGTGGCGCTCCGCGAGGGCGACCTGCTGTCGCGCCTCGCGGGGGACGAGTTCGCGGTGGTGCTGCCCGACTGCGACCTGGCGCCGGCGCGCCGGCTCGCCGAGCGGCTCCGCCACGCGCTCGAGGAGCACCGCTTCGCGCGCGCCGGGCGGGTGAGCTGCTCGGCCGGCGTGGCGGCCGCGCCGCGCGACGGGCTGGACCCGACGGAACTCCTGGCCTCGGCGGAGCAGGCGCTGGGGCTCGCGAAGAAGGCCGGCCGGCGCCGCACGGCGCACAGCGGCCCGGGCCACACCCACTAGGCGGCGCGAGGGACGACGCGATGCGCTACGACGACCCCATCCTCGACGGCGCGGAGGCCGGCAATGTCCGGGTCGCGGACGAGTCCGCGGGCTACCGGGCGGCCGCCCAGCCCCGCGTGCTGGTCGTCGAGGACGACGAGACGGTCGCCGACGTGCTGCGCGAGGTGCTGCACGACCAGCCGTTCCAGTGCGTGTTCGCGGCCTCCGCCGAGGAGGCGCTGGCGAAGCTCGCGCTCGAACCGCCGGACCTGATCCTCACCGACATCTCGCTGCCCGGGAAGAGCGGCCTCGACGTGATGCGCGAGGCGCGCGCGCTCGACCCCGAGGTGGCCGTCATCCTGATGACCGGCTACGCCTCGGTGCAGACCGCCATCGACGCGCTCCGCCAGGGGGCCGACGACTACGTCACGAAGCCGTTCGACGACATCGCCGACCTCCCGGTGATGGTCGAGAAGCGCCTGCGCAACCGCCGCCTGCGCGCCGAGAACCGCGCGCTGATGGAGGAGCTGCGCGTCAAGAACGAGGTGCTCCAGCGCCACGAGCAGGAGCTGCGCGAGAAGGTCGCGCAGGCGACCGGCCAGCTCGAGACGCTCTACCGCGTGTCCATGGAGATCGGCTCCGGCATCGAGCTCGAACCGATGCTGGGCCGCGTCGTCGAGACCACCGCTCAGATCCTCGGCGCGCCCGGCGCGGTCGTGTACCTGCAGAACGAGGAGACGGCCGAGTACCACGCGGCCGCCGCGCACGGCGTCGCGCTCGAGGCCGCCGACGGCGCCGAGGCGCCCGTGCTGGCGGGCAGCGGCCCCGTCGGGATGTGCGCCTTCGACATGCGTCCCGTGCGCCAGGGGGGCGGCGACGCCGCGCCCTTCGCGGTGCCCGGCGTGGCGGGCGGGGCCGCGTCGCTGCTCGCGGTGCCGCTCGTCAACGGCCAGCAGGCGCTCGGCGTGCTCGTCGCGCTCGGCAAGCCCGGCGGCTTCAGCGACGACGACCAGGAGTTCCTGTCGCTGTTCGCCTCGCAGGTGGCGCTGCAGATCCGCAACTCGCAGCTCTTCGAGCACGCCAAGAGCCTCGACCGGCTCAAGTCCGAGTTCGTGGCCGTGGTCTCGCACGAGACCCGCACGCCGCTGACCTCGGTCAAGGGCGCGCTCGAGCTGCTCGTGGACGACCGCTACTTCCAGAACAACGAACAGCAGGTGAAGCTGCTGACCATCGCGCACGCGAACGCCGAGCGCATGCTGCTCCTCATCAACGACATCCTCGACTTCTCGAAGCTCGAGTCGGCGTCGCTGCCGATGACGATCGAGCGCGCGAACCTCGAGCCGGTCGTGCGTCAGGCGGCGCAGAACCTGCGCACGCTGATCGAGGAGCGCCGCATCCAGCTCGAGCTGGACGTGCCCGGCGACCTGCCGGACGCGATGGTGGACCCGAACCGCATCGCGCAGGTGATCACCAACCTGCTCTCGAACGCCATCAAGTTCTCGCCGGCGGGCGGGCGCATCGAGGTGGGCGTCCGCTCGTTCGGGGACCGCATCCGCGTCGCGGTGCGCGACCACGGCGACGGCATCGCCGCGAAGGACCTGCCGCGCCTGTTCCGCAAGTTCCAGCAGATCGACTCGGGCGCGACGCGCAAGGCCGGCGGCACGGGCCTGGGCCTCGTGATCTCGAAGGGCATCGTCGAGCAGCACGGCGGGCAGATCGGCGTGGAATCCGAGCCCGGCCGCGGCAGCACGTTCTGGTTCACGCTGCCGGCCGCGATCGCGGGCGAGGGCGAGGTGCTCGGCGCCGCGTAGCGGCCCGCGGCGTTCCCCGCGCGGCGCATTCGCGCCCCGCTGCGGCCTTGACCTTCGGCGCGCGCCGCACGTAACGTGCGCGTCGGCCTCGCAGGACGCGGGCCGTGCCGACGTTCACCCCAACCGCCGTCGATGAGCGCCAGGGAAGACGCGATCCGCCGCTCCCCACGACCTTCCGCCCGCCTCACCACGCTGGTCCTCGCCACCCTCGCGGGGATCGCGCTCGGCGTCGCCGTCGCGCTGGTCATGGCGCCCGCCTCGCTGCCGCTGTTTCGCGCGCGCGTCGCCTGGAGCGGCGGCCCGCCCGCCGCGGGCGAGTGGCCCGAGCCCGTGCGGGGCGGCGAGAGCGCCGCGGTCGCGCTCGTCGCCGAGGGGCCCGGGGGCGCAGAACTGCACGTGCTGGCGCCGCGCGCGCTCCCGCGTCCACGAAGCGCTTGCCGAGGCTGCGCAGAGCGTCGA
>CAZUEM010000093.1:0-13972 GCA_964619155.1 uncultured bacterium
GCCCGCCTGCGGCCAGCGCGAGCAGCGCGAGGGCGACCGCCGCGAGCCGCCGCGGCGCGCGCGGCCGCGCCGGCGGAACGCACACGGCCACGCGCTCGACCAGCCGGCGCCGCACGTCCTCCTCGCCCGCCGACGCTCCGCCGTAGCGCGCCACCGCGATCTCCTGCCGCAGGACCGCGACGCGCTCGCCGCGCGACTCGGCCCACCCGGCGGCCTCGTCGGCGGCGCGCCAGAAGTCCGGCCCGCGCGCGAGGCCGATCGCGCGCAGGTACTCGCGCTGCCGGGCGCGCTCGCCGGAGAGCGCGTCGCCGGCCAGGGTCGAACGCCAGGCGGCCGCGGCGGCGCCCGCCAGCAGCCCGGCGAGGGCGAGCAGCCAGGCCACCGCGGGACGCGAGCCCGGCGCCGCCGGCTCGCGCGCGAGTTCGCGCGGGAAAGCCCCTTCGTCCGCGGCGGCCGCGCCGGGCCGCGCCGCGAGCACCTCGAGCACAAGCGGGCCGAGCGTCGGGCGGTGCCAGCTCTCGGAGGCGGGGTCGAACCACGCGAACGCCGGCGCCTCCAGCGTCACGCGGCCGCTCCGCCGCGGCAGGAGCGTCCACTGGAAGCGGCGGCGGCCGGGGGCGATCTCGCCCGAGGGCGCGAAGCTGTCGTCCACGGTGCTCGCGAACACCTCGAAGTCCGGAAGGTCGAGCTTCGGCGTGTGCAGCAGCGGCAGGTTGCCCGTGCCTCGCACCTCGAAGCGCAGCGTCACCGCCTGGTCCTGCGCGGTGTGCCCGCGATCGAGCGCCCACGCGACCGTGAACGCGCCGACGGCGTTCTCGAACCCCTCCGGGGCGCCCGCCGGCAGCGGCCGGACCGCGACGCGCACCGAATCGCTGCGGACCTCGACGGGGCGCAGCGCCGGCCCGCCGAAGAAACGGTCGGAGAGCGAAGGCGCGGGCGAGACCACCAGCGACGCGCTGCCGACGGTGGCGGCGCCGGGCGCGAGCGGATAGAGCCGCGCGCGCCGCTCGGTGATGGCGGCGGGCCGCCCGTCCGCGCTGCCGCGGTACTCGATGGGCTCCCCCCAGCTCTCGGACCAGAAGCCGGGCGTGGCCGGGGCGGAGTAGGCGCGCGTCTCGGTGAGCTCGGCGGTCTGCACGAGCCGCATCGAGAGCTGCACGAGCTGGCCGGCGTAGGGCCGCGCCGGGCTCACGCCGACGACGAGCCGGGCGGGCGCGCTCCCGCCGCCCCCGCCCCCGCCGAGCGCCGCCGCGGGCGGGCCCACGCGCAGCGGCAGCGCGTCGCTCAGGTAGTCGGTCGAGCCGACGCGCACGCGGATCGGGCCGACGCGATAGCTGCCCTGCCGGTCGGCCCCCAGCTCGTAGCGGAACTGCACCTGCGTCGTGGACCGGCCGTTCACCCACGAGAAGTTCTGCGACCGGTCGCTGGCGAGCAGCGTCAGCCCCTCGGGGACCGCGAACGCCGGGTCGCCCGTGCCGCCCGCGGGATTCGTCACCGTCACGAACAGCGTGACCGTGCCGCCCGCCGGCACCGAGCCGGCGCTCAGGCGCGCCTCGACCTCGGTCGCGGCGTCGCCCGCGCGCGGCCAGAGCGCGAGCGCCAGCGCGGCGAGCGCCGCCGCGAGCGCGCGGCGCGGCCCGGAAACCGCGAACGTCCTCACCAGTCCTTCCCCCTGCGCTCCCGCGTCGCGCGCACGCGCTGGCCGCGCTGGCGTTCGAGGCGCTCGAGTTCCTGCAGCGAGCCCAGCAGCTGCTCCGCCTGCTGGCGGGTCATCCCGGTCGCGGCCCCGGCCGAGGGCGGCGGCGGGGCGTCCGGCGCCTGCTGCGGCGCGGGCCCGGGCCCCGGCTGCGGCGGCTGCTGGCGGTCCTGCCCGCCCTTCCCGCCCTCGCCCTGTTCGCCGGGCTTGGGCTGCTGCGGGGCCTGCTGCGGCCGCTGCCCGCCGCCGCGCGACTCGTCGCGCTGGCGGCGCAGCAGCTCGTAGTTCCAGCGCGCGTCGGCGTCGTCCGGGTTCCGCTCCAGCGCCCGCCGCAGCTCGCCCAGGGCGCGGTCGTACTCGCGGCGCTCGCCGAGCAGCGTGCCGAGGTTGTACGAGGCCGTCTGCCCCGGCGCGGCCTTCTCCGCGGTGAGCCGCTCCAGCTCCTGCTCGGCCGCCGCGCCGCGGCCGGCCAGCGCGCGCGCGGTCGCGAGGTTGACCCGCAGCGCCGCCGGCGCGCCGCGTTTCGCGCGCCGGGCGTAGAGCGATTCGGCCTCGGCGTAGCGGCGGCCCTCGAACGCGCGGTCGCCCTTCGCCCACGGGCTCTGCGCCGCCGCCGGGGCGGCGAGCAGCGCGGGCGCGAGCAGCGCCAGCGCCGCCGCGCGCGCGAGCGGCGCGCTCGATCTCCCGTCCTCGGCGCGCCGGCGCGGGCGCGCCAGCTCGAAGGCGAGCGCCGCGGCCGCGAGCAGCGCGAGGTAGGCGAAGCGCGAGACCGGCCGTTCGACCAGCCGCGCGCCGCGGCTCGAGCGCGCGAGCGAGCCCATCGCGGCCGCGAGCCGGGGCAGCTCCCCGCCCGCGCGCGAAGCCGTGAAATATCCCCCGCGCGAGGCGCGGCCGAGATCGCGCAGCAGCCGCTCGTCCAGCCGGCTGCGCACGACCTGCCCCTCCTCGTCGCGCTTGACGTCCACGGCCTGCCCCGAGCCGTCGAAGACCGGGACGACGTCGCCGGCCGGCGTGCCGACGCCGACCGCGAACACGCGCACGCCCGCGCGCTTGACCTCCTCGATCACCTCGCGCGCGCCCCCCTCGAGGTCCTCGCCGTCCGTCCACAGCACCACGGCCTGCTCCTCGCGGCGGCCGCGCGGCAGCAGCTTGAGCGCCTCGCGCAGCGCGCGGCCCAGGTCGCTGCCCGCCTGGCTCACCGAACTGCTCGAGAGCGACTCGAGCACGAGCCGCGCGGCGGCGTGGTCGAGCGTCAGCGGGCACAGCCGCACCGCGTCGCCCGCGAAGGCGAGCACGCCGACGCGGCTGCCCTGCACGCGCTCGAGCAGCCCGAGCGCCTCGCGCCGGGCCTCGTCGAGCCGCGACGGCGCGACGTCGCGCGCGTCCATGCTCGCCGACACGTCCACCACGAACACGAGGTCCGAGCCCTGGGACTGCCGGCGCACCGTCTCGCGCCCCCACTGCGGCCCGGCGGCGCCCAGCGCCAGCAGCGCGAGCGCCGCCATGCGCAGCGCGAACCCCAGCCGCCGGGAGCGGGGCAGCGTCTGCCCGAGCAGCGCGTGCGCCGGCCGCGGGCCCACGAGCGTGCGCGCCGCTCGAGTGGCGCGCGCGATCGCGCGCCACTCGAGCAGCGCGAGCACGGGCAGCGCCGCCAGCGCCCACAGCCAGGCCGGGGTCTCGAACGTCACGCGGGGATCCTCCGCCGGTTCGCGGTCATGGCGCGCGGAACGCCCAGGTCGAGAGCGAGAACGAGAAGAACGCGAGCAGCGCCGCCGCGACCCCGAGCAGCGCGGGCCCGAGGTCGCGGTACTCGCGGTAGACCAGGGCCCGGATCGGGGCCCGCTCGAGCCGGTCGATCTCGGCGTACACGCCGCTCAGCGTGCTCGCGTCGCCGGCGCGGAAAAACCGACCGCCCGTGCGGCGGGCGATCTCGATCAGCGGCCTCTCGTCCACGCCGACGTTCATCAGCGTCTGCACGCGGCCCAGCACCGGGTCGTCCACGGTGACGGGCTCGACGCTCGGACGGCCGACGAGGATCGAGTACACCTTGACGCCCAGCGCCTTCGCGAGGTCGGCGGCGGTGAGCGGGTCGATCGCCCCGCGGTTGTTCTCGCCGTCGGTGAGCAGCACCACGACCTTGCTCGGCGTGCGGCTCTCGCGCAGGCGCTGCACCGACGTGGCGAGCCCCATGCCGATCGCGGTGCCGTCCTCGGCGAGCCCGAAGTTGAGACCGTCCACCAGCGACACCAGCGTCTCGTGGTCGAGCGTGAGCGGGCACTGCGTGAACGCCGTGCCGGCGAAGCCGACGACGCCCACGCGGTCGTGCCGCCGGCCGCGCGCGAACTCGCGCGCGGTGGCGCGGGCGACGTCGAGCCGCGTGCCGCCGCCCATGTCGGAGGCGCTCATGCTGCGCGAGATGTCGATGGCCAGCACGATGTCCACGCCGCGCGAGTCCACCTCGCTCTGCTGCAGGCCCTGCTGCGGGCGCGCGGCGGCGACCAGCGCGAGCACGAGCGCCGCCCACGGCAGCACGCGCACGAACTGCAGCAGCCAGGCGCGCGCCCCGCCGGGCGGCAGCCCGGCGACCGTGCCCCACAGCACCGCCGCCGGGCGCGTGCGCGGGCGCCGGGCGCGCCAGTGGAGCAGCGCCGGGACGGCCAGCAGCAGGAGCAGCAGCCAGGGGTGCTCGAACCGGATCACGCCGCCCCCCGCATCTCGCGCCGCACGAGCGATTCCACGGCCGCCTCGCAGCGCACGGCCTCCTCGATCCCGAGCGGGGCGCGCGCGAACTTGACCCGGTCCCACAGTCCGAGCAGCCCCTCGAGCCGGTTGACGTCCTCCGCCGGCAGCCGCGACTCGCGCAGCCGCGCGACCAGCTCGCCGCTCGTGTCGCCGGGCCGCGGCGTGCCGACCACGGCCTCGAGGTAGCGGTGCAGGATTCCGCTGAGCGCGAAGGCGTGGTCCGCGAACCGGCCCGCCTCCGGCAGGCGGAGCCCGCGCAGCTTCGCCAGTTCGGCCAGCGCCTCGGCGCCCGGATCGCGCGGCGGCGCGGCGGCGGGCCGTGGCGCGGCGGCGGCCGCGGCGGGCCTGCGGCGGCGGCGCAGCAGCACCACGAGGCCGGTCACGGCGGCCACGACCACCATCGCCGCGACGACGAGCGGCCACGGCACGCGCTCCCACCAGGGCGCCGGAAGCGGCCCGTGCAGCGCGCGCAGGCGCGCGTTCGAATCGGCCGCGGTGATCGTGGGCAGCACGACGAGGTGCGCCGTCGGCAGGTGCGTGACCGAACGCCCTCCCGCGCCCGGCGGGGCCACGACCTCGAGGGCCGGGCCTGGGACGGACACGGTCCCGGTCGTGAAGAGCTGCAGCGGCGCCTCGATCCAGACGCTGTCCACCCCGGCGAATCGGTTCGACGTGTAGCGCGACGAGCGCACGCTCTCGCGCCCGGTGCGCGGCTCGCCCCAGCCGAGCTCGCCGCCGGCCTTCGGGCGGTCGAAGCGCACGCGCCAGCCCTGCTCGACGAGGATGCTGCCGCGGTACGTGAGCCGCTGGCCGAGCCGGGCCGGCGACGGCGCGACCGTGACGCGCGTCGGGAACACGGGGTTCCGGGTGCCGCCCTGGCGGTTCGGCCCGACGAGCGCGCTCGGCATCGGCACGCCGCCCGCCGGCGCGTCCGCCCGTTTCGCCGCGCCGCCCGGGGGCACCAGGCTCGCGGGCAGCGGCGCGAGCAGCGCCGCGGCGAGCAGGACGGCCGCGGTCATGCGATCCCCCGCCGGCGGCGGTGGGCGAAGTAGCGCATGAGCGCCGGCAGGTAGGGCCGGTCGGTGCGCAGCTCCACCAGCGGGCACTGCGCGCGCGCCAGCGCCTGCTCGGCCTGGCGGCGGCGTTCGCGCGCCTGCGCGGCGTAGCGGCGCTGGACGTCCTTCGAGCGCGTGTCCACGAGCCGCCGCTCGCCGCTCTCGAGGTCCTCGAACAGCGTCCAGCCCACGCCCGGCAGGTGCTCGTCGCGCGGGTCGCGCAGCGCGAACGCGGTCACCTCGTGGCGTCCCGCGAGCACGCGCCAGTCGCGCACCTCGAGCCGGTCCTCGAAGTCCGAGATCCAGAACACGAGGCCGCGGTGGCGGATCGACCGGCTCACGAACCGCGCCGCGTCGCCGAGCTTCGTGCCCTCGCTCTCGGTCTCGTGGTCGAGCAGGTCGCGCAGCAGGCGCAGCAGGTGCGTGCGCCCGCGCGCGGGCCGCACGTAGTGCTCGACCCTCCCGGCCGCGAGCAGCAGCCCGACGCGGTCGTTGTTGCGCATGGCCGCGAAGCCCAGCACGGCGCACAGCTCGGCCGCCAGCTCGCGCTTCTCCTGCGCGGCGGTGCCGAAACGCATCGAGCGCGAGACGTCCACGACCAGCACGACGGTCAGCTCGCGCTCCTCGACGAAGCGCTTCACGTACGGCTGGCCGGTGCGGGCCGTGACGTTCCAGTCGAAGTCGCGCACCTCGTCGCCGGGGACGTACGGGCGCACCTCCTCGAACTCCACGCCGCGGCCCTTGAAGACGCTCTCGCGGCCGCCGGAGAAGAGGTCCTCGACCAGCCGGCGGCTGCGGATCTCGAGGCGCCGGACCTTGCGCAGGAGCTCCGCGGTGTCCATCAGGGCACGCGCACCTGCTCCAGGATGCGCCGCGCGATCTCCTCGCCGTCCACGCCCTCGGCCTCGGCCTCGTAGGAGACCATGATGCGGTGGCGCAGCACGTCGAGGCCGATCGCCTTGACGTCCTCGGGGAGGACGTAGGGCCGCCCGCGGACGAGCGCGTGCCCCTGCGCGCCGCGGACGAGGAACAGCGTGGCGCGCGGCGAGGCGCCCACCGAGACCAGCGCGTCGAGCGCGAGGCCGTAGTCGCGCGGGCGGCGCGTGGCGCCCACCAGGTCGAGCACGTACTCCTGGATCTTGTCGTCCACGTAGACGCTCGCCAGCGCCGCGCGCGCCTCGAGCACCTGCTCGCGGGTCGCCTGCGGCCGCAGCTCGGGCATCTCGGCGAGCCCGGCGCGGCGCAGGATCTCCTTCTCCTCGGCGCGCTCCGGGTAGCCGACCTTGACCTTGAGCATGAAGCGGTCGCTCTGCGCCTCGGGCAGCGGGTAGGTGCCCTCCTGCTCGATCGGGTTCTGGGTCGCGAGCACGAGGAAGGGCTGCTCGAGCGGCATGGACTCGTCGCCGAGCGTCACCTGCAGCTCCTGCATGGCCTCGAGCAGCGCCGACTGCACCTTGGCGGGCGCGCGGTTGACCTCGTCGGCGAGGACGAGGTTCGCGAACACCGGCCCGCGCTTGGCGGTGAACGAGCCGTCGCGCGGGTTGTAGATCATCGTCCCCGTCAGGTCGGCCGGCAGCAGGTCGGGCGTGAACTGGATGCGCCGGAACTTGAGCGACAGCGCCCGGGCGAGGCTGTTCGCCGCGAGCGTCTTCGCCAGGCCGGGCACGCCCTCGAGCAGCACGTGGCCGCCGGTGAGGAGCCCGATGAGCAGGCGGTCCACCATCGCGTGCTGGCCGACCACGGCGCGGCCGACTTCGTCCCGGACCCGGCCGAGGGTCTCGCCCGCGCGCTCGATGCGCCGGGCGGTCTGCATGTCGACGGTCATGCGTTCCTTCCTGGAAGCAGGTGACGAGAGCAGCGGTCGTTCGCGGCGAATCGGAGGCGGCAGTATCGCCAAGTCGCCGGGCGCGGTCCAGCGCCCGAGGGGCCTCAGGCCGTGCGGCGCACGCCCTCGGCCTCGGCGGCCAGGGCCGCGTCGCCGCCCAGCCACTCCGACAGCACGGTGCGGGCGTCGCGCAGCTCGTGCGGCTCGCGGAACGACTCGAGGCGCTCGAGCCGGTTCACGCCGCGCACGATCTCGAGCATCAGCTCCGCCTCGCGCGCGGCGTCGCCCGCCGCGCGGGCCCGGGCCATCCGCTGGTGCACGCGCAGCCGCGCCAGCCCCTCGACGTCCAGCGACCGCCGGTACGCGGCGGCGCCCGCCTCGAAGAGGCGCTCCGCCTCCGCGGCGCGACCGTCCGCGGCGGCGGCGAGGGCGGCGCGGTGCAGGGCGCGGTCGGGCAGCAGGCCCGGGGCAGTCCGCGTCACCACCCGGATCACGATGTCGTCGAGCACGCTGGCATTCTCGGGGTGCGGGAGAACCGTCTGGGCCCACGGGCCCGCGCCACCGGGCTGCAGGATTGGTGCCACCCTCCCGGGTCCCCGCAGGTGCCGAAACGACGGCGGGAGCGCCGTTTCCGGGCGCTCCCGCCATTGCATTTCGGGTTCCGGCGCCGTTCAGCCTGCACGGGCCGCCCGGGCGCCCGGCCGGGCGACGGGATCCCAGCTGAAGAGCGGGTAGCCCGCGACGAGGTCCAGCACCTGCCGCTCGACCTCGCGGGCGAGCGCCTCGTCGGCCGGCCGCTCGAGCACCTTCGCCATCCAGCCGCCGATCGCCCGCATCTCGTCCGGGCCCATGCCGCGCGTCGTGAGCGCCGGCGTGCCGACGCGGATGCCGCTCGTCACCCACGGCTTCTGCGGGTCGTTCGGCACGGCGTTCTTGTTCACGGTCATGCGCGCCCGGTGCAGGGCCTCCTCGGCCGCCTTGCCCGTCAGGCCGCGACGCTGCAGGTCCACGAGCAGCAGGTGGTTGTCCGTGCCGCCCGAGACCAGGTCGAAGCCCGCCGCCACCAGCGTCTCGCCGAGCACGCGCGCGTTCTCGACCACGCGGCGCTGGTAGGCGCGGAAGCCCTCCGTGAGCGCCTCGCCGAAGCACACCGCCTTGGCGGCGATGACGTGCATGAGCGGCCCGCCCTGCAGGCCCGGGAAGACCGACTTGTCGAGTTTCTCGGCGTACGCGGCCTTCGCGAGCACGATGCCCCCCCGCGGCCCGCGCAGGGTCTTGTGCGTCGTGCTGGTCACGAGCGCCGCGTGCGGCACCGGGCTCGGGTGCAGGCCCGCGGCCACGAGCCCGGCGATGTGCGCCATGTCCACGACGAGCGCCGCGCCCACCTCGTCGGCGATCGCGCCGAAGCGGGCGAAGTCGATCTCGCGCGGGTAGGCGCTCGCGCCGGCGACGAGGATCGCCGGGCGGTGCTCGCGCGCGAGGCGCTCGACCTGCTCGTAGTCGATGCGCCCGTCGTCGGGCCGGACGCCGTACTGCACGGCCTTCCACAGCCGGCCCGAGACCGACACCGGGTGCCCGTGCGTCAGGTGCCCGCCGTGCGCGAGGCTCATGCCGAGAAGCGTCGTGCCGGGCTCCGCGACCGCCAGGTAGGCGCCGAGGTTGGCCGAGGCGCCCGAGTGGGGCTGCACGTTCGCGTGGTCGGCGGCGAACAGCGCCTTCACGCGCTCGCGCGCGAGGTTCTCGGCCACGTCCACCCACTCGCAGCCGCCGTAGTAGCGCTTGCCCGGCAGGCCCTCGGCGTACTTGTTCGTCAGCACCGAGCCGGCCGCCTCGAGCACCGCGTCGCTGACGTAGTTCTCGGAGGCGATGAGCTCGAGGTACTCGGCCTGCCGGCGCGCCTCGCCGGCCAGCGCGTCGAAGAGCTGCGGGTCCTGCGTCTGGAGTCGGGACACGAAGGGGTCTCCGTCAGGGTCGGGTGTGCAGCCGTTCGTAGTCGCGGATCTTGCCGACGCGCCGCTCGTGGCGGCCGCCCGCGAACGCGGTGCCGAGCCACGTGCGCAGCCAGCCCAGCGCGTCGGCGACGCTCGGCGCGGTCTTCGCGCCGAGCGCCAGCACGTTCGAGTCGTTGTCCTGCCGCGTCAGCCGGGCGGTCTCGTCGCTCGTGACGACCGAGGCGCGAACTCCCGCCACCTTGTTGGCGGCGATGCTGGCGCCGATGCCGGTCGCGCACACCACCACGCCGCGCTCGGCCTCGCCGGACGCCACCTTCTCGGCGACCGGGATCGAGAAGTCCGGGTAGTCGACCGACTCGGACGCCGAGGCCGTGCCGACGTCCACGACCTCGTGCCCGAGCCGTTCGAGTTCCGTGCGGACGGCCTCCTTGAGCGGGAAGCCCGCGTGGTCGCTGCCGATCGCGATCTTCACCGCCCGCCGTCCCCCGCGGTCACGCGCGCCGGACCGCGGCCTGCGGCACCGGCGAGAGCCAGCCGTACCGGTCCGGCACGTCGCCGCGCAGGATGCCGAAATACGCGTCCTGCAGCGCCTTCGTCACCGGCCCGCGCACGCCCTCGCCAACCGGGATGCGGTCCACCGACGAGACCGGCGTGATCTCCACCGCCGTGCCGGTGAAGAACAGCTCGTCCACCAGGTAGAGCATCTCGCGCGGGATCACCGTCTCGCGCACCGTGTAGCCCATGTCGCGGGCGATGCGCATGACGCTGTCGCGGGTGATGCCCGAGAGGATGCTGGAGCTGATCGGCGGGGTGAGGATCTCCTTCTTGTGCACGGCGAACAGGTTCTCGCCCGAGCCCTCGCTGACGTAGCCCTGCACGTCGAGCGCGATGGCCTCGTCGTAGCCGTCCTCGACGGCCTCGAGCTTGAGGAGCTGCGAGTTCATGTAGTTGCCGCCGGCCTTGGCCATCGCCGGCAGCGTGTTCGGCGCCATGCGCGCCCACGTGCCGATCTTGACCGCCGCGCCCTTCGAGAGCGCCTCCTCGCCGAGGTACTTGCCCCACGGGAACGCCGCGACCATGACGTCGATCGGGGTGCCGCGCGGGTCCACGCCCACGTGCGAGTAGCCGCGGTAGACGAGCGGGCGGATGTAGCAGTCCTTGAGGCCGTTCACCGACACCGTCTCGAGGCACGCGCGCTCGATCTGCTCGGCGCTGAACGGCACCTGCATGCGGTAGATCTTGGCCGACATCATCAGCCGCTCGATGTGCTCGCCGAGACGGAAGATGGCCGGCCCGCTCTTCGAATCGTAGGCGCGGATGCCCTCGAAGACGCTCGAGCCGTAGTGGAGCACGTGGGACATGACGTGCACCTTCGCATCGTCCCAGGCCACGAACTGGCCGTTCATCCAGATCTTCTCACTCGTCTTCATCGCCATGGCGCATACCTCGATCGGGCCCGCGGGCCCGGGTCAGGAAGGGTTGCGTGCGTCGAGGGCTTCCTTCACCGCCGGCGCGAGCCGGCGGACGTGAACGCGAATCCGGCGCCAGCACTCCTCGTAGGCTTCGCTCGATGCTCCGAACGGGTCGGACACCGGCAGCCCGGGGTCGCCGGGCGCCGGCCACTCGCTCACCACGTGCACCCGCTCCATCGGCGCGCCGAGCGCTTCCAGCGCCGTCCGGTGGTGCGGTTCCATCACCAGCACCAGGTCCGCCTGCCGCACGAGCGGCGCGCTCACGCGCCGCGCGCGATGCGCGGACAGGTCGATGCCGTCGGCGAACGCCACGTCGCGCGAGCCGGTGCTGGCCGGCTGGCCGTCGAGGGCCGCCGTCCCCGCCGAGCGGACCTCGACGCGCGTCGCGTCGGGACCGAGCTCGTGCACCAGCGCCGCCGCGGCCATCGGGCTGCGGCAGGTATTCCCCGTGCACACGAAGAGCACGCGAAGCAGCGGATCGCCGGACATGCGGGCCGAGTCTAGGCGGGCGATTTCCGGCGCGTCAACCGTTCCTCGGCGCGGACGAAAGATCTTCGAAATCCGCGAGCACGGGCGCGATGTCCACGGCCCCGCGACGAAGGAGCTTCGGCCGCGGGCCGCTGCAGTCCACGAGCGTCGAGGGCTGTCCGCCCCGCCGCGGCCCGCCGTCGAGCACGAGGTCGAGCTGGTTGCCGAAGTAGCGCACGACCTCCTCGACCGTCTCGGCGGGCGGCTGGCCCGAGAGGTTCGCGCTGCTCGAGACCACCGGCCCGCCGATGCGGGCGAGCAGCGCCTGCGAGAGCGGATCGTTCGGGCAGCGCAGCGCCACCGTCGCGCCATGGCCGCGGACGCGCTCGGGCACGAAGCCCGATGCGGTGAGGATGATCGAGAGCGGTCCCGGCCAGAACGCTCGGATCAGCTTCTCGGCCGCGTGCGGCACCTCGTACGCGAGCGCCCACGCCAGGTCCGGCGTCGGGATGAGCGAGATGACCGCGTGCGAGGGGTCGCGGCGCTTGAGCCGCGCCAGCATCTCGACCGCGGACGGGTCGACGAGCGAGCAGCTCAGCCCGTAAAGCGTGTCGGTCGGGAACGCGATCACGCCGCCGCGGAGCACCGCCTCGGCGGCCGCGTCGAGCGTCGCGGGGTCGGGGTTCTTCGGGTCGATCGGCAGGATGTCCATGGCGGCGGTTCAGCGGCGGCGGCCGCGTCCGGCCATCGCCGCGGCGTGTTCCTCGAGCCGCTTCGCGAGCGCCGCGTCGCCCAGCGCGAGGATGCGGAGCGCGAGGTGCGCCGCGTTCCTCGCCCCCCACGCGCCCACGCCGAGCGTGCCCACCGGGACGCCCGGGGGCATCTGCACCGTCGAGAGCAGCGCGTCGAAACCGCCGAGCGGCGACGAGGCGAGCGGCACGCCCAGCACCGGCACGCGGCTGTGCGCCGCCATCGCCCCCGCGAGGTGCGCGGCCCCGCCGGCCCCCGCGATGATCACCTCGAGCCCGCGCGCGCGCGCCGTGCGCGCCCACTTCGCCGCGGCGTCGGGCGTGCGGTGCGCCGAGCGCACCGCCACCTCGCTCGCGACACCGAAGTCCGCGAGCACCTTCGCCGCCTCCTCCATGACCGCCCGGTCGGACTCGCTCCCCATCACGATGCCGACCCGCGCCTTGCCGCGCTTCATGACGACCTTCCTCCCGCGGGCGCGCCCGCGCCCGCCACCGTTTCGGCGATGTCCCCGCGACACCGCCAGCCCGAACCCGAGAGCGCCGCGCTCGCCTCGTACACCGCGCGCCGCGCCGCCTCGTGCGAATCCCGCACCGCGGTCAGGTACGCCGCGCGCCCGCCGCGCACCGTCCAGCGGCCCGCCTCGAGCCGCGTGCCCGCGTGGAACACCGTCACGTCCCGCGCCGCCAGGGCGTCGAGCCCCTCGATCACCCCGCCGCCGCGCACCGCCGCCGGGTAGCCCTCGTCCACCAGGGCCACCGTCACGGCCGCGCCCCCGCGGCGCACGGCCGCCGCCGGGTCCAGCGCGCCGCGCGCCGCGCCCGCGAGCAGCTCCGCGAACGAGCCGCCGACCAGCGGCACGATGGACTGCGTCTCGGGGTCGCCGAAACGCGCGTTGAACTCCACGACGCGGACGCCGCCCGGCGCGAGCATGAGCCCGCAGTAGAGCGCGCCCCGGTAGGGCGTCCCGCGCGCCGCCATCGCGCGCAGCACCGGCGCGACCACGCGCGAGCCGACCTCCGCCTCCACTTCGGGCGTGACCGCCGGCGCGGGCGCGTAGGCGCCCATGCCGCCCGTGTTGGGGCCTCGGTCGCCGTCCAGGGCGCGCTTGTAGTCGCGCGCGGCCGGCAGGAGCACGAAGCACCCGCCGTCGCAGACCGCCATCACCGAGGCCTCCTCGCCGGCGAGGAACTCCTCGACCACGACGCTGCGGCCGCTGTCGCCGAAGGCCCCGCCCTCGAGGCACTCGCGCGCGAAGCGCCCCGCCTCGGCGGAGTCGGCGGTGACGAGCACGCCCTTGCCCGCCGCGAGCCCGTCGGCCTTGACCACGTGCGGCGCGCCGAAGCGCGCGAACGCCGCCTCGGCCTCGGCCGCCGTCGTGCAGCGCGCGGCGCCCGCGGTGGGCACGCCGGCCTCGCGCATGACCTCCTTGGCGAACCACTTGCTCGACTCGAGCCGCGCCGCCGCGCGCGAGGCGCCGAACACCGGCACGCCCGCCGCGGCCAGCGCGTCGGACACCCCCGCCGCGAGCGCCGCCTCGGGGCCGACGACGACGAGCCCGACCGCCCGCTCGCGGCACGCCGCGACCACCGCGTCCGCGTCCGTCTCGCGCAGCGCCAGTCGCTCGAAGGCCCGGCCGCTGCCGTCGCCGCCCGGGGCGACGAGCACCTCCGGGGCGTGCGGGTCGCGGGCGAGCCGCCACGCGAGGGCGTGCTCGCGGCCGCCGGAGCCGAGGACCAGGATGCGCGCGGGAGTCACGGCGCGACTCTAAGGAGAGCGGCGCGGGGCAATCAAGCCCGCTCCCCGGCCCCGCGCGCGGGCGGCGCGATCCAGCCGCCGGCGGCGCACGCCTCGAACACGGCGCGGCCCTCGCCCGCCCGGACCGTGGGCGGGTCGCCGTCGCTCCAGACCAGCGCGAAGTCCGCCGGCACGTGCGCGAGCGCCGCGAGCGCCGCCGCGTACGCCGCCCGCGCGCGGGCCGCCGGGTCCGCGATCGCGCGCAGGCGCTCCGCGAG
>CAZUEM010000094.1:0-13837 GCA_964619155.1 uncultured bacterium
GCCGCGAGCACCAGCCGCCGCCGCGCCGCGGGATCGGGCGCGAGCAGCGCGAACAGCGCGAATGCCCCGGCCAGGATCGGCGCCAGCAGGAAGCGCACCGGCGAGAGTGTGGCGAGCGTGCCCACCGGCTCCGGCAACGGGCGGTCGCTCCACGCCCAGTAGAGGAGCGCGGCCGCGACCCCGGTCGCAGCCAGACCCAGCAGCACCCACGACGCGACGCGCCAGAAGCGCCGCGCGCCGCGCAGAAACCACAGCGCCGCCGCGGTGGGCACCGAGGCCGCCAGCGAGAAGGTGAAGAGCCACAGCAGGGCGTCGCCGAAGGCGTACATGCCCGACGACGCCTGCGCGTCGGGGCCCTGCGTGTTCGCGATGCGGACCGCGGTGACGGCCGTGGCGGCCGCGAACGCGGCCGCATACCCGCCGAGGACCATCAGCAGTTGGGCGCGGCGGGAAAGTCCGGAGAGCGCCGGCAACGCGATCGCGTTCATGGGGCCACGGCCTCCCTCGTGCGGGTCCTCGGGGCGGTTCCGCGGCCGTTATCGGCCCGCGCCGGCCCCTCCTGAACGCGCCTGCCGCGAGGCCGCCCCCGGCCTACGTGCTGCGCCCGAGCTTGTCGGCCCTGCCCGTGCGCACCGCTTCGTCCGCCAGCTCGCGCAGGCCGGCGCGGACCTTCACCAACTCCTCGCGGTGGCGCTTCGAGAGCTCCTTCATCTCGCGCGACAGCGCTCCGCGCTCACCGTCCTCGCCGCGGGCGGCTTCCATCTCGGCGCGCACCTTCTCCATCTCCGCGCTCACCGCGCCGCGCTCGATGCGCTTCGCGAGGTCCTCGCCCGGCACATACTCCATGGCGAGGTAGCGGGTGCCGCCGGCCTCGTGGACGCTCAAGACCGTGGCGATGTTCGGGTGGCTGAGCGAGGCGAGCAGCTTGGCCTCGCGCTCGAAGCGCGCGAGCCGCTCCGGGTCCGAGGCGAACCCCGCGGGCAGCGCCTTGAGCGCCACGTCGCGCTGAGCGCCGAGTCGTGCGCTTTCCAGACCTCGCCCATGCCTCCCGCGCCGAGCTTCTCGGGCACTCGGTAATGGAGGATCTGCGAATCGGGCGAGAGGGGGGGGCTGTCGAGCATGCAGTGGCCTTGCTCGAGGCGTATGGAAGGCGCCCGGCAGCTGGCAGGTGAGGCGACCCGCTACGCCTCAGCGCCGCGGGCCAGCACGAGCTGGCGATCAGGCCTTGCGCTCCCATGGGCCGCCAGAGCGTCCCAAGAGAGCGCCCGAGACGGGACGGCCGTTTGGCGATGTAATGTCTGGTCTCAACTCTACGCGGATGATAGCGTCGTTAAGCGAAGGGCCTTCCTGAAGGACAACCAGACGCAAGAAGTCTGGTGCGAGTGAGCCACTATCATTCCGCATTGCAGACCAGAAGTGCCAACCCGGGAGGTGCAAGTGTCGCTCGGCCGTCGTGCTCAAGTCTTGGCGATCGTGGCTCTTCTCGCGTCTACGTTCATCTCAACCGCCACCGCAACCTGCTGGCAGTGCGCATGGGATACCGGCGTAGAGCAGTGGTATTGCTACAGCACAACTGGCCCAGGCGCGGCAGACTGCCAGCCCGTGTGGGGCGACTACTGCGAGCTGGCGGGCCAGAGCAATTGTCAACAGGATCACTGTAGTTGCTATCGATATCCAGCGACGGTTGGTCCGAAGAAGCCTCGACCGCTAGTTCGTCTGAGTATTCAGGCGCTTCTACTTCGAGGTCGCACTGAGGCCGAGCACGCGGCACTCATGGCGTCCACGCCAGAGACCCCTGCCCTTCTTGACTTGCAGGACGGGCGCCTTTCTCCCGGCCTTGCGGCACTAGAGCTGTCGAAGCGCTCCCCGGGCTTGTCCGAAGCAGGGATCGAGCTTGCTGGTTTCTCCGACGTCTCGATGCGAGGCGTGGCCATCATGCAGTTGCTCGGAGAGGCTGGGGATGGCGTGGCCTTCGACGCCACACCGGCAGCGAATGGCGCGCGCCTCAGAATCACGCATGTGCGATCGGCCGCGGGCGTGCGTGCGTCCGGAGAGATAGATCTGGTACCCAGCGGGGCCGCATTGTGTCGCGCAACGCTCGCTGGGGTGGAGGTCGCCTGTGTGATTCGAGTTGGAGTCGTTTCGGAAACGAATAATCTGCTTGCTGCAGCGCATCGGGCGCACGACGAGTTCGTCAGCGCCGCGGCCGTCTATTCTGCACAGCGGCTCCTCCGCCTGCGCGCCGGTTCGCCGGCCCTGTCGACGCTTGGCCCGCACGATCGTGAAATCGAGCGACGCCCGTGGGGCAGGCTCGCGATTGCTCACCGATAGGCGGTGGAACGTCGGCGGTCCACGGCGATCAGTGCGCCGACGGTGACCAGCGCGGCATCGCCGGGTCGTCATTGGCGACCAAGCGCCGCCGTGTGGCAGGCATCTCTATCGGGAGTCCTCAACATGCGACTGCTTGCGTGCATCGGCCTTGCCTGTCTCGCCCTGCCTTCGGGGTCGCACGCAGCGTGGCCGAGCGACCCGGCCACGAACCTGCCGGTTTGTACCGCGACCGGCAACCAGCTCTCGCCTCGCATCGCCCCGGACGGTGCGGGGGGGGCGATCCTTGCCTGGTATGACAACCGGACCGGCTCGGCTGACGTCTACGCGCATCGCCTCCGAGCGAGTGGCGTCGTCGATCCGGCCTGGCCAGCCAATGGCCTCGTTGTGTGTGCGGCCACGGGAAACCAGACCGCCCCGTGGATCGTCTCGGATGCAGCAGGCGGCGCCATCATCGTGTGGCAGGACTCGCGCAACGCCGCAGGAGCGGACATCTACGCGCATCGGGTGCTGAACAATGGCGTGGTGGATCCGGCCTGGCCAGCCAATGGCCTCGTCGTATGCGCGGCCACGGGTGTACAAAGCGCCCCGGTCTGCATCGGTGACGGCGACGGGGGTGCGATCGTCGTCTGGCAGGACCAGCGGAGCGGGACGACCGACGACCTCTACGCCCAGCACGTTCTTCCGAGCGGCGCCGTTGATCCCGGCTGGCCGGCCGATGGTCAGGCGCTGTGCGTGGCGGCGGGCGTACAGCAACGACCCCGGGCGGTTGGGGACGGGAATGGTGGGGCGATCGTAGCCTGGTACGACCAGCGGGGCGGCGCCGGCACGGACGATGTCTACGCGCAGAGGATTCTGTCCACGGGCATCCCGGATCCGGCATGGCCCGCGAACGGGCTCGCGCTGTGTTCGGCCGCCGGCGCGCAGCAGTTTCCGGCGATTGCGGGCGACGGAGCGGGCGGGGCAATCGTGGCGTGGTACGACGAGCGCAGCGGCGCGACGAGCGCGGACATCCATGCACAGCACGTCCTGATCGGCGGCGCGGTGGACCCGGCCTGGCCCGCGGACGGCCTGCCGGTGTGCACCGCTGCGGGGAAGCAGCAGTTCCCCGCGATCGTCGGCGACGGCGATCATGGCGCCCTCGTGGCATGGCAGGATGCCCGATCCGGAACGAGCGACATCTATGCGAATCGCGTTCTCGCCGGGGGAAGCAAGGACCCTTCCTGGCCCGCGACCGACGTCGCGGTGTGCTCCGCCGTCAATACGCAATCCTCGCTCGTGATGGAACCCGACGGAGGGGGAGGGGCCCTGCTCGGGTGGGTCGACTTTCGCGCCAACGCGAGCGTGAGCGATGTCTTTGCGCATCACCTGATGGCGACGGGGACGACGGATCCGGCCTGGCCACAGGACGGGGTGCAGATCTGCTCGGCCAGCGGCTCGCAGGTATCTCCGGCCCTGCTTCCCGACGGAGCGGGCGGGGCCATTCTCGGTTGGGCGGACCAGCGCCTCGGCGCCACGAATGTGAACATCTACGCGCAGCGCGTGCAGGCGAACGGACAGTTGGGGGGGGCCGTCGTGGGCGTTTCGCCCGAGATCGCCCGCCCGTTGACACTCGGTCCCGCGAGGCCAAATCCGTGCCGTGCGGGGGAATGCGCCCTGGAAATCACGCTGGGCGGCCAGGCGGGCGCCAGGCTCGAGGTGTTCGACCTCAATGGCCGCAGGTTGCTCGAACGAGATCTGAGTGCATTGGGTCCGGGGCTTCACCGGCTCGAGTTCGGTCGGACATGGCGCCGGGCGCCGGGCGTCTACCTCGTGAGGCTGGTCCAGGGCGAGGACAGACGCACGGCCCGCGTGGTGGTGCTCGACTAAAACCTGCGAGCAGCGCGCAAGGTGAGGGCGGTGGCCTTGGTCGCCGCGCATACGCGCAAGCCGCGGGGCGGTCGCCGGGGCTGGAGCTTCCCGACGGTGCCGCCCGCGCGGCCGCGCTTCCGTGACCGGGCCGGCGGCGCTCGCGTCCGCTCCCCGCGAACCGCGAGGCCGCCCCCGGCCTACGTGCTGCGCCCGAGCTTGTCGGCCTTGCCCGTGCGCACGGCTTCGTCCACCAGCCCGCGCAGGCCGGCGCGGACCTTCGCCAACTCCTCGCGGTGGCGCTTCGAGAGCTCCTTCATCTCGCGCGACAGCGCTCCGCGCTCACCGTCCTCGCCGCGGGCGGCTTCCATCTCGGCGCGCACCTTCTCCATCTCCGCGCGCACCTCGTCCATCTCGGCCTCGATGCGGTCGCGCTCGCTCCCCGAAGAGCGCGAGGTCGCGAGCCGCGCCGACGCGGCGCCCAGCCGCCCGCCGAGCGCCCCGAGCCGGCCCCCGTAGGCGCCGAGGCGCGCGCCGATCGCGCCCTGCTTCGCGCCGAGCCGGCCCATCTCGCGGCCGCTCTCGCGCAGGGCCGAGCACAGTTCGCGGGCGCGCTCGACCGTCGCGCGGTCGGTCACGACGTACTCGACGCCGTCGCGCTCGAACCACAGCGCCGGGCCGCTCGCGCTGCGGCGCAGCGTCGCGAGCCCCGGCGAGTCGCCGTTCGCGTCCATGACGATCGAGAAGCCGCCGTCCTCGCCGGGCTCGACCAGCGCGAACGACAGCGGGCGCCCGGCGTCGCCGCTCGCGAGCAGCCAGGTTCCGGCGGCCTTCGGCGCGAACGCCTCGGCCGCGGCGAAATCGGCGCCCGACCGGGCGGCGGGCGCGCCGCCGACGCGGCCGGCGAGGAACGCGGCCTCGCGCACGAGCGCCGTGAGGCTGCCGGCGACGCCGCCCTGGGCATGCACCCACCAGGCGGCGCCCGCGAGCGAGCCGAGCGAGAACGCGGGGACGGCCAGCGCCAGCGCGATCAGCGCGGCGCGGCGGCGCGGCGGGAGAGAAGCGAACGACATCGGAACCTCCGGTGCTGCGGGCGGGGCCACCACGGCCCACGCGACGAAGGTTCAGACAGCGCGGGGGCCCGCGGGGTTGGAACGCCGGCGCCCCGGCCGCCTGCGACCGTGCGTCGAGCCGCATGACGCACGCGGGCCCGCCGGCGCGGGCGGGCGCTGGTCGCCGCGCCCGCGAGCACCCCGGCACGGTGGTCGCGGCCGATGCCGCGCCCGTACCACGCCCGTCGCGCCCGCCGCGAGCGCCCGCCTAATGTCCGCGGCCATGCCGGTGCCCGGCCCTCGGGCGCCCCGGCCCGCAACCCCTCCGCGTCCGGCCGGGACGCGACCACAGGAGTCCGATCCGATGAAGCGTGCGACGTACACGACCTGGACCGGCGCGCTGGTGCTGGCCGCCCTGCTGGCGGCGCTGCCCGCCGGCGCCGCCGACAAGCCGAAGGGCAAGGGCGGCGGCGCGCCCGCGGCCGCCCCCGACAAGCCCGAGAAGCCGTTCACCGAGTGGAAGAAGGCCACCAAGGACGCCGAGTCCAAGCCCGGCCTCTTCACGGTCTGGAAGAAGCGCGACAACGTCTACCTCGAGATCGCGCCCAAGCAGGTCGGGCAGCCCTTCCTCTACGTCGTGAGCATCTCGCGCGGCATCGGCTCCAACTTCGTGCTCGGCGGCCTGCCGCTCGACGACCGCATGCTGCAGTTCGAGCGCGTCGGCGACCGCATCCTGCTGGTGCAGGTCAACACGCGCTTCACCGCCCCGGCGGGCCAGCCCATCGACAAGGCCCGCGACCTGTCCATCCCGAACTCGGTCCTCGCCTCGTTCAAGATCGAGAGCGAGCACGACTCCACCAAGGCCGTCCTCGTGGACGCGGGCGGGTTCTTCGTCAGCGACGCGACCGACCTCACCGAGCGCATGAAGCAGTCGCTCGGCAACGTCTCGGTCCGCTTCGACAAGGAGCGCTCGGCGATCACGCAGGTCAAGGCGTTCCCGCGCAACGTCGAGGTCGAGGCGCTGCTGACGTTCTCGCCCAACGACCGCACGCGCCTGTCGGTCGAGGCCGTGCCGGACGAGCGCTACATCCCGGTGTCGGTGCACTACTCGCTGTGCGCGCTGCCCGAGAACCCGATGATGCCGCGCTGGGCCGACAACCGCGTCGGCTACTTCCTCGAGGGCATCAAGGACTTCGGCCGCGACGACAAGGAGAGCTTCTGGGTGCGCTACGTGAACCGCTGGCGCCTCGAGAAGAAGGACCCCTCGGCCGCGGTGAGCGAGGTCGTCCAGCCGATCACCTTCTACATCGACTGGACCGTCCCCGAAAAGTTCCGCCCGTGGGTGAAGGAGGGCGTCGAAAAGTGGCAGAAGGCCTACGAAGCGGCCGGCCTCAAGAACGCCATCGTGGCCATCGACCCGCCCAAGGACGATCCCGAGTGGGACGCCGAGGACACGCGCTACAGCACGCTGCGCTGGATCACCTCGAGCCAGCCGAGCTTCGGCGCCATCGGGCCGTCGCGCGTGGACCCGCGCACGGGCGAGATCTTCGACGCCGACATCCTGTTCGAGGCGTCCATGTTCCAGAACTACGCGAACGCCTACCGGCGCTACGTGGACCCGCAGGCGCTGGCGAAGACGCTGCTGCCCTCGTCGCGCCTCGAGGACCTGCCCGCCGGCCTCGAGCTGGACAAGCTCTGCCTGATGGGCGACGCGCTCGCCGAGGGCGGCTCGCTGCAGCACCTCTCGATGCTGATGGACGAAGCCATCCCGCCGGGCGGCCCGATCCCCGACGAGTATCTCCACAAGGCCACCGTGTGGGTCGTCATGCACGAGGTCGGCCACACGCTCGGCCTGCGGCACAACTTCCGCTCGAGCACGTCCACGCCGGCCGACAAGCTGCACGACCCGCAGTGGACGGGCGCGAACGGCCTGTACTCCTCGGTGATGGAGTACCCGACGCCCAACATCGACCACGCGCGCAAGAGCCAGGGCGAGTACTACACGAGCGGCCCCGGCACCTACGACCTGTGGGCCATCCGCTACGGCTACACGCCCTCGGGCGCGACCACGCCGGAAGCCGACTACGCCTTCGCCCGCAAGATCGCCGACGAGTCGCTCAAGCCGGGCCACGAGTACTCGACCGACGAGGACACGTACCCGGCCGACGCGCCCGACCCGCGCTCGAACATCTACGACCTCGGCAGCGACCCGCTGCGGTTCGCGAAGGAGCGCACCGCCTACATCGCGGGCCTGTGGCGGAGCCCGAAGTTCGAGGAACGCGTGGTCGGCTCGAGCGGCGACCTCACGGCGCTGCGCCGGGCGACAGCGACCCTGCTCCAGCAGTACGGCATCGCCGCCGGCATGGCGGTCAAGTACCTGGGCGGCTCGTACATGACCCGGATCGAGCGCGGCCAGCCGGGCGAGAAGGACCCGATCGCGCCGGTCCCGGCCGCGAAGCAGCGCGAGGCGCTCGCGTTCCTCGCCGAGCGGATGTGGTCCGCGGACGCGTTCGCGGCGCCCGCGGCGCTCCTCAACCGGCTCGCGCCGGAGCGCTGGTCGCACTGGGGCATGGGCATGGGCGTGTTCGCCGGCCGCCACGACTTCGCCTGGAACGACAACGTGTTCGCCATGCAGTCCACGCTGCTCGGCGCGGTGCTCTCGCCGCCGGCGCTGGCGCGCATGCGCGAGGCCGAGAGCCGTTCGGCCGAACCGTACCGGCTGAGCGAGCACTTCGACCGCCTGACCCGCGCGATCTGGGGCGAGGTGGGCGGCGCGGCGCCCGCGCCGGCGGCCATGAAGGCGCTCGACGGCACGAGCACGCGGCGCGACGTGCAGCGCGAGTACGTGGACCGGCTGGCCTCGATGGTGACCGGCGCCACGAACGTGGTGGACGACGCTCAGGCGCTCGCCCGGCTGCAGCTCCAGCGCGTGGACGCACGCTGCGCGCGGGTGCTCGCGGCGGCGGCGCCGCTCGGCGACAACACGCGGGCGCACCTGCTCGAAGCGCGCGCCCGCATCAAGCGCGCGCTCGAGGCGGGCTCCGACGTCGCGGGCCCGGCCCCCGCGCGCACGGGCGGCCCGTTCGGCGCATCGTCGTCGCACTGACGTCCGGAGGCACGCGAAGGCCCCGGTCCGCTCGTCGCGGACCGGGGCCTCTTCGCGCCGCGCGGGCTACTTCCGAAGCACGCGGTAGGCGTGGTTCCACTGGCCGCGCTGGAACCCCGGCGCGCACCAGAGGATGCAAAGCGGCTCGATGGCGCGCGCGCCTTCGACGCCGCCGACGTCCTCCCAGTCCCAGCCGAAGCGAGCGAGCACGTCCTGCACCTGCCGCTTCGCCGCCGCGTCGTCGCCGCAGATGAACATGGTCGGCTTTTCGCCGCCGAAGTCGGGGTTCACCATGAACGCGTTGCCGACGCACGAGAACGCCTTGACGAACTTCGCCGCGGGCGCGAGGCGCTGCAGGCGTTCCATGAGCGACTCGTCCAGCGTCGTGAAGTAGCGCAGGACTCCGTTCACGGGCGGAGCGTCGGCGATCGGGTTGGTCGCGTCGATGACGGTCCTGCCCGCGAGCGCGTCCGGGCCGGCGAGGCGCACGGCCTCCTCGGCCGCGCTGCCCTTGACCGCGAGCACGACGAGATCGGCGCCCTTCACCGCGTCCGCGAACGTCGCGACCGCGGCCCGCGGGCCCGCCGCCGCCACCCAGCCCGCGAGCTTCGCCGGCGTGCGCGACCCGCGCACCACCTCGTCCCCATGTTTCAGGAACCCGTCCGCCAGCACCTGCCCGACCGTGCCCGAACCCAGCACCGCGACCTTCGCCATGACGACCTCCGGTTGTCCGCCCGCTCGCCGGGCCACGATTGCGCTGGCGGCGGTCCCCGCCGGGCGCGTAGTCTCGCGGGCCCATGATCCTCAAGCTCTCCACCAGCCTCAACGGCGAAAACCGCACCTGGACGATCGAGGACCTGCCGGTCCGCATCGGCCGCTCGTCGTCCAACTTCGTCCAGGTCCTCGATTCCAGCGTCTCGCGCGAGCACGCCGAGCTGTCGCGCGACGGCGTCCGGATCGTGGTCCACGACCTCGGCAGCCGCAACGGCACCCGCGTCAACGGCCAGGACGCCGCCGCGCCGGTCGAGGTCAAGCCCGGCGACACGATCGAGGTCGGGCACGTGCTGCTGCGCGCCAGCCTCGAGGACCACCCGACCCAGTTCGCGTCCTCGCCCGGGCACGCCTCGTCGCTGCGCATCAAGGTCTCGGACGTGCTCTCGCGCCCGACCCAGGACACGCGCGACCCGAACAAGCTCGTGCGCCTGCTCGCCGAAGCGGGCCAGATGCTCGTGCTGCCGCGGCCGATGCGCGAGACGTGCGAGGAGATCCTGCGCCTGGTCGAGCGCGCCGTGCCCGCGAACCGGCTGATGATCCTGCTGCGCGGCAAGGACGGCGACAGCCTGGAGCAGGTGGCCGCGCGCACACGCGGCGCGAGCGCCAAGGACCCGCTCGCGCTCTCGCAGACCATCGCGAACATCGTGCTCACCGAGAACACCGCGGTCATCACCGCCGACGCCATGAACGACCCGCGCTTCGCGAGCGCGCAGAGCGTCGTCGGCAACCTGATCCACTCGGCGATGGCGGTGCCGCTCTACGACAACGCGCGCGTGCTGGGCATCCTGTACGCCGACAGCGCCAACCCGACCGTGCTCTACGGCGCCGAGCAGCTCGAGCTGCTCACGCTGCTGGCCAACATGGCGGCCGTGAAGATCAGCAACGCCCGCCTGCTCGAGGCCGAGCAGGCCCGGCAGCGGCTCGCGCTCGAGTTGCAGACGGCGACGCGGATCCAGCAGAACCTGCTGCCGGAGGCCCCCGGCGACCTGCCGGGCTGGGGGCTGCACGCGGTGCTGCAGACCTGCTACGAGGTGGGCGGCGACCTCTACGACTTCTACCGGCGCGCGGACGGCCAGCTGGTCTTCCTGGTCGGCGACGTCTCCGGCAAGGGCATGGGCGCGGCGCTGCTCATGTCGTCGGCGATCTCGTCCTCGCGCGTGCTCTACGAGGCGTTCGACGACCCGCTCGCGCTGGTCGTGCGCCTCAACGAGGTGGTCTACCGGAGCACCGACGCGCGCAACTTCCTCACGCTGTTCATCGGCTACCTCGACCCGGCGAGCGGTAGGCTGCGCTACGTGAACTGCGGCCACCCCGAACCGCTGCTGGCCCGCGGCGGCTCGCTGCGCTCGCTCGAGGCCACCGGCGTGCCGATCGGCATGATGTCGTCGTTCCCGTGGACGATGGGCGAGACCGTCGTCGAGCCGGGCGAGACCGTGGCGGTCTTCAGCGACGGCATTCCCGAGGCGCAGAAGGGGGAGGAGTTCTTCGACACCGAGCGGGTCGAGCAGGCGATGCGCGACCTCGCGCCGCTGCCGGACCTCGCCGGCGTCGCGGAGGGGATCCTCCGCCGGATCGACGACTTCGCGGCCGGCGAGCACCGCAGCGACGACGTGACGCTGGTGCTGCTGCGCCGGGCCTGAGGCGCCCGCGCCGCGCTTTTCGTGTGGCCCGGCCACGCGTGCGGGAGATAGGGTTGCCGCAACCGGAATCGTCCACGGAGCCGAGCCGCCCATGACTTCGAACGAGCCGAACCCCGACATCGCCGAGGACGTCGTTCCGCCCTCGCGCGTCACCGCCGACGTGGCGGCCTGCAGCCACGTGGGGAACGTGCGCGAGCAGAACGAGGACTCGTACGCGATCTACCGGATGGGCCGCTTCCTCGACCGCGTCGCGAGCAACGTGCCCGAGGACGTGTTCGGCTCGGTTCGCGAGGACAGCGCCTGGCTCTACGCCGTGGCCGACGGCCTCGGCGGGCACTCGGCGGGCGAGGTGGCGAGCCGCACGGCGCTCGTCTCGATGATGCAGATGATCCTGCGCGCGCCGCGCTGGGCGCTGCGGCTCGACGACCCGGCGACGCGCGAGACCGACATCGCCGCGCTCTTCCGGCGCGTGCGCGGCTACCTGCAGGGCGTGCACGAGGCGCTCAAGGCGCACGCGGCGAGCGACAAGACGCTCGAAGGCATGGGCACGACGCTGACGTCGGCCTACTCGGTGGGCAACGACCTGTTCGTGGTGCACGTCGGCGACTCGCGCGCCTACCTGCTGCGCGGCGGCCAGATCCGCCGCATCACCCACGATCACACGCTGGCGCAGTCGTACGCCGACCAGGGCCTCATCCCGCAGGCGGAGGTCGAGACGCACGAACTCGGGCACGTGCTGACGCGCGCGATGGGCGCGGGCGACTCCCGGCCGGAGCACGACATCCACCACCTCGACCTGCAGGACGACGACCGCATCCTCCTGTGCTCGGACGGTCTCACGCGCTTCGTGCCGGAGCCCGAGCTGGCCTCGCTGATGATGGCGTTCGCCGGCAGCGCGGACGCGGCGCGCGCGCTCGTGGACCGCGCCCTTGCCCAGGGCGGCACGGACAACATCACCGCGATCGTCGCCCGGTACCGCGTCCGATGAGCGGCTTCGGCCGCGCGCTCCGCTCGGAGTGGGCGCTCGACCCGGAGGCCACCTACCTCAACCACGGCACGGTCGGCGCGACGCCGCGCCGCGTGCTGGCCGTCCAGCAGGCGATCCGCGACGAGATCCAGCGCCAGCCCGCGCGCTTCCTGCTGCGCGAGCTGGCGGACGTGAAGCAGATCGCGATGCGCGCGCGCCCGCGCATGCGCGTGGCCGCCGACGCGGTCGCGGAGTTCCTCGGCGCGCGCGGCGAGGACCTCGCGTTCGTGGACAACGCGACCGCCGGGGTGAACGCCGTGCTGCGCTCGCTGCGGCTGGAGCCGGGCGACGAAATCCTGCTCACCGACCACGGCTACGGCTCCGTGGGCTTCGTCGCGCGCCACGTCGCCGAACGCGCGGGCGCGCGCGTGGTGACGGTGGAGCTGCCGTGGCCGGGCCGCGACGCCGCGGCGATCGTCGAGTCGGTCGCGGCCGCGATCGGGCCGCGCACGCGCATCGCGGTCGTGGACCAGGTCACCTCGCCGACGGCGCTGCTGCTGCCGGTCGCCGCGATCGCGGCACGCTGCCGCGCGGCCGGCGTGGCGGTGCTCGTGGACGGCGCGCACGGTCCCGGCGCGCTCGAGTTCGCGATCCCGGACCTCGGCGCCGACTGGTACACGGGCAACCTGCACAAGTGGGCGATGGCGCCGATCAGCTCCGGGGTGCTGTGGGCGCGGCCGGAGCGCCAGGAGGACCTGCACCCGCCGGCGATCAGCTGGGGCTACGGGCTCGGGCTCGCCGCCGAGTTCGACCTGCAGGGCACGCGCGACCCTTCGCCGTGGCTGGCCGCGCCGGAGGGCATCGCGTTCATGCGCGATCTTGGGCTCGAGGCGATGCGCGCCTGGAACCACGGGCTGGCCTGGAACTCGGCCCGGGCGCTGGCCGACCGCTGGGGCGTGCCGCTGCCGCAGGACGAGTCCATGGTGGGCACGATGGCGGCGGTGCTGCTGCCCGAGCGCTTCGGCGCGACCCGCGAGGACGGCATGCGGCTCAAGGACGCGCTCCTCGACGAGGACGGCATCGAGGCGCAGGTCCTCGAGTTCCGCGGCCGGCTGCTGTGGCGGCTCTCGGCGCAGGTCTACAACGACGCCGGCGACGTCGAGCGCGCGGCCCGGGCCCTGGAGCGGCGCGCGCGCTGAAGGCGGGCGCGGGCCATTCCGGAGCGGCCCCGGGGTCCCTCGGGCCCCGGGGGCCCCGGAATTGGACGGGCCCCCGGGGGCTCGGGCACAATCCCCGGCCGCGAATGCAGTGGGGAGGCCTTCCGTGGGCCGGTGACCCGCTCCGGACGACCACCCGAAACCTGGCAGGGATTCCCCGATGATCGCAGCGACCCAGATCCGCGTCGGCTACCTGATCCTCTACAACGGCAAGCCGCACCGCGTCGCCAACATGGTGCACCGCACGCCCGGCAACCTCCGCGGCTTCGTGCAGGCCAAGCTGGTCAACATCGAGACCGGCTCGAACCAGGAAGTGCGCTTCTCGTCGGAGGACAAGGTCGAGAAGGCGCAGCTGGACGAGCACTCGCTGCAGTTCAGCTACAAGGCGGGCGACGAGTACCACTTCATGAACACGGAGTCGTACGAGATGGTCTCGCTCGACAAGGACGTGCTCGGCGACGCGGCGGGCTACCTGACGGACGGAATGGTCATCTCGGCGAGCTACTGGCAGGGCAAGGTGGTGGGGATCGAGCCGCCGATGTTCGTGGAGCTGGAGGTGGCCGAGACGACGCCGAACATCAAGGGCGCGGCGGTGCAGAACACGAGCAAGCCGGCGCTCCTGACGACAGGTCTCGAGATCAAGGTGCCGCCCTACATCGAGCAGGGCGACCGGGTGCGCATCGACACGCGCACGGGCGAGTTCGTCGAGCGCGTCTGACGGCGCCTCCGGACACCGTTTCACGAAGCGCCGCGGGGCGACGTCCCGCGGCGCTTTCGTTTTCGCGGGCCCGTTGCGAGGGCGCTGCCTGGCGGTCGCGCCCGGTCGTGTGTGCGGGGCCGTCGCCGGGGACTCGGTCGCGCTCGCTCGTTTGCGAGGGGCCGTCGCCGGGGCCGGGGCGCACGCG
>CAZUEM010000095.1:0-13831 GCA_964619155.1 uncultured bacterium
GCACCGTGAACGCCTGCGTCTCGGAAGCGGTCGGCGTGCCGCTGACGACGCCGGTGTTCGTGTCCAGCGAGAGCCCGGCCGGGAGCGTTCCGGAGGACACGGCCCACGTGTAGGGCCCGGTCCCGCCCGCTGCGGCCACGGACTGCGAGTACACGGCCCCCACCATGCCGTTCGGCAGCGACGTCGTGGTGATCGAGACCGTCTCCTGCACCACGAGGCCCGTCCGGCTGCCCGTCTTCGCGTTCGCGTCGGTCGCGATCAAGGAGACGGTCTCGGCGGTCACGTCGCGCGTGGCGATGCCGAAAGTGCCCGAGGTGAGCGTCTTGACGGTGTCGCCGTAGGTGCCGTTCCCGTCGGCGTCGAACTCGGCCGCGCCGCTGCTCGTCATCGTGACCTGCGTGCTGCTGTCGTCCACGACCACCGCGTTGAGCAGGTCGTACGCGGTCACCGTGGTCGTGAAGACCGCTCCCGCGAGCTGCGGCGAAGTGGCCGCGACCTGGTAGTAGTCGATCGCCTGCTCGCCCACGGCGAAATCGCCGAACGCCGAAAGCCCGTTGGCGCGCGTACTCGTCGAGGTGCGTGCCGCCGTGCTGGTGGTGGTCCAGGCTCCGCCCGAATGGCGGCGAACGACGAAGCGCGTCGGCGCGGCGCCGGCGTCCACGTCCGCGGCGGTGAAGCTCAGGATCACGTAGAAGCTCCCGCCCGCATAGCCCGAGGGCGTGAGCGTCCACGTCCGATTGACGGAGCGGCCGGGTGCGAGGCCCGACGTGCCGAGCGAATCGTGGTCGCCCGGCGCCGTCGAGACGGTCAGGTCGAAAGCGGCGTCGAATCCTCCGCCCTGCCCCGTGACCTGGACGGGCGCGTAGTTCGTCGCGTCCCCGACCTGGAACGTGCGCGACGAGCCGCCTGCCGCGACCGGCTTGCGGAAGCTCCCCACGACATGCCCGCTCGTGCGGCTCACGCTGCCCGCCGCGCCGAGGACGACGCTCGCGGCCCCGGTCTCGATGTTTCCGGCGGTGAACGTGAGCGCACCGTCCACGGTGAGGTCGCCCGACAGCACGATCGCGCCGCCCGGCTTGTTCACCGTCAGGCCGGCGAAGGCGTCGCCGCCGCTCGTCAGCGCCTGGTCGGCCCCGCCCGTGAAGAGCACCGTTCGCCCGTTGGGCGTGAACGTCCCGCCCGCGCCCACCGTCCAGTCGCCGCGGACTTCGAGCGTGCCGGACGTGGCGTTGAGCGCGAGCGCCCCCGAGGAGACGTCCAGCGAGCCCGCGAGCCCCCGGTCGGCCGACGGCAGGGTGACGCTGCCGCCGCCCGTCACCGCGACGTCCGCCGGCACGCCCGTTCCCGCGGCGCCGGTTCCGGTCCACTCTCCGCCCACGTTCACGCCGCCGGTGTTCGCGTATTCGAGCGTCGAGCCCGTGGCATAGGTGGGCGCCGCCGTGCTGCCCGCGTCGAACGAGCCGCCGGCGCCGAAGCGCAGCGTGCCGTCCACTCCCAGCGTGCCGCCGTTCGTGACGAGGCATTCGGCCGTGAACGTCCGGCCGGTGGACACGGTGAGAGACCCGCCCGTCTCGATCACCACCGCCGCGCCTGCGCCCGAGACGGTCCAGTCCGCCGAGAGCGTCAGCACGTGCGTGTCCTGCACGACGAGCGTGTCGCCGGAGACGAAGTCGGCGGGCGCCGAGCCGCCACCGGTGCGCAGCGAGTTCCAGCTCGCGGTCGCGTTCGCCTCGAGGCTTCCCTGCGAATAGAACGTGCCCGCGAGCGCGCGCGCCGACGTCAGCAACGGGAACGCCGCGACCGCGGCGACGCTCAGGAGGCGCGCGACGGTGCGGAGCGGGGTGCGGGGACTCATGATGCCTCCGGGGCAGCGCAAGTGCGCTCGCCGGGCCGCGTTGCGGCAGTGGGACGGGCGCGCCTGAGGATGCGTGGTCGTCCCGAGAAGTTTACCAGCCCGGGACGTTCGGCCGACGCACTTTCTTGGAGAAGAAAGAACCCCTGCGCGAACGGGTCACGCAGGGGTTCCTGACGCTACTGCCGGCCGGCCCTAGTAGAGGCCCTTGATGCGGCCCCACGAGGACTTGCCCGCGGGCACCGGGTTCACCGACTCGACGAACAGCACCGCGTCGTTGAAGTCCCAGTCCGTGCCGTTGTTCGGCAGGTCCTCGAAGCACTGCCACCAGCAGCCGAAGTTGACGCCCGTGCCGGCGAACGTAAGCACGTGGGCGAACCCGCCGTTGCGGTAGTCCTGCGAGTAGTAGGTGCCGGTCCCGTTCTGGATGTAGAAGCCGAAGTTGTTCCGGTCCACGCCGGCGTACGCCGACTGGCCCTGGTAGACGCTGTTGTTGTCGAACAGGCTCACGACCAGGCTGCCGCCGGCGCCGAAGTGCGCGACCGCGTACCAGCCCGGGCCCGCGGCGCCGGGGAACACCTGGTAGAGAGCCGGCGCGGCGTCGCCGCCGTTGTAGACGCCGATCGTGTTCGTGCCGGCCAGGCCCGCGATCTCGAGCATGAACGTGAAGGTCGAGTTGCCCGAGATCGTGGTGCTCCACGTCTGGGCATCGAGCTGGTCGGTGGCGACGTTGATGGACTCGCCGACACCATTGAAGTAGCCCTGCAGCGAGCCGTCACCGGGGTTCACGGTGACCTGCGGCGCGCGCAGCGGGAAGGCAGCGTGCACGGGCGCCGCAAAGGCGACCGCGGCCGCGACAAGCGTGAGCGCGGCGAGCGAGCGAAGAATGTGGACGCGATCCAGCTTCATGAGGTGACCTCCGTTTCACGTCGCCGCGGACGATTCCGCGACGCACCGCGTTAATGACACACGACATGTGCGGGGGGAACACGCGTGACGGTCGCCGGGGGGGGTGCTTGGCGAGCCGCCGCAAAGATTCACGCGGCGGTTCTGACGCACCTGAAGCGTCCGGGATTCAGGTTGATTCTTCGCCCTCGCCGGGTCAAGCAACTCTTTCAGGTTTTCACTTCCGGGACGCACAGCCGGCTCTGACCGGGTTTGGACACGCGAAACAAGCGGGGCGGAAAGCCGCGGTCCGCCCCCGAGCGCCCCCCGGCGGAAAAATGTGCGGCCGGAGGGCCCGCTCCCCCGCGACACCCCCGGGCCGAAGGCGGCCGCGCTCCCCACGCGTCCGGCCGCGGACGCCCGTGCGGGACGCGACAGTCCCGGTTCCGATGCGGGTGACTCCACCCGCCTAACCCGCTGGCCGCGAACGCGGACGGCCGCGGGCCCGGGGCACGGCGCGTGGCGATGCGCCGCAGCCACGCGGCGTGCCGCGGGCTCGACCGGGGGGCGTCACGCCGCGCCCCGCGCGCAGCCCCCCGCCGCGAGGCCCGGGTCTTGCAGTCGCGGCCCCGCGCGAACCCCTACCGGGCCCGCCCGCGCGGGCATGGCCCGGGACCGACCCCGCAACTGGACCGCCGGCCCCCACTCCGGCCGGACGGGCGGACAACCCCGGAAGGAGCGAACGATGGCCCCGCTGCTCAAGAACCTGCTCGGGAACGGCGCGAAGGACCGCGAGCTCACCGACGACATGCGCGCGATCCTCCAGGAGATGCAGCAGGAGCGCGTCAAGTACGAGGCGCTTCTCGCCAGCATCCGCTCCTCCTCGGAGCACCTGCAGACGCTCGGCGAGCCGGTGGCGAAGGTCGAGTCCGACGTCGAGGCCGCGGCGAACCGCATCGCCGACCTCGAGCAGCGCTTCACGGCCATGCTCCAGCTGGTGCCCCGCTTCGAGACCATGCAGGAGCGCTCCGAGAGCCTCGTCGAGGGCACGATGCGCGCCGAGACCCAGATCGTGCAGGCGCTCGAGGACGCGCGGAAGATCCGCGAGACCGTGGACGAGCTGGGCAGCAAGGTCGAGATGGCGCAGTCGCTGCGCCAGCAGCTCGAGAACTTCCTCGAGGTCGAGAAGCCCTTCCGGCAGGTGCGCGAGGATGTCGGCGCGCTGCGCGGCCAGGTCGAGGGCACCGGCGAGCACCTGACCAAGCTGCGCGAGCAGCACGACCGCCTGCTCGACGCGCACAAGCTGGCGACCACCAAGATGGAGGCGCTCGACCGGCGCCGCGAGGAACTGAGCCGCGACCTGCAGGACAAGGAGCGCCGCGTCGCGGGCGTCGCCCAGTCCGTGCGCGGGCTCGACGGCGTGCAGGCCACGGTGGACGACCTCAAGCGCCAGATCGGCACGCTCAAGGCCCTCGGTGACTTCGTCGCCCAGAAGGGCGCCGCGCTCGAGGCCCAGCGCGAGGCGGTCGAGACCGCCCTCGCCCGCGCCGAGAACCTCGATCGCGCGATGCGCCAGGTGGACGCGGGCGTCCGGCAGCAGCAGTCGAACGAGTCCGCGCTCGCGGGCCTCGCGGACCAGGTGTCCGCGCTGCAGTCGCTGCACGAAGCGGTGCTCGAGCGTTCGCAGGAGATCCAGCAGCTCCAGCGCGACACGGACGAGCGCGCCCGCGAGATGCGCATCGAGCTGGCGTCCGCCCAGGACGAGCTCAAGGGGGCCGTCGAGCGCTTCGAATTCGAGAGCCGGGGGCTCGAGTCGGTCAGCCAGCGGGTCACCGACGTGCGCGGCGCGCTGTCGGACTTCGAGACCCGCTTCAAGGGGCTGAGCGAGTCGAGCGAGACCGTCGCGGCGCTGATGGCGCGCACGCAGGGAATCGCCGGCCAGCTCGAGTCGCTGTCGGAGGGCGTCGCCCGCGTCGGCGAGGAGTCGGCGAAGCTGGAGAGCATCCGCCGCGGCCTCGAGGACGTGAGCCGCGTGGCCCAGGAGACCGGCGCCAGGGTGGCGCGCATCGAGCAGGCGCAGCCGGCCATCGACGCGGCGCTGCGCGACGTCGCGCAGCTTCGCGGCGCGCACGCGCTCGTGCAGGACGCGCTCGAGCAGACGCAGCTCGCGCACGGCGAGCTGTCGCGGGCCCGCGAGGGCCAGCAGCAGACGCGCGAGTGGCTCGGCTCGGTCGAGCAGTCGGTGACCTCGCTGCGCGCGCAGGTGGACGAGCTGCGGGCCCTGCAGCCGGTCGTCGAGCAGGCGCACGCGCGGACCCGGCAGATCACGGACTCGCTCGAGGTCATCGAGTCGCGCCACGCGGCGGTCGAGGACCTGCAGGTCCGGCTCACGAACCTCGGCACGCAGGCGGGGCACGTCGACGAGCGCGGCCGCCAGTTGCTCGAGCGCATGACCGCCGCCGAGCAGCGCTTCGAGGGCCTGTCGGCGCAGGCCGACGAGGCCGCGCGCACCGCGCAGGTCGTCGCCGGGACGTCGGCCGGACTGGCCGAGTCGCAGCGGGCCGCGGAGCGGACGCGCGAGGCGCTCGAGGCGATCGAATCGCGCTGCGAGTCCGTCGAGGCGCTCGCCGAGCGCACGCAGACGCTGAAGAAGGAGCTGGACCAGCGCCACCACGCGCTCGAGTCGGCGCGCAAGGACCTGCAGAAGGCCTCGGGCCTGCGCAAGGAGGCCGCGGACTCGGCGCAGCAGCTGGACGCGCTGGCGCAGCGGCTGGCCGGCGCGCTCGCGGCGGCGGAGGAGCGCGCCTCGCAGCTCGAGGAGACCGCCTCGCAGCTCGAGCACCGCGCGACCGACCTGCAGCCGGTCGAGCAGCGGCTGGACCGCTTCGAGGAGCGCATGGCGAAGTGGGACCTCGTCGAGCAGAGCGTCGCGCGGTCGCTGGAGCAGCTCGCCTCGCGGCAGGGCACGGTGGACGCCCTGCAGGCGGACCTCGACCGGATGTTCGGGATGGTCGAGAAGACCGCCTCGGAGGTGCGGCAGATCACCTCGACGCAGCGCGAGGTCGAGGACGGCCGCAAGCTCCTCGAGAGCGTCATGGCCCGGCTGCAGGAGGTGCGCGACATGGCGAGCGCGATCGACGAGCGCAAGCGCCAGATGTCGAAGGCCGAGGAGCGGCTCGCCCGCGCCGAGGCGCTGCTGGAGGACGTGCACTCGAGCCTCGAGGCGCTGCAGGGCCAGAAGGTCCTCGTGGACCAGGCGGTCGAGAAGACCGGCTCGCTCAAGGTGCTCGTGAAGCAGGCCGAGAGCATCGTCGAGAACCTGCGCGAGGAGCGCGAGGTGGTCTCGCGGATGCGGGTCGCCGCGGGCACGGCCCGCGACGAGGACGAGGACGAAGAGGACGACGAGGAGCCGTACGCCAAGGCGGCCTGAGCCGCCGGCCGGACCGGAACACGAACGGCGCGGGGCCCGCGAGGGCTCCGCGCCGGTCTCGTTCGGCGGCCGCCGGTCAGCGCGAGCGCGCGCTCGTCTCGGCCACCTTCGGCGCGGCGGGCGCCGGCGCGTTCGCCGCCGAAGCCGCCGGAGCCGCCGGCGAGGCCGCCGCGGCACCGCGTCCGTTGGCGCCGTTGCCCGGCGCGGACGCCGGCTCCTCCTCCTCGAGGTAGGTGTAGCCCGCCAGGCCCTCGTCGTAGCGCTTCATGAGGAGCGCCGACTCCTCGAACGTGAGCAGCCCCCGGCGCAGCGCGTCCTCGTTCGCCTGGCGCAGTCGCTGGACGAGGTTCTGCTTCGAGTACTGGACGTAGCCCAGCACCTCGGTGACCGAGTCGCCCTCGACCACCTCGACCACGCGGTATCCGTTCTCGTCGAGCGCGATGTGCACCGCGTTCGTGTCGCCGAAGAGGTTGTGCAGGTCGCCCAGGATCTCCTGGTAGGCGCCGACCAGGAACACGCCCAGGTAGTACGGCGAGCCGTCGAACGCGTGCAGCTCGAGCCAGTGCTTGACGTCGCGAAGGTCGATGAACTGGTCCATCTTGCCGTCGGAATCGCACGTCAGGTCGGCGATGACGCCGCGCCGCGTCGGGCGCTCGTTCAGCCGGTGCAGCGGCACCACCGGGAAGAGTTGCTTCACCGCCCAGTGGTCGGGCGCCGACTGGAACAGCGAGAAGTTGCCGTAGTAGGTGTCGGCGAGGCCCTTCTCGAGCCCGTCGAGGTCGTCGGGCACGTAGTCCAGTTCGCGGATGATCTTCAGGATCGCCTCGCAGCAGCCCCAGAAGAGCTGCTCGACGCGCGCCCGGCCGCGCAGGTCGAGCAGGCCGAGGTTGAAGAGGCTCGTCGCCTCCTCCTTGGCCTGCAGCGCGTCGTGGTACGCCTCCTGGAAGTTCTTGCGCGAGACGCCGCGCCAGGTCTCGATGATCGTGCGGATGACCGGCGGGTCGTCCTTGGCGATCGGCGGCGGGACCTGGCCGACCACCACCTCGTTCACGTCGAGCACGTTGAACACCAGCACCGAGTGGTGCGCGACCAGCGCGCGGCCGGACTCGGTGACGATGTCGGGGTGCGGCACGCCGGCGGTCTCGCAGCCGTCCTGGATCGCCGCGACGACGTCGTTCGCGTACTCCTGCATCGTGTAGTTCGTGGACGAGTGCCAGTTCGTGGACGAGCCGTCGTAGTCCACGCCGAGGCCGCCGCCGGCGTCGAGGAACTTGAGCCCCGCCCCCGCCTTCGCCAGCTCGACGTAGACGCGCGACGCCTCGGTCATGGCGTCCTTGATCGCGCGCACGGTCGAGATCTGCGAGCCGATGTGGAAGTGCACGAGCTCGAGGCAGTCGAGCATCTTCTCGTCGCGCAGCTTGTCCACGAGCATCATGATCTCGGTCGCGGTCAGGCCGAACTTCGAGCGGTCGCCCGTGGACTCCATCCACTTGCCGGCGCCCTTGGTCGTCAGCTTGGCGCGCACGCCGATGTGCGGGCGGATGCCGAGCCGGCGGGCCACCTGCAGCAGCAGGTCCAGCTCGCGGTAGCGGTCGATCACGACGATCGGGTAGCGCCCGATCTTCTGGGCGAGCAGCGCCGTCTCCATGTACTCGACGTCCTTGTACCCGTTCAGGATCAGCAGGCCGTCGCTGCTGTTGTCGAGCAGGGCCAGCCCGGCGAGCAGTTCGGGCTTGGAGCCGGCCTCGAGGCCGAGCCCGAGCGGGCCGCCGAAGCGCACCAGCTCCTCGACCACCTGGTGCTGCTGGTTGACCTTGATCGGGAACACGCCGCGGTAGCGCCCGCGGTAGCCGTACTCGCGGATGGCGCTGTCGAAGCAGCCGAACAGCTGCTTCACGCGGCTGTGGAGGATGTCGGAGAAGCGCATGAGCAGCGGCATGCCGAGGCCGCGGCGCTGCAGGTCCTGGATGAGGTCGTACAGGTCCACGCTTCCGCCGTCCGGGCCCGAGGGCGTCACCTCGATGTGGCCCGCGTCGTTGATGCGGAAGTAGCCGCTCGACCAGCCGCTCACGTTGTAGAGCGACGACGAGTCCTTCGTGGTCCAGGCGCGGATCTCCTTCAACTCTCTCCACCTCCGTTCACGGGGAAAAGGGTCGCGGGCGGCCGTGCGTCCGCGTGCGCCGCGCAGGATATGGGCGATCGCCCCGCGATGCGAGCGAATCGTGGCCCGCCGGCGAAAAAAATCCGCGCGGGACCGCTCGCCCTCCGCCGGCGTCGGCGCCCGGCGGATCGCCGTCCGCGATCCGCACCCGTCGCGGCCCGCGGCGCGAGACGGCGGCCGCGCGGGCGTGGCATGATGCGCCGCGTTCCGCACCGTCACCCGCCCCGCCGCCATCACCGGAGACGCGCATGTCCGAGAAGACCGAAGCGCCCGCCGCCGCGGGCGAAGCCGCCCGCCCCGCGCCCGAGCCCGCCGATCGCCTCGTCACCACGAAGCACACGCTGCGCGTGGGCGGCCGCGACGTCGCCTACACCGCCACCGCCGGCACGATCGTGCTGCGCGAGGAGGCCGAGAAGAAGGGCGAGCACGAGGGCGTCTCCGAGGGCGAGAAGCCGCGCGCGACGATGTTCTTCGTCGCCTACACGCTCGACGGCGTCCCCGACGCGGCCGCGCGGCCGGTGACGTTCGCCTTCAACGGCGGTCCGGGCTCCTCGTCGGTGTGGCTCCACCTCGGCGCGCTCGGGCCCCGGCGCGTCGTCATGGAGGACGCCGGCCGCTCGACGCCGCCGCCCTACCGGCTCACCGACAACGAGCACACGCTGCTCGCCGAGACCGACCTCGTGTTCGTGGACCCGGTGAGCACCGGCTTCAGCCGCCCGGTCGCCGGCGAGAAGGCGAAGGAGTTCCACAACTTCAAGAAGGACATCGAGTCGGTCGGCGACTTCATCCGCCTCTGGTGCACGCGCAACCGCCGCTGGCCGAGCCCCAAGTTCCTGGTCGGCGAGAGCTACGGCACGACCCGCGCGGCGGGCCTCTCGGGCTACCTGCAGGACCGCCACGGCATGTACCTGAACGGCCTGATGCTGGTCTCCTCGGTGCTCGACTTCCAGACGCTCGAGTTCCTGCCCACGAACGACCTGCCGAGCATTCTCTACCTGCCGGCCTACACGGCGACCGCCTGGTACCACGGGCGCCTCGAACCGTCGCTGCAGAAGGACCTGCGCGCGACGCTCGACGAGGCCGAGGCGTTCGCGACCGGCGAATACGCGAGCGCGCTGCTCAAGGGCTCGGCGCTCACGCCCGCCGAGCGCGCGGCGCTGGCGGCGAAGGTGGCGCGCTTCACGGGCCTGTCGCCCGACTACGTCGAGCGCTCGAACCTGCGGCCCGAGATCATGCGCTTCTGCAAGGAGCTGCTGCGCGCCGGGCGGCGCACGGTCGGGCGGCTCGACAGCCGCTTCACCGGCGTCGAGCGCGACGCGGCGGGCGCCGAGATCGCGACCGACCCGAGCTTCTCGCCGATCCTCGGGCCCTACGCCGCGACGCTCAACGACTACGTGCGCGGCGAGCTGCAGTTCGAGAGCGACCTGCCGTACGAGATCCTCAGCTTCAAGACGAACGAGTCGTGGCGCTTCCACGAGCACGAGAACAAGTTCGTCGAGGTCGTCGAGACGCTGCGCGGCGCGATGACGGCGAACCCGCACCTCAAGGTGTTCGTCGCCAACGGCTACTACGACCTGGCCACGCCCTACTCGGCGACCGAGTACACGTTCCGCCACCTCGGGCTGCCCGACGAGCTGGCCGCGAACGTCTCGATGGGCTACTACGAGGCGGGGCACATGATGTACGTGCACCCGGCCTCGCTCGCGAAGCTGCACGCCGACCTCGCGGCGTTCCTGAAGTCCGCCGTCCCGGCGTAGGCGACGCCCGGCCGCCGCCGCGGCGCGCGCGAAAAAGCGTGGGCGCGCCGCGGCGGCGCTGCTATCGTGCCGCGACCATGAGCCAAAAACACCGCTTCCTGCCGCCGATCAACACGCCCGGGTACTACGTCCTGCTGGGCGCCATCGCCATCTTCATTCTCGGGCCGCTGGGCGGCATCACCGCCGCCTACATGAACTTCTCGCTCGGGTTCTTCGTCGGCGGGCAGGTGCTGGCCGGCATCCTCGGCAGCGTCGTCACCTACGGGTACGGCGCCGAGGGCAAGCACGGCGCCAACTACATGCAGACCATGGCCGCCTCGGTGGCGGGCCTGTCCGGCATGGCGGTGCTCATCCAGGCGCTCACCTGGCTCGGGCTGCCCGAGCCGCCGGTCTGGCAGATGGTGCTCTACTTCATGTGCATCGGCATGTTCGGCGTCGGCGTGGGCATGCTCTACACGCCCATCCTCGTGGACCGCATGATGCTCAGCTTCCCGTCGGGCTTCGCGGTCGCGAACATCCTGCGGGCGCTCACCGACATCCGGCTGCTGCGCGAGTCCATCGCCAAGCTGGGCGGCGGCACGCTCGGCGGCCTGCTGAGCGGGCTCGCGGTCAGCATCCCGTTCCAGGGCCGCGCCGGCGAAGCGCTGGCGAAGTTCTCGGGCACCGGCTACTCCGCCTCGACCTTCGGCGCCGGCATGATCGTCGGCGCGCGCATCGGCATCCCGGCCATCGTCGTCGGCGCGATCGGCGTGGCGCTCACGCCGTGGCTGCGCGCGAACGGCTGGCTCGGCGAGCACGACCCGTTCCGCAAGATCGGCTTCATCGCCGCGCTCGGCATGATCATGGGCGCCGCGGCGGTGGACATGACGCTGCTCGGCTTCGCCGCCGCGCGCGAATGGGGCAAGGCGAAGCCCCCGCTGCCGCCCTCCGAGGACTGGAAGCGCACCGACAGCCGATTCCTCGCCGGCTGGGTGGCGTTCTGGGGCCTCGCGATCGCGGCCGTCGGCATCGGCATCCTCAAGCTCCCGGCGCTGTTCGTGTTCGCCGCCATCGCGCTCGTGTTCGTGTTCCTGATGGTCAACGGCATCTCGCTCGGCATCTCGGACAGCAACCCGATCTCGAGCGCGTTCGTGCTCACGGTGTTCATTCTCGCCGCCATCGGCCTGACCGACCCGGTCACCGGCCTGCTGTGCGCCTCCATCCTGCTCATCTCGACGAGCGTCGGCGGCGACATGCAGCAGGACCGCTCGACGGGCTGGCGCCTCGGCACGAACCGCACGATCCAGTTCCGCTACCAGGTGATCGGCATCGCCATGGGCGCGGTGATGGCCGTGGTGCTCGCGCGGCTGTTCATGAAGGCGTACCCGGTGCTCAACATCAACCAGCTCGCGCACCCGGGCGGCGGCGAGGTCGGCAAGTGGCAGTCGGCGATGACGTACAAGTTCGTCGGCGCCCTCGACAGCCTCACCCACCCGAACCCCAAGGTCATGCTCGCGCTCGCGTTCGGCATCGGGCTCGGGCTGCTGATCGAGATCCTGCGCAAGTCCATCAAGCGGCGCGCCTCCTGGAAGGAGTGGGTGAAGGGCAGCCGCACCGGGTACTTCACGGACCTGACGCTGGACTGCGTGTTCCTGCCGAGCCCGTACGCCGCGTCGTTCGGCGGCTTCGTCGAGTTCGGCACCGCGGCCTGGTTCGGCGTGGGCGGCACGTTCAGCTCGCTGCTGCAGACCTGGCAGGCGCGCCGGCCGAAGGACGCGACCCACGAGGGCCTGCCCGAGGACATGAGCACGATGTCGCTCGTGGGCGGCGGGCTCATCGCCGGCGACTCGCTCGCGGCGCTCGGGATGGGCATCTACGGGCTGCTGCAGACCCTGCGGTAGCGGTACCCTCGCGCCATGCACCTGACCGTCCAGACCTCGCCCGGCGAGTTCCTCGACAAGCTCACCATTCTCGAGATCAAGTCCGAGCGCATGAGCGATCCGGCCAAGCTCGCCAACGTCCGGCGCGAGCTCGAACTGCTGCGCGCGACCTGGGCGGCCTCGCCGCTCGCCGGCCGCGACGTCGCGAAGCTGGTCGCCGACCTCAAGGCCGTGAACGAAGCGCTCTGGGACATCGAGGACCGCATCCGGGTGAAGGAGGCGGCGCGGACGTTCGACGCCGAGTTCGTCGAGCTGGCGCGCTCGGTCTACCGCACGAACGACCGCCGCGCCGCGATCAAGCGCGAACTGAACGTGGCCCTCGGCTCCGAGCTGATCGAGGAGAAGAGCTACGAGAAGTACTGACGCTTGACCCCGCGGCTTGCGCCCGCGAAACTTTCGCCGCGCGTCCGGTCACCCACCTCCATCCTGGGCGATTCGATGACGGTCTCCCTGCGGTCCCGCGGTCCCCTGCCCCCCGACTGCCCGCACCTGCTCGCGGGCCTCGAGGCGCTGGAGCGCGGGGCGTGGGAGCAGGCACGCGCCGAGTTCCGCGCCTCGCTCGCCTCCATGGAGACCCCGCAGGCCTGGGAGGGCCTCGCCGCGGCGGCGATCGGCGTCACCGACGCCGAGGGAGCGATCGAGGCGCACGAGCGCGCGTATGCGATGCACCGCGAGCGCGGCGACCGCCGCGAGGCGGCGCGGCTCGCGCTGGCGCTCATGTGGGACACCCGCAACCTGCGCGGCGACCCGGCGTTCGCCGACGGCTGGCTCGAGCGCGCGCGCGAGTTGCTCGAGGGGCTCGGCGACGTGCCCGAGCGCGGCTGGCTGCTCGTGCGCGAGGCGGACTCGCGGCTCATGCCCGCGGGCGAGTTCCACGCCGTCGTCGAGGCGATGGCCCGGGCGCGCGCGATCGCGCGCGAGCACGGTGACGCCTCGCTCGAGATGGAGGTCGTGGCGCTCGAGGGCGCGGCGCTGCTGCGCGCGGGCCAGGTCGCCGAGGGCCTGCGCCGGCTCGACCTCGCCGCGGCCGCGGCGTCGGCCGGCGAGGTGGACGACTACCTGAGCGCGGGCAGCATCCTGTGCCAGGTGCTGTCGGCCTACGAGAAGGTGCGCGACTACGACCGCGCCGCGAAGTGGCACGACAACCTCCAGAGCTTCGCCGCCCGCAGGCACGCCCGCCCGCTCGGGAGCCTGTGCCGGAACTATTTCGCGGGCCTGCTCATCGTGCGCGGGCGCTGGACCGAGGCGGAGGCCGCGCTGGCCGTGGGCCCGCGCCCGGTGCCATGGGTGGGCACGCGCTCGGTGGCCCGGCTCGGCGAACTGCGCCTGCGCCAGGGCCGCCTCGACGAGGCCGAAGCGCACCTGCACCGGGTGCAGCACCTGCCCGACGCGCAGCTCGCGCTGGCCGAGCTGTCGCTCGAACGCGGCGACGCCCGGGCGGCCGCCGACCTGCTCGAGCGGTACCTGCGACAGATGGCGACCGCCGCGCAGGTGGACCTCGCGCGCGCCCTCTCGCTCGCGGTGCGCGTGCGCGCCGCGCTGGGCGAGCACGCGGCGGCCGAGCAGCAGCTCGGCGTGCTCGAGTCGCTGGCGGCCGAAGTGGGCACGCACGGCATGCACGCGACCGCGCGCTTCGCCGCCGGCCACGCGAGCGCCGCGCGCGGCGACCACGAGAGCGCGCGGCTCGCGTTCGAGGACGCCGTGGACGGCTGGGTGCGCGCCGGCATGCCGTTCGAGCGCTCGGCCGCGCGGCTCGAGCTGGCGCGCGCGCTGCTCGCGACCGGCCGCGAGGGCCGCGCGCGCGAGGAGGCCGCGCGGGCGCGCGAG
>CAZUEM010000096.1:0-9552 GCA_964619155.1 uncultured bacterium
CGGGCGCGCGATCGGCGCCGCGGCCGAGTCGCTCGCCGCGCCGCCCGAGGCGCTGCAGCCCGAGGGCTCGCCGGCCTGGGGCGAGGCGCTCGACGGCACGCAGCCGCGCCTCGCCGCGCTCGCCCGCCAGGCGGAGAGCCGCCGCGCGTCGGCGCGGGCGATGCGGCGCATGACCTGGCCGGACCTCGACCTGCGCGCCTCGTGGGCGAAGCGCGGGCCGATGGCCGACGGCATGGAACTCGACGACATGTGGAGCGCCAGCGTCGGCGTGATGCTGCCGGTCTTTTCGGCCTCGCGCGAACGCGCGCAGGCGCGCGAGATGGACGCGATGGCGCGCGCCGCCGAGAGCGAGCGGCAGGCGGCCGCGCTCGACCTCGAGGCGGACCTGGCCGGTGCGCTCGCGCGCGCCTGGGCGGCGCGCCGCACGGTGGCGCTGCTCGCCGACACGGTCGTCGCGGCGCAGGAGCGGGCGCTCGAGGCGGCCTGGATCGGCTACGAGGCGGGGACCACGGACCTCTCGCGCGTGCTCGAGTCGGCGCACGCGCTCTACGGCGAGCACGTGGCGCTGTCGCGCGCGCGGCAGGACTTCTCGCGCGCGTGCGCGCGGGTGCTCGCGATCACGGGCAAGGGCGAGCTGGTGGGCGTGAACCTGCCGGCTCTCGAAGCGAAGGAGGTGCGGAAATGAGCGGCACGACGACGGGCGGCCTGCACGAGCCGCCGCGCGGGGCGCGGGCGATGAACGTTCTGCGCTGGGTGCTGTTCGGCGCCCTGGTGCTGCTGGCCGCGGCGAGCGTCACGGGGTACTTCCTGTCGCGCTCGGGCGGCGGCGCGGGCGCGGCGGCGAAGGCCTCGCTCTACCGCTGCCCCATGCACCCGACCTACACCTCGCCGCGGCCGGCCGAGTGCCCGATCTGCGGCATGGACCTCGAGCCGGTGGTCGAGAGCGACTCGGCGGCGGCCGGCGCGAGCGACGTGCCCGGGCTCGTGCCGGTCACCATCGGCACGGAGCGCGTGCAGCGGATCGGCGTGCGCACGGCGGTCGCGGCGCGCGCGCCGCTCGGCGAGAGCGCCGAGCTGACGGGCTTCGTCGCGCCCGACGAGGGCCGGATCCGCGTCGTGCAGCTGCGGGTCGCGGGCTGGGTGCGAACGCTGGAGGCGAGCCGCACGGGCGAGGTGCTGCGCGCCGGGCGGCCGATGCTGACGCTCTACAGCCCCGAGCTCTACCAGAGCGAGCGCGAGTACCTGCTCGAGCTGGCCGCGGGCGCGGAGCCGGGCGCGGGCCACGGCGGGGCCGCGCACGAGGCGGGCGGCGTGCGCGCCGGCCGCGAGCGCCTGGCGCTGCTCGGCGTGCCGGAGGACGAGATCGCGCGCCTCGAGCGGGAGCGCACGGCGTCGCAGCAGCTCGTGCTGCGCGCGCCCGTCACGGGCACGCTGCTCGAGCGCCAGGTCGTCGAGGGCCAGTACGTCGGCCCCGACACGCCGCTCTTCACGATCGCGGACCTCTCGCGCGTCTGGGTGCTGGCCGACGTCTACGCGATGGACGTCGCGCGCGTGCACGTCGGCGATCCGGTGTCCTTCGAGGTGGACGGCCTGCCGGGCCGCGCGTTCGCGGGCCGCATCGAGTTCGTCGCGCCCACGGTCTCGAGCGAGACCCGCACGGTGCAGGCGCGCATCTCGCTCGCGAACGGCGACGGCGCGCTCAAGCCCGGCATGTTCGGGCGCGTGCGCATCGGGGCGCACGGCCGGGCCGTGCTGTCGGTGCCGTCCGAGGCGGTGATCCGCACGGGCCGCGAGGACTACGTGTTCCTCGCCCGCGCGGGCGGCCTGTTCGAGCCGCGCCGCGTGGTGGTGGGCGCCGAGGCGGGCGAGCGATCCGAGATCCTGCGCGGGCTCGCGGCCGGCGACACGGTCGTCGCCAGCGCTTCGTTCCTCATCGACTCCGAGAGCCGGCTCAAGGCGGCGATCGAGGGCCTCGGCGCGCAGCCGGGCGCCGCGGCGTCCGCGGGCGGCTCCGAGCCGCCGGCGCACCGGCACTGAGCCCGCCATGATCGGACGCCTCATCGAATACTGCGCCACGCACCGCACGCTGGTGTTCGTGGCCACCGCCTTCGCGGTCCTGGGCTCGTGGTTCGCGATCACGAACGGCCCGCTCGACGCCATCCCCGACCTGAGCGATCCGCAGGTCATCGTCTACAGCGAGTGGATGGGCCGCAGCCCCGACCTGGTCGAGGACCAGGTCACGTACCCCATCGTCTCGGCGCTGCTCGCCGCGCCGAAGGTGGTGGACGTGCGCGGCCAGTCCATGTTCGGCATGAGCTTCATCTACGTCATCTTCGAGGAGGGCACCGACCTCTACTGGGCGCGGAGCCGCGTGCTCGAGTACCTCAGTTCGATCGGGCCGCGACTGCCGGAGGGCGTCACGCCGACGCTCGGGCCGGACGCCACCAGCGTCGGCTGGGTGTTCCAGTACGCGCTCGTGGACCGCAGCGGCCGGCACGACCTCGCCGAGTTGCGGGCGATCCAGGACTTCCACCTGCGCTACGCGCTCGCCAGCGTGCCCGGGGTCGCCGAGGTGGCGACGGTCGGCGGTTACGAGCGCCAGTACCAGGTCGAGCTCGACCCGGACAAACTGCACGCGTTCGGGCTCTCGGTCGGCGACGTGACCGGCGCGATCCGGCGCAGCAACCGCGAGGTCGGCGGGCGCGTGCTCGAGATGTCGGGACGCGAGTACTACGTGCGCGGCCGCGGCTACATCCGGAGCCTCGACGACCTGCGCTCCATCGCGGTCGGCTCCGACCCGCGCACCGGCACCCCGGTCCGGGTGGCCGACGTGGGCCGCGTGTCGTTCGGCTCCGACATCCGCCGCGGCGTCGCCGAACTGGACGGCGAGGGCGAGGCCGTCGGCGGCACCGTCATCATGCGCTGGGGCGAGAACGCGCTCACCGTGATCGGGCGCGTGAAGCAGAAGCTCAACGAGCTGAAGCGCTCGCTGCCCGAGGGCGTCGAGATCCAGGTCGCCTACGACCGCTCGAGCCTCATCCACCGCGCCATCGACACGCTGAAGCACACGCTGGTCGAGGAAGCGATCGTCGTCAGCCTGGTGATCCTGCTGTTCCTGCTGCACGTGCGCAGCGCGCTCGTGCCCGTGCTGACGCTGCCGGTGGCCGTCGCGCTCGCGTTCGTGCCCATGTACTTCTTCCGGATCAACTCGAACATCATGAGCCTCGGCGGCATCGCGATCGCGATCGGCGCCATGGTGGACGCGGCGATCGTGCTGGTCGAGAACGCGCACAAGCACCTCGAGACGGCGCCGCCCGGCGCCGACCGCCGCCGGGTGCTCATCGACGCGGCGAAGGAGGTGGGTCCGCCCATCTTCTGGAGCCTGCTCGTCGTCACGGTGGCGTTCCTGCCGATCTTCGCGCTCGACGGCCAGGCGGGCCGGCTGTTCAAGCCGCTCGCGTACACCAAGACGTTCGCGATGGCGTTCGCGGCGCTGGTCAGCGTCACGCTGGCGCCCGCGCTCCTGATGCTGCTCGTGCGCGGCCGCATCCGGCCCGAGCGCGAGCACCCCGTCTCCCGCGCGCTGATCGCGGTGTACCGGCCGTTCGCGTGGGTGGCGCTCAAGAACCCGAAGACGACGATCGCGATCGGGCTCGCCGCCGTGATCTCGGCGGTGCCGATGGGACTCAGGCTCGGCCACGAGTTCATGCCGCCGCTCAACGAGGGCGATCTGCTCTACATGCCGACGACGATGCCCAACATCTCGATCGAGGAGGCGAAGAAGTACCTGCAGGTGCAGGACCGCCAGATCGCCTCGGTCCCCGAGGTCGAGCGCGTGCTCGGCAAGGCCGGGCGCGCCGGCACCCCGACCGACCCGGCGCCGCTCTCGATGGTGGAGAGCGTCGTCAAGCTGCGGCCGGCCGCGCAGTGGCCGAAGGTGCCGGTCGAGCGCTGGTACTCGGCCGGGGCGCCGGAGTGGCTGAAGCCGGTGCTCCGGCCGCTGTGGCCCGAGGAGCGCCGCCGCACGTGGGACGAGCTGGTCGAGGAGCTGAACCGGGTCGCCAGCCTGCCGGGCTGGACCAACGCCTGGACCATGCCCATCAAGACGCGCATCGACATGCTCTCGACCGGCGTGCGCACGCCGATCGGCGTCAAGGTGTTCGGCGAGAGCCTCGACACGCTCGAGCGCATCGGCATCGACCTCGAGCGCATCGTCTCGCGCGTCCCCGGCACGCGCAGCGTCTACTCGGACCGCAACACGGGCGGCTTCTACGTGGACATCGAGCCGCGCCGCGACGCGCTCGCCCGCTACGGCCTGACGCTGGCCGAGGTCAACGACGTGATCGAGGCGGCGATCGGCGGCGAGCCGATCGAGACCACCGTCGAGGGCCGCGCGCGCTACACCATCAACGTGCGCTACCCCTCGGACCTGCGCTCGGACGTCGCGCGCCTGAAGCAGGTGCTGGTGCCGCTGCACGGCGGCGGGGGCGCCGCCGGGGGGGGCGGAGCGGGCTGGTCGCTCGCGCCGGGAGCGCTGCGGCGGGGCGACACCGGGGGCCCGCTGCGCGCGCGCGCGGCGCTGCCCGACTCGGGCGACCCGGGCATGGGCGGCATGGGCGGCGGCTCCGGTTCCGCCGGCGCCGGCATGGGCGCGCGGCCGATGGGCGGCGGCGCCGCGGGCGCTCCGCCCGCGGGCCCGGGCCGGCGCGTGGACCTCTCGCGCTGGGGGGCGAGCGGGGCGCACGTGCCGCTCGGCCAGCTCGCGGACATCCGCGTCACCACCGGCCCGCCGATGATCCGCGACGAGGGCGGCCGGCTGGTCGGCTACGTGTACGTGGACATGGACGCCGCGCAGCGCGACATCGGCGGCTACGTGCACCAGGCCAAGGCCGCCGTCGAACACGAGCTGAAGCTGCCGCCCGGCTACTACCTCAAGTGGACCGGCCAGTACGAACTGCTTCAGCTCATGGAGCGGCGCATGCGCTGGCTCGTGCCGCTCACGATCGGCATCATCGTCGTGCTGCTCATGATCAACTTCGGCAGCATCGCCCAGACGCTCATCGTGCTCGCCTCGGTGCCGTTCGCGCTGGTCGGCAGCGTGTGGCTGCTGGCGGCGCTGAACTACAACCTGAGCACGGCGGTGTGGGTGGGGATCATCGCGCTCGTCGGCCTCGCGGCGCAGACCGGCGTGGTGATGCTGGTGTACTGCGACTCGGCGTTCCTGCGCTGGAAGCGCGAGGGCCGCATCCGCACGTTCGACGACGTGGTCGGGGCCACGCTCGAGGGTTCGGTGCAGCGCGTGCGTCCCAAGCTCATGACCGTCGGCACCACGATGATCGGCCTCGTGCCGCTGCTCTGGTCGCAGGGCGCGGGCGCCGACGTCATGAAGCGCGTCGCCGCGCCGATGGTCGGCGGGCTCTTCACGAGCGCGTTCCTGACGCTCGAAATCATCCCGGTCGTCTACGCCTGGTGGCGCTGGTGGCAGGTGAGGCGCGAGCAGCGCCGCACCGGGGCGACGCTCGAGCCCTGACCATCCGCCGGACGCACCACGGGCCGGGCCTCCTCGCGGAAGCCCGGCCCGTCGCGTTCGCCGTTTCGAGGAAACGTCAGCGCGAGGCCGCGAGCGGCGCGGCCTTCACCACCACCTTGCGCGCCACCGGCTGCCCGTTCTCGTCGCGGTAGTACACCGTGACGCGGGCGTCCTTCTCGAGATCGCCGGTCACCTTCATCTCGGCGTGCCGCGCGAAGACCACCGTCTTCGCCAGCTTGCCGGTCTTGGCCACCGTGAACGTGCTCTTGTCGAGCGCGGTCACCGTGCCGGTGAACTGGCGGAACGAGTAGTCCTTCTTCGCGGCCGCCGTCGCGGCGGCCGACGGCGACTTCGCCGCCGCCTCGACGCGCGCCGCCGTCACCGCCGAAGCCGCGAGCAGCGCGGTCAGCGCGATCGCCAGGAACATCCGACCCTGCTTCATCCTCCTCACCTCCTCCCGCGTCCCCGGGGGCAGGGCCGCGCGCAACATGCGCACGCCCCGCGCGGCCCGCAAGGGAATTCGTGATCGTCGCCGCCGTGCGCGAAAGCGTGCGCGCGGTGGTCACGGAGCGCGGCATGCGGCGTCGCCGCGACTGCCGCGGGCGCGGCCCGCCCGGCGGGAGCGGAGGCGCGCCGAGGGCGTCAACGCCGGTGACGGCGGCGTCGCGGCGCCGGCGGGCCTGCGGCGAAGCCTTCGCGACTCGAGCGAAGACGAAAGGCGGGCGCTCGCGCCGCGCCATGCCCGGGCGAATGCGGCGGGCCGGCGGCCTCGCGTCGCGCCGCTCAGGCGGCGACGGCGGGCCGGCGGTCGCGCGCGGCTCGCGCCGCGCGCCAGACGTTCGCGTACGCCTCGACGGTCGCCTCGATGGGCCGCGCGTAGCCGCCGCCCGCGGTGATCGCGACGGGCAGGCCGCGCGCTTCGCACCAGGCGAACACGCGGCGGTCGCGCTCGGCGAGCCCGGCGTGCGTCGCGTGCAGCCGGCCCAGGCGGTCCTCGCGCAGCGCGTCCACGCCGGCCTGGTAGAAGACGATGTCGGGCGCGTGCCGGTCGAGGGCCGCGGGCAGCGTGCGCCCGATGGCGTCGAGGATCTCGGCGTCGCCCGCGCCGTCCTCGAGCTCGACGTCGAGCGTGCTCGGTTCCTTGTGGAGCGGGTAGTTGTGGCGCGCGTGCAGCGAGTACGTGAACACGTCCGGGTCGCCGGCGAAGATCGCGGCGGTTCCGTTGCCCTGGTGGACGTCGAGATCGGCCACGAACGGCCGCCGAGCGAGCCCCTCGCGCCGCAGAAGCGCGATCGCGACGGCGAGGTCGTTGAACAGGCAGTAGGCCTCGCCGCGGTCGCGGAACGCGTGGTGGGTTCCGCCCGCGAGGTTGCCGGCGACGCCGTGCGCGAGCGCGGCGCGCGCCGCCATGACGGTGCCGTACACGGCGGCGCGCGCGCGCTTCACGAGCTCCGGCGACCAGGGCAGGCCGAGGCGCCGCACTTCGGCGGCGGCGAGGTCGCCGGCGAGCATGCGCGCGACGAACGCGGGCTCGTGCGCGGCGTGCAGCCACTCGAGCGGCGCGGGCTGGGAGCGCGCGATCTCGCGCGGGTCGAGCACGCCCTCGCCGGTGAGCTTCGCCCGCAGCAGCGCGTACTTGCCCATCGGGAACGGGTGGCCCTCGGGCAGCGCGACCGCGAGGTGGTCGCTCGTCCACGCGAGCAGCGGCCGCGCGCCGTCGCCGTTCGCGCGCGCCGTCGCGCTCACGCGCCGCCCTTGACGGCGCGGTACATGGCGAGCGCCTTCTCGCGCTGGGCGGCGTGGTCCACGACCGGGAACGGGTAGTCGCTCCCGAGCGTCACGCCGTGCTCCGCGAGCGCGAGCGGCGGCGCCTCCCACGGCGCGTGCACGAGCGGCGCGGGAACGCGCGCCAGCTCCGGGACCCAGCGCTTCACGTACCGCGCGTCCGGGTCGAAGCGCAGGGATTGCGATACGGGGTTGAAGATCCGGAAGTAGGGCGCCGCGTCGGTGCCGGTGCCGGCCGCCCACTGCCAGCCGCCGTTGTTGCTCGCGAGGTCGCCGTCCACGAGGTGGCGCATGAAGTGCCGCTCGCCGCGCCGCCAGTCGAGCAGCAGGTCCTTGGTGAGGAACGAGGCGACGATCATGCGCACACGGTTGTGCACGTAGCCCGTGGCGAGCAGCTCGCGCATGCCGGCGTCCACGACGGGAAAGCCCGTGCGGCCGTCGCGCCAGGCGTCGAAGTGCGCGTCCGTCCCTCTCCAGGCGAGCGCGTCGTACTCGGGGCGGAACGCGCCGCGCTCGACGTGCGGGAAGTGCCAGAGCACGTGCGCGAAGAAGTCGCGCCAGCGCAGCTCGTCCACGTACTTCGCGGCCGGCTTGCGCAGGGACGGATCGTCCGCCGCCGCCGCCCGGACCTCGGCCACGATGCGCCGGATGCCGGCCGCGCCGAACTTGAGGTCGGCCGAGAGCCGCGAGGTGGAGGGCTCGGCGGGCACGTCGCGCCCCTCGGCGTAGCTCGCGAGCCCGTGGCCGTCGCCGTCGTTGCACGAGGCGGCGAAGCGCGCGAGCCGCGCGCGCGCCTCGCGCTCGCCCGCCGGCCACGCGGCCGCCGCGGGCGGCGCGAAACCGAGCTGCTCGAGTGTCGCGAGCGGCCGCGCGGGCAGCGGGTTCGGGGCGAGCCGCGCCGGTGCGGGCAGGGGCGAGGAAACCTCCAGCGCCTCACAGGCCTTGCGGAACGGCGTGTACACCGTGTACGGGCCGCCGGTCTTCGTCACGACCGCGCCGGGCGGCACGATCAGCCGGTCGTGGAAGCGCTTCACGCGCACTCCGGCGGCGCGCAGGACGCGCTCGACGGCGGCGTCGCGCTCGCGCAGCGCGGGCTCGTACTCGTCGTTCCAGTAAACGGCGTCCGCGCCCGCGGCCTTCGCGGCGGCCACGATCCGCTCCGCCGCGTCGCCGTGGTCGAGCGCCAGGTGCGAGCCGAGCGCGCGCAGCCCCTCGTCCAGCGCGGCGAGCGCGCCCAGCACGTAGCGGACGCGGTTCGCCGCCATGTCGTCGCGGCCGAGGATCGCGGGCTCGCTCGCGTAGAACGGCACGATGTCGCCGCCCGCATCGCGGGCGGCCTCGGACAGCGCCGTGTTGTCGTCGAGCCGCAGGTCTTTGCGGAACCAGCAGAGAACGCGCACGGCGGGCAGGCTACCGGAGCGCGCGCGGCCGCACCACGCGCGGCCGGCGGGGCCGCGCCGCCCGGCCGCGAGCGGGCGCCGCCGCGTTGCCCATCCCGGCTCCGCGGGCGCCGCCCGCGCGCGATTGACACCCGCGCCGCGGGGCGCGAACGTCGCACCGTCGCCCTTCCGGCAGCACCCACGCGGCCGCGTGCAGGGACCCATGCCCACCGACGCGCTGTTCTGGCACCGCCTGCAGTTCGCCTTCACGATCACGTTTCACTACCTGTTCCCCGTGCTCACGATGGGGCTCGCGCTCTACATCGTGGTCATGAAGGCGCTCGCGCTCCGGACGCGCGACCCCCGCTGGGACGACGCGGCGCGCTTCTGGATCCGGATCTTCGGGATCAACTTCGCGGTCGGGGTGGTGACCGGGATCCCGATGGAGTTCCAGTTCGGCACCAACTGGGCGCGGTTCGCGAAGATCGCGGGCCCGGTGATCGGCCAGACGCTCGCGCTCGAGGGGCTGTTCGCGTTCTTCCTCGAGTCCAGCTTCCTCGCGCTGCTGGTCTGGGGCGAGCGGCGCATGTCGCGCGTCGCGCACTTCTTCTGCGCGCTCGCGCTGTTCGTGGGCAGCTGGCTGAGCGCCTACTTCATCCTGTGCACGAACGCGTTCCTGCACCACCCGGTCGGGCACGCGGTCGGGCCGGACGGCGTGCTGCGCCTGGTGGACGCGAAGGCGTTCTTCCTCAACCCCTGGGCCGCCCTCCAGTACGCGCACAACCAGGCGGCGAGCGTCGCGACCGCGTCGTTCGTGGTCGCGGCGGTGGGCGCGTTCTACCTGCTCAAGGACCGGCA
>CAZUEM010000096.1:9652-13773 GCA_964619155.1 uncultured bacterium
ATGCTGAGTTTCCTCGCGTTCGGCACGTTCCACGCCGACGTCGCCGGGCTCGGGGCGTTCCCCGAGGACGAGTGGCCGGACAACATCGAGCTGCTCTACTACGCGTTCCACGTCATGGCCGGCCTCGGCACGCTGATGATCGGCCTCATGGGGCTGGCGCTGCTGGCGCTGGTCACGAAACGCCTGTGGGGCCTGCGCCCGATGCTGTGGGCGCTCGCCGTGGCGTTCCCGTTCCCGTACATCGCGGTGACCGCCGGCTGGATGACCGCCGAGCTCGGCCGCCAGCCGTGGCTCATCTACGGCCTGCTGCGCACCGCCGACGGCTCGAGCCCCAACGTGCACGGCGGCACGGCGCTGTTCACGCTGCTGGGGTTCATGGGGATCAACTTCGTGATCGGCGTCGCGTTCCTGTGGCTGATCGCGCGCGAGGTCGCCGCGGGGCCGGAGCGGCCCGCGCACGGCGCGCACGCGGCGGAGGTGGCGCATGGCTGACCTCTGGTACGCGATCGTCACCGGCATGTTCACGGTGTTCGTGCTGCTCGACGGCTACGACTTCGGCGCCGGCATGCTGCACCGCTGGGTGGCGCGCACGGACGACGAGCGCCGCCGCGTGATCGCCGCGATCGGCCCGTTCTGGGACGGCAACGAGGTCTGGCTGCTGGCCGCGGGCGGCGCGCTGTTCCTGGCGTTCCCGGCCGTGCTCGCCTCGGGGCTCTCGGGCTTCTACTTCGCGATCTTCCTCGTGATCTGGTGTCTCATCGGCCGCGGGCTCTCGGTCGAGTTCCGCTCGCACGTCGCCGACCCGCTGTGGCGCTCGTTCTGGGACACGGTCTTCATGGCCACGAGCCTGCTGCTCGCGCTCTTCTTCGGCGTCGCGCTCGGCAACGTGGTGCGCGGCGTGCCGCTGTCGGCCGACGGCTGGTTCACGCTGCCGCTCTTCACGGACTTCGGCACGGCCGTCCCGGTCGGCATCCTCGACTGGTACACGGTCGTGACCGGCCTGTTCGCGTGCGGAGCGCTCGCCGTGCACGGCGCGGCGTTCCTGGCGTTGCGCACGGACGGCGAGCTGCGCGAGCGCGCGCGCTTCGTCTCGCGCTGGAAGCGCGTCGGCGTGACCGTGGCGTGGCCGCTCGTGACGTGGGCGACCGCGGCGGTGCGTCCAGGCTTCTTCGACGCGTTCGGCTCGCGGCCGCTGGCGTGGGTCTTCATCACGCTCGCGCTCGCCGGCATCGCCGCCGGGCACTTCGGCGCGTGGCGGCGCCGCGACGGGCTGGCGTTCGCGGGCAGCACCGCGTTCCTCGCCGGACTGCTCGGCGCGACCGCCGTGTGCGCCTGGCCGGCGCTGCTGCACGCGCTGCCGGACGCGGCGGCCTCGCTCACGACTTCGAATGCGGCTTCGCCGGCGGACTCCCTGCGCGGCGCGCTCTACTGGTACGTACCGGGGCTGCTGATCGCGTTCGGCTACGTCGCGCTGCTCGCGCGGCTCCACCGCGGCAAAGCCGTCGGCGCGGAGTACGGCGGGCACGACTAGGGGAGGAGCGGGGGCGCGGCGTCCCGGCATGCGGGCCGCGAGCGCCGCGCCGGTCGCTCGCGACCCTCCGGGCTCAGCCACCCGCTGCCGCGCCGCATGCCGCCGCGTCGCCCGAAGGGGCCGGCACCTTGCGCGCTCCCGGCGGAGCGAGGCTGCGCAGGGCGTGCCGGACCCGCGCTTCCAGCGGCGCGTCCGGGAGCGCGGCGCCGCTCGCTTCGGCCGCGCGGCGCGCCTCGCCGGCCCGGAACCCGAGCGTGCGCAGCCAGGGCACGACCTCCTCGGCGCGGGCCCGCGCCGCTTCGTTCGCCGCCAGCTCGCGCGCGTGCGCTTCGCGACGGGCCCGCTCGGCGTCGGCGGCGGAGGCGGCGCGACGCTTCGCCCGGGAGCGCTCTCGCGCCTCGGCCCGCCTGCCCTCGATGAACGCGGCGCCGAAGGCCTGCTCCGCCGCGTGCTGGTTGTGTGTCCGGCAGCGCAGCCGGAGGTTCTCCGCCGTGGACGCGCCGCCCTTCGCGACAGGCTCGATGTGGTCGAACTCGAGCCGCTTTCGCGAGCCGCAGCGGTGCCCCGCGGCACTCTCGAACGTGCAGCATCCGCCGTCGCGCGCGACCACCGCGCGCCGGACCGCCGCCGGGATGTGGCGCGGGTCGGTGCTCTTGCGCGCGGAGTCGCGCGGCGTCCGCGAGGTGACGGCGAACTTCCGCTTCTCCTGCTCCGCGATGAGTGCGTCCAGCGCGCGCTCGATGACCCGCGCGAGGTCCCCGGTCGGCACCGCGTGGCCGAGCAGCGCCTTCGCGTAGCGCAGCTTGTCGAGTGCGCGGTCCCCGATCGTGAACTCGACGAGAAGGCAGTCGTGAAGGAGCGGGGTGATCCGTGCGACTGGCCCCGGGGCCAGTCGCGGCGAGATCGGGACTGTGGGTGTCGTGACCGGGGGGGCCGGCACGTTCGCGTCGGGCCCCGCGGCCGGCGCTTCGGGCGCAACTGGCCCCGGGGCCAGTTGGCATGACGAAGTCGCGACATCCGGCGAGTCCTCGGGCCTCGGCGCGGGGAGGAGGGCCGGCCGGGGAAAGCGCTCGGCGAGCAGCCGCTCGATGTCGAACTTGCTCCGGTGCGTGGCGGCCTCGAGCAGCTCGGCGGCGTTCTCGCGCCGCAGGTGCGGGGCGAGCAGGTAGGCGCCGCTCAGGTGCAGCCGGCCGTCGGCGAGGCGCTCCAGGATCGCCGGGCAGCGCCGCGCGGCGCGGGCGACCCGGATGCGCTTGTAGGCCACGTCCTCGGACATCCGCAGTTCGCCGACGCAGTAGGCGAACATCGAATCGTGGCGCGTCGGCGCGTAGAGGCGTGCGGCATCGGCGCGGCCGATGAGCACGAGCATCCGGGCGGTGGTGGTGCGGTCCCGCTGGGCGACTTCGGCGAGAGCGGGCAGCACTTCGTGATCGGCGAGCCGGCGGGTGGCGCGCTGCATGGAGAACTCCGCGACGGGGGCGGGTGTCGCGGGGGCAGGGCGCATTGAAGCACGCGTGATTCCGGCGCCCGCACGTGCCCGCACGGCGCGAAACGCGGCGCTGCGTCGAAACGCGCGCGATGTCGTCGCACGATGCGCCGTGCGCCCAAGCAGGGCACGCCGGCGCGCGATCACGGAGAGCGTCGCGAGGCAGAGCCTGCTCGCGAGCGCGAAGCCGTCAAATCAAATGTTCGTGAAGCGAACGCCGGGTCGCGGGAAAGCGTGGCGCCGCTCGCGCCCCGAGTAGCCATGCAGCAGGTGCCCGCCACCACGACACGCGGCCCGACGCCCGGCCGGGCGCCGCGCGACCCGGCGGGCGGCGACCCCTCGACGCGCGGCCGGGCGCGTTCGCGCACCGCGCGACCCGTCGCCCGCGCGCCCGCGATCGCCTACCTGCCGCCCAGCGCCAGCGTGCCCTGCGACGCAGGGTCCGCGAACGTCGCGCCCTCGTGCGCGAGCAGCCAGCGCTTGCGCTCGAGCCCGCCGCCGTAGCCCCAGAGCGTCCGGTCGGCGGCGATCACGCGATGGCAGGGCACGAACAGCGCGATCGGGTTCGCGCCGTTCGCGGCGCCGACCGCGCGCGTGGCCGCCGTGTTGCCGATGCGCTCGGCAAGCCGCGAATACGTCCAGGTCTCGCCCGCCCGGATCTCGCGCAGCGCCTTCCAGACGCGGCACCGGAACTCCGTGCCCCGGATCTCGACGGGCTGCTCGTCGAGCGCGCCGCGCTCGCCCGCGAAGTAGCGCGCGAGCCGCGTCGCCGCGCCGGCAGGGTCGGCGGCCTCGTGCAGTTCGTGCGGGCCGTGCCAGCGCTCGAGGTGCTTCGCGAGCGCGTCGCGGCGCTCGTGCGCGTCGCCGAACTCGAGTCCGACGACGGCGTGCTCGTTCGCGACCACGTAGAGCGGTCCGATGGGCGTCTCGATGCTGCGGTGGTGCAGGATCATCGCGTGTCCTTTCGTCCGGATGCGATCGCGCGGGTGGCGCGCGTGCGCGGGGCGGTGCGGGTGCGCGTGCGCGAGGACGCGCGCGCGTTCGGGCGGGGCATCCTGCGCGCCGCGGGCCGCCCGGCGGTCGCGGAGCCGCCCCGCGCGGCAC
>CAZUEM010000097.1:0-13723 GCA_964619155.1 uncultured bacterium
AGCCCGACCCGTCGCGAGCCCGACCCGTCGCGAGCCCGACCCGTCGCGAGCCCGACCCGTCGCGAGCCCGAGCATTTCCTGACAAGCCCGCCGCGAGTCCCGCGCATAATCCGCCCGCCATGCGCGCCCCCAACCGGCTGGCGGCCGAAAAGAGCCCCTACCTGCTGCAGCACGCCCGCAACCCCGTGGACTGGTACCCGTGGGGCGACGAAGCGTTCGCGCGCGCCCGGGCCGAGGGCAAGCCCATCTTCCTCTCGATCGGCTACGCCACCTGCCACTGGTGCCACGTCATGGAGCGCGAGTCGTTCGAGGACGACGAAGTCGCCGCCGTGCTCAACGACCACTTCGTGTGCGTGAAGGTGGACCGCGAGGAGCGGCCCGACGTGGACCGGATCTACATGACCGCCCTGAACGCCATGGGCCTGGGCGGCGGCTGGCCGCTGAACGCGTTCCTCACCCCCGAACTCGAGCCCTTCTACGGCGGCACCTACTTCCCGCCGCGCGGCCTGGGCGCGCGGCCCGGCCTGCTCGACCTGCTGCCCCGCGTGCACGTCGCCTGGACCGAGAACCGCGCCGCGCTGGCCGAGCAGGGCGCGCGCGTGCTCGCCGCCGTGGACTCGCTCTCCGAGGCGAAGGGCGACGCGCCCGCGTACGACGAGCTGGCCGAACAGTGCGTCCGCGCGCTCGAGCGCTCGCACGACAACGCGCACGGCGGCTTCGGGCGCGCGCCCAAGTTCCCCTCGACCGTGAACCTCGCGTTCCTGCTGCGCTGGTGGGCGCGCGCGCCGCGCGGGCGCGAGCAGGCGCTGCACCTCGTGCGCGCGCAGCTCGACGCCATGCGCGCGGGCGGCATCCACGACCACCTGGGCGGCGGGTTCCACCGCTACTCGACCGACGAGCGCTGGCTGGTGCCGCACTTCGAGAAGATGCTCTACGACCAGGCGCTGATCGCGGACGTCTACCTCGACGCGTTCCACGCCACCGGCGAGCCGTCCTACGCCGAGGCCGCGCGCGGGATCTTCCGTTACCTCGCGCGCGACCTGACCGGGCCCGACGGCGAGTTCTGGTCGGCCGAGGACGCCGACAGCGAGGGCGAGGAAGGGCGCTGGTGCGTCTGGACCCCGGCGCAGCTCGCCGAGACGCTGGGCGAAGCGGACGCGAAGGCGTTCGCGCTGCGCTACGGCGTGACGCCGCAGGGCAACTTCGAGCACGGCGCGTCGGTGCTCCACGAGGCGATGCCGCTCGCACAGGTGGCCGCGCGGCTCGGCGCGGACGAATCGGCGCTCGAGGCGCGCCTCGCCGCCGCGCGCGCGAAGCTGCTCGAGGCGCGCGGGAAGCGCCCGCGGCCGCTGCGCGACGACAAGGTGATCGCGGCCTGGAACGGCCTCGCGATCGCGGCCTGCGCGCGGGGCGCGCGGGTGCTGGGCGAGCCCGCGCTGGCTCGCGCCGCGGAGCGCGCGGCGGAGTTCGCATGGACGCGCCTGCGCGAGGGCGCGAGCGGCGCGCTGCGCCGCCGCTGGCGCGACGGCGAGGCCGCGGGCGCGGGGCAGCTCGACGATTACGCGTACCTCGTCCACGGCCTGCTCGAGCTGTACGCCGCGACGTTCGAGCCGCTCTGGCTCGAGCGCGCCGTCGCGCTGACCGAAGCGCAGGCCGAGCGGTTCTGGGACGAGGCCGACGGCGCGTTCTTCGAGAGCCCGGCGGGCGACGCGTCGGTGCGCGTGCGCATGAAGGACGGCTTCGACGGCGCCGAGATGGCGGGCAACTCGGTCGCGGCCGAGAACCTCGTGCGGCTCGCCGCGCTCACCGAACGGGAGGACTGGCGCCTGAAGTCGGCGCGCGTTCTCGATTACTATGCCCGCCGCCTGTCGGGGAACGCGTGGGCCATGCCGCAGATGCTGGTGGCCATGGACCTCGCCGCGCACCCGGCGCGGCACGTCGTCGTGGCCGGCGAGCCCTCGCCGGAGCGCGACGCGCTGATCGCCGCGGCGCGCGCGAAGTACCGGCCGTTCGACGACCTGCTCGTCGTGGACGAGACCTCGCGGCCGCGGCTCATGAACCTCGCGCCCTTCGCCGCCTCGCTCGTCGCCCGGGACGGGCGGCCGACGGGCTACGTGTGCATCGACCGTGTGTGCCGGCTCCCGGTCACGGAGCCGGAGCAGTTCGCAGCGCAACTCGACGAGACCGCGCCCGCGGGCGCCTGATGAGGAACGTGCGATGAAGCGAATGTGGTGGAGCGCGCTCGCGCTGGCCGCTGCGCTGTGGGCCGCGCCGGCGCCCGCGCAGGACGCGGGCGGGTTCGGCGCGAACATCCCGGCCGCGAACACGCTGGTGAAGGCCTCGGCGGTCCCGGTCGCCATCACCGCCGGCGGCACGGCGACCGTCACGGTGAAGCTCGCGGTGCTGGACGGCTGGCACGTCAACTCGAACCCGCCGGCGCTCGACTACAACATCCCCACGAAGGTCTTCATCACCCGCGCGCACGGCGTCACCGCCGGGGCGCCGAAGTACCCGGCCCCGAAGAAGCAGAAGTTCTCGTTCGAGGAGAACGAGCTGTGGGTGTGGGACGGCGAGACCGAGGTGACGGTTCCGCTCACCGCCGCCGCGAACGCCGTGAACGGCACGCACACGCTCTCGGGCAAGGTCAGCTACCAGGGCTGCAACGACGAGGTCTGCCTCGCGCCGGCGACGGTGCCATTCACCGTCGAGGTGACCGTCACCGGCGGCGCCGAGCCCGGCTCCGCCGCCGCCGCGGGCGGGGACGCCGCCGCGCCCGACTCGGCGGCCGCCGCGCCGGAGCAGCCCGCGGCCGGCACGGGCTTCGTCACCGAGCGCCCGGCCGATGCCGCCGCCGTCCCGGCAGGCGGGGCCGCGACCGGCGACGGGGTGCAGAAGCGCCTCATGGACGCGCTCGCGGGCGGCGGATTCGCCTGGTTCCTCGCGCTGTTCGTGGGCGGGCTGCTCCTGAACCTGACGCCGTGCGTGTTCCCGATGCTCGGCATCACCGTCTCGATCTTCGGCGCGCGCCGGCACGAGGCGCTGCCGAAGGTGCTGGGCAACGCGGTCGTCTACGTGCTCGGCATCTGCGTGACCTACTCGGTGCTCGGCGTGGTGGCCGCGCTCACCGGCGGGCTCTTCGGCGCCGCGCTGCAGAACCCGTGGGTCAACGTCGGCCTCGGGCTGCTGCTCGTCGGGCTCTCGCTCTCGATGTTCGGCGTCTACGAGATGCAGGCCCCCACGTGGGTGCTCGACAAGGCGGGCGGCGCCAACACCGCCACGCTCGCGGGCCTGTTCGTCTCCGGCCTCGCGGTCGGCATCGTCGCCGCGCCGTGCGTCGGCCCGTTCGTGGTCGCGCTGCTCGCGATCCTCGCGCAGCGCGGCGACGCGGGGTTCGGCTTCGCCTCGATGTTCACGCTCTCGCTCGGGCTCGGGTTCCCGTACCTGTTCCTCGCCGCGTTCTCGAACGCGCTGCAGAGCCTGCCCAAGTCCGGGGAGTGGATGGACTGGGTGAAGAAGTTCTTCGGCGTGGTGCTGGCGACGCTGGGGCTCAACTACGTGCTGCTCGGCCTGGCGCCTCGCCTCGCGCCCTACCTGGTGCCCGCCGCGCTCGTGCTGGGCGGGCTCTACCTGGGCTTCATGGAGAAGAGCGCGAACGCGCGCAAGGGCTTCAAGCTCATGAAGAACGTGGGCGGCGCGCTGGCCGTGGTGCTCGGCGTGTGGCTGGTGCTGCAGCTCACCACCGCGTCGTCGCGCTCGATCCAGTTCCGGCCCTACGACGAGGCGGCCGTGCAGGCGAGCCTCGCGAGCGGGCGGCGCGTGCTGCTCGACTTTTCGGCCGACTGGTGCGTGCCCTGCCACGAGCTCGAGATGCAGACGTTCCCCGACCCGAAGGTGGTCGTGGCGGCCCGGGACTTCGACGCCTACAAGGTGGACCTGACGAACGCCGACTCGCCCGAGGCCGCCGAGGTGAGCGTGCGCTACGCCGTGCGCGGCGTGCCGACCATCGTGTTCCTCGCGCCCGGCGGCGCCGAGGTCGCGGCGGCGCGCGTCGAGGGGTTCGTCAACGCGGGCGAGTTCGTGAAGCGGCTGGAGCTGGCGAGCGGGGGCGCGTCCGAGTAGCCGAGGCCCGCAAGCGAAACGCCGGGCCGGCCCGAAGCCGTCCCGGCGTTCGTGTTTCGGAGCGCGCGCGACTAGCGCAGCTTGAAGTGCCAGCCCGCGAGCACCTTGAAGTCGGGGCCGTCGCCGAGGCCGATCTTGCCCTCGACGAAGAAGCGGCTGCCCTGCTTCGTCGGCACGTCGGCGCCGAAGATCACCGTGCCCTCGGCGTAGGTGTCGCTGTCGTCGCCGATCGGGCCGGGGTTGTCCCAGCTCACGAAGTGCACGGAGACGCCGCCGCCCGCGTAGGGCTGCCAGTTCATGCCCTCGACGACGAAGCGGTAGTGGAAGTCGCCGTTCAGCGTCACGATCGTGAGGTCGTCGCCGATGCCGAGGTCGGCCCCGGGCACGAAGTCGATCTGCGGAGCGATGTCGCCCATCTGGAGCTGCCCGCCGAAGACCACCTGGCTGGGGTCGGTCGAGAAGCCGACATGCGGTCCGAAGGTCTGGAAGGCGCCGGCCCACGCGGCGGCGGGCACCAGCGCGGCGGCGGCGAGTGCGATGGCGAGCTTGCGGATCATCACGAGTCCTTTCGTTGAGGGGAAGCGGGTCGCGGGGCAGGAGTAGCACGGCGGCCGAACACGGCGCAACGCCCGGTGTACGAGGGGCGGGCCGTCCGTGATGACCACTCCGGCCGACGCGCCGGTGATGACGACCCCCACCGCGGGCCGGGGTCCCACGGGCGATCGCGCCGCCCGCCGCCCGCCCCGCGCCGGGGCCCGCCGGGCCCGCGCCCGTGGCCTTGGCGCTTCGGCGCGCGCGGGCGCTCCGTTACACTTCCCGCCGTTCCTTCGCCGCACCTACCCCCCGAGGAGTCCTGATGCTCCCGAAGTTCCCGGGCCGCGCCGCGGCCTTCGCGGCCGCGCTCGCATTCGCGGCCGCCTTGCCGTCCGCCCCCCGCGCCGAGATCACGCCCGAGGCCGCGAAGGTGGTGGCGCGCTACCTCGAGGCCACGGGCGGCGCCGCCGCGGCGGCCGCCGAGCAGACCACGTACACGCGCGCGACCGTGAAGGCGTTCGGGTTCTCGGGGCGCATCGAGACCTGGTCGGCCCACCCCGACCGCCACTACAGCCGCACCGAGCTGGGGCCCTTCAAGCTCGCCGAGGGCACCGACGGCGCGGCGAGCTGGCGCACCGACCCGACCACCGGCCGCGTCGTGCTGCTCGCCGACCGCGACCTGCTCGAGTCGCGCGTCTCGACCTGGTTCGAGCTCGAGCGCTGGGCCGAGCCCGGCCAGGGCGGCGGCAGGGTGACGGTCGCCGGAGCGGAACGCGATTCGACGGGCGCGTACACCGTGCTCGCGATCGAGGCGCCCGGCGCCCCCGAGCTCAAGCCCCGGCGGCTGTGGTTCGCCGACGCGACCGGCCTGCTCGCGAAGATCGAGACCGCGCGCGACCAGGCGTGGGTGGTGACGACGCTCTCGGACTGGCGCCGCGCCGCCGGGCGGCTGCGGCCGTTCACGAGCGAGACCGGCATCACGAGCATGCCGGCGAACCGCATGCGCGCCGAGGTGGACTCGGTCGCGGCCAACGTCAGCGTCGCGGGCGTCGCGTTCGCGGTGCCCGCCGAGGGCGGCGCCGGAGGCAACGCGCTCGCCTGGCTCAAGCAGCCGGGCACGGCCGTGCTGCCGTTCGACTACGCGACGCGCCACGTGTGGCTGCGCGCCTCGATCGACGGCGGCCCCGAGCACGACTTCCTGTTCGACACGGGCGCGAGCGTGACCGTGCTCGACAGCACGTTCGCCGCGCGGGCCGGGATCGCGACCGAGGGCCGCATGCAGGCCGCGGGCGCGGGCGCCTCGGGCAGCGCGGCGTTCGCCCGGCTCGGCTCGCTCGCGGTGCGCGGCCCCGACGGCGACGGCGTCGAACTGCGCGACCTGCAGGTCGCCGTGCTGTCGGTGAACCCGATGTTCGCGCCCTACTTCTGGCGCGAGATGGCGGGCATCCTCGGCTACGACGTCATCAGCCGCTTCGTCGTCACGATCGACTACGACCGCGGCGTGCTCGTGCTGCGCGACCCGAAGACGTTCCGCTTCGCCGGTAGCGAGGCGCCGCTGCCGATGGTCATGAACGGCGTCGTGCCGGCGCTGCGCGGCACGCTGGACGGCGCGTACGAGGGACTCTTCCGTCTCGACGTGGGCAGCAGCTCGACGGTGGACCTGCACGCGCCGTTCGCGAAGCGGCACGGCGTCGAGAAGCGGCTGTCCGGGAAGCGGGAGGTGACGGGCGCGGGCTTCGGCGGGCACTTCACCAGCACGCTCGGCCGCGCGAAGACGATGGCGTTCGGGCCCTACCGCTGGGACGGCCCGATGGTCTCGGTCTCGCACGCCACCGAGGGCGCGTTCGCGAGCGAGGAGTTCGCCGGCAACGTCGGCAACCGGATCCTCGAGCGCTTCCGCGTGACGCTCGACTACGACAACCGCCGCGTCTGGCTCGAGCCCGGCGCGCGCTACCGCGACCGCGACTCGTTCACGCGCGCGGGCGCGCTGCTCGTGCGCGAGGAGGGCCGCGTGCTCGCCCGCTCGGTGCTGCCCGGCTCGCCGGCCGCGAAGGCCGGGCTGCGCGAGGGCGACCAGGTGACCGCCGTGGACGGCCGTCCGGTGGGCGAGTGGAACGTGCGCGAGCTCGAGGAGCTGTTCGAGCGCGGCGAGAACGGCCGCCGCGTGCCGATCGCCGCGGTGCGCGACGGCGCGCCGCTCGAACTGGTCGTGACGCTGCGGGAGATGCTGCGCTGAAGCCCGGCCGCCGGCATGCGCCTGCCGCGGCGCGCCTCGCGTTCGCGGCGCTCGCCGTGCTCGCCGCTCTGGCTCCGCTCGGCGGCTGCGGCAAGGGCCGCTACGTGGGCGCGCTGCCCGCGAACCAGCGGCCCGAGCTCGAGCTGACGCAGGCGCCGGCCAGCACGAGCGAACCGTACTTCTACGCCTACGAGTTGCGCTGGGCCGGCTTCGACGCGGACGGCGTCGTGGACCACTACCTCTACTGCGTGGACCCGCCCACGGCCACCGACGTGGACACGCCGTGGGTCGCGACCACCGAGAACCGCCGGACGTTCCTGTTCCGCGCCAACCAGGTGGACTCCGCCGGGGCGCGCACCGGGCACGCCTACCACACGATCGTCCTCAAGGCGGTGGACGACGGCGGGCTCGCCTCGGCGCCCGTGCACCGCTCGTTCGACGCGTACACGATCACGCCCACGGTCGAGATCCTCTCGCCGATCCCGAACAAGCTGTTCACGCCCACGTTCGGGTCCGGGTTCCGCATCCTCTGGCAGGGCGACGACCCGGACGGGCGCACGAGCCGCACGCCGCTCCAGTACAAGTGGAAGGTGTTCGAGGACGGCGGCGAGATCCCGCTGCTGACCGTGCTGCTCCGGCCCGACACGCTGCGGCGGCGCTACGGGCCGAACTTCGCGGGCTGGGACTCCGTCCCCGGCACGGTCACGTCGCTCGACCTGCGCGACCTCACCGAGGGGCTCAAGCTCGCGGTGCTGGTGGCGTTCGACGAGGCGGGCGCGTTCTCGCCGGTCTTCAGCCTCGACGACAACATGCTGCTCTTCAACGTCTCCTACTCGAGCGCGCGCGGGCCGGTGCTCACGCTCAGCAACGAGTTCCTCTACTACAAGTACGAGAAGGCTACCTACTCGCTGGACCCGACCACGTTCATCCGCGCCGAGTTCCCGGCGGACACGCCGCTCAACTTCTACTGGTCGGGCGCCGTGCACGCCGGCACGTTCGTGTCGGGCTACCGCTGGAAGCTGGACGGCGACGTCGCCGACCAGACGCCGCGCGCGAACGAGGCGACCGACGTGAGCCGCTGGAGCCGCTGGTCGCCGCTCACCACGTCCTGCACGGTGCCGGCCATCGCGCCGCCGGCGGGGCAGTACAGCGAGACGCACTTCTTCTACCTGGAGGCGCGCGACAACGAGGGCCAGACGAGCCTCGCGGTCGTGCAGTTCGACGCCATCCGCCCGCGTTTCGACAAGCGGCTGCTGATCGTGGACGACACGCGCTACAAGCTCGACTCGAAGCTCGCGAGCGGGGCGCTCGCGCCGCCCTCGGGCCCCTGGCCCACCGCCGCCGAGCTGGACACGTTCCTCTACGCGGTCGGCGGCCGGCCGTGGACCGGCTACCCCGCGGGCACGCTGAGCCCGCCGGGGCTGTTCGCGGGGTACGACTTCGACACGCTCGGCACGCGCCACCAGCCCGGCGGGCTCGTGACGCTCGGCCAGCTCGGGCGCTACCGCGAGATCGTCTGGCTCGTGGACGGCAAGAGCGCGACGAACCTCAACCCCGTGGACTACCCGCGCGACCCGATGCCGTTCCTGCACCACGTCTCGTACCCGGGCCGCTCGAACCCGCTGACCGTGTGGGTGAAGCAGGGCGGCAAGGCCTGGCTCATGGGCGGCGGCATCGCGACCTGCATGCAGCGCGAGTGGGAGAAGTACGGCACCAGCTCGCTCGTGTTCGCGTACGCCGACTCCGAGCTCGTGCAGGGCCGGTTCATGTTCGACCTCGCGCACTGGCGAAGCGAGATCACGATCGGCCTCGGCCGCCAGGCGGGCCGCTCGACCGCCGGGCAGCGGGCCTGGCCGGGCATGCCCGACTACGGCGCGCTGCCGGCGCTGCTCTCCGAGAAGACCGCGGCGACCGACCCGATCGCGACCTACGCCCCCAACCGCACGAACCAGAGCGACTACTACCAGACCGTGTTCACCGCCGAGGTGCTCACGCGGGCGAACACGATCGTCGAGGACGTGGACCCGGGCGTCGGCGAGAACCTGCAGCCCGCCCTCGACACGCTCTACGCCACGAACGGCGGCGCGGTCGGCTCGGGCAAGCCGATGATGACGCTCTACCACGGCCGCGAGCACGCGCCGCTCGTCTTCTCGGGGTTCCCGCTCTGGTACTTCAAGCGCTCGCAGGCGATCCCGGTCGCCGACTTCGTGCTCGAGCGTTTCTGGGGCCTGCCGCGGAGGCCGGTCACGCGCTGACGGCGCGGGCCCGCCTACGGGCCCTCGCGCCGCGCGCTCACGGGGTCGCCGCGCGCGAGAGCGGCCGGCCCTCGAACGCCTCGAGGTGCTCGCGCATCTCGGGCGGGCACGGGATGCTGCGCTTCGCCGCGTAGTCGTAGAACACCTGCACGCTGTTCGCGGTCACGACGACGCGCTGCGTCGTCATCTCGCGGATCTCGTACTCGAAGCCGAACGACTTGGTGCCGATGAACGAGCAGCGGATGCACAGCTCGAGCAGCTCGTGCATGAGCGCCTCGGAGCGGAAGTCCATCTCGACGCGCGCGAAAATGAACGGCACGACGCGGTAGTTGTGGTCGCCCTTGAACGCGCGCCAGTACTCCTGGCGCGCGACCTCGATGTAGGTCACGTACACCGCGTTGTTGATGTGCCCCATCGCGTCCGTGTCGCGGAACCGCGGGCGCAGGGGGGCCGTCACCGTCCAGGGCCGCTCGCTCACTCGGGGGGCTCCTCTTCTAGAAGGCGTTCAGCGGATGCAGGTAGGCGGGCCGCGCTCGGAACCACGGCTCCATGGTCTCGGCCGCGCCGCGCACGTCGTCCACGAGCCCCGCCTCGGCCGCGCGCAGCGGCCCCAGCGTGCCCGCGACGATCGAGGCGAGCGCTCCGACCGGCGCCGACAGCTTCGGCAGCGCCCGGCCGCGGCCGTTCGCGCGCTCGGGCCGCACGTGCAGCCGGCCCTCGCGCGCCGTGACGCGCCAGGCGCGGGCGTTGTGCGGCAGGACGGGATCGTCCACCTCGAGCGTCAGCTCGCCGCGCGCGTGCGGCGCGACCGGCAGCACTTCGAGCGCCCCCTTGACGTCCACGAGCCGCAGCATGGCGCCGTAGCCGAGATGGCCCGTCGAGCGGATGACGCCCAGCTTGAACTCGCCGTTCACGTTCGACGCGTCGGCCAGCACCGACGTCCACGCCTCGTCGCCCGGCACCGAGGTCACGATCTCGACCGCCTGGTCGCGCTGCGCGTGCAGGTAGCCCCACAGCCCGCGGTGCGCCGCCGGCGTCGAGGCGACGAACTCGTTCACGGTGATCACCAGCTTCCACGGCCCGTCCGCCGCGTCCACCTGGTACTGCAGGTAGCCTTCGATCGAGCCGCGGCGGCGGCCCTCGTACACCACCCACTCGCCGTCGTACGACCACAGCCGCTTCTCCCACCACTCGGGCCGGCGCGCGAGCGCGAAGTGCCCGTTCGCCTGCACGTGCTGGTCGAACAGCTCCTGCACCGCGGGCCGGTCGGGGATGCGCAGCTTGCGCACGCGCCGGGTCTCCTCGGAGGCGGGCAGCGCCGCGGGCGGCAGCGACAGCAGGTTCGTGCGCTCGGCGAGCCCCCAGCCGAACTTCGCGTAGAAGTCCGAGCGGAACGCATAGAGCAGCGACATCGTGTCGCCCCGCTGGCGCATCTCGCGCAGCGTCGCGCGCACGAGCGCCTCGCCGACGCCGCGCCGGCGGTGCTCGGGCGAGACCGCGACCGAGCCGATGCCGGTCACGGGCAACCGCACGCCGCGCACCCACGCGAGCAGCGGGTAGAGCACGAGCGAGGCGACCACCTCGCCGTCCAGCTCGCCCGCGCGCACGTCGCGGATCGAGAAGCGCGGGTGCTCGGTGTAGAACTCGCGCCGCGCCTCGAGGCTCGAGATGCGGTAGGCGCGCAGCGCCAGGTCGGCGAGCGTGTCCACGTCCGTGCGCCGCGCGGGCCGGTAGCGCAGCGCCGGCGGCCGGAGCGTCCTGCGGCTCATCGTTTCGCCTCCTGCATCAGGTAGAACGCCGCGTCCCCCTGCCGGGAGCGCGTGATGCCCGGCCCCCGCAGCGCCCTGCCGTCCCCGGTCGCGCGCAGGACGTCGGCGGTCTGCCAGTCGGGCGTGAAGTGGGCGAGCACCTCGAAGCGGTAGGTGCCCGGCGGCAGCGGGCCCATGTCGCCGGCGAGCGGCGGCGACTCGAAGCGATCGTCGGTGACCATCGCGTGCGTCATCGCCAGCGACGAGCCGCCGCCTTCGGGCCGCACCGCGATCTGGAGCCGCGTGCCGTCCGGCAGCCGGGCGCGGCCCGAGACGCGGATCGCGCCGCCGTCCATGCGCTCGACGAGGAACGAGTCCACGACCGCCGGGCCGCGCGAGAGGCCGGCCGTGTCGGGGAGCTGCTCGAACGTGAGCGGGACCGCCTCCTTCTTCTCGCCGCCGCAGCCCGCGGCGAGCGCCGCGAGGCACGCGCCGGCGAGCAGGAGGCGCCAGGGACGGGCACGTCGCATGGCGCGCAACTTAGCGAAGGCCCGCGCGGGCGGGAAGCGCTATTCGCCGCGCGGGGGTCGCGCGGGGACGGAAACGCCGCGCGCCGATCGCGAGCGCCGGCCGCCGCGCGGCTCGCGGGCGCGGGCGGACGCGCGAACCCTCACGCGCCGATCGCGCGCCGCGCCCGCTCGGCCTGCCCGAGGTGGCGCTCGGCGTGCGCGACGAGGATCTCGAACGCGTCCCCGAGGTTGAGCGGGATGGGCGCGATCGGCGACCAGAGCCGCTCGCCGAGGCCGGCGCCGTCGGCCTCGCGCGCGAGCGACTCGATGCGCCCGAGCGTGGCGACGAACGCGTCCGCGACGTCCGCGCGCACCGCGAGCGGCGTCATCTTCGGGGTGGTCGGCAGCCGCCGCGGGTTCGACTCGGCGATCGCGCCGAGCAGCAGCCGTCCGAAGAACGAGTGCCGGTGCGGCCGCGCGGGCCGCCCGCGCCGCCGGGCCGCCGCGATCGTGCGCTCCATCGCCCCGAAGTACGCCTCGTTGCCCCGGCACAGGTGCTCGAGCACCTGCGCCACGCTCCACCCGCCGCCGGGCGGCGCCTGCGCGAGCTGCGCGGGCGAAAGGCCGGCGAGGACGGCCTCGGTCCGCGGCCCCAGGGCCGCGAGGCGGGGGGCGAGGGCGGCGAGGTGGCGATCGAGGAAGGGGGCCTGGGACATTCGGGAGGCTCCGGGACGCACGGGAGGGCCCGGACGGGCGGCCGGGAGGCTACCAGAACCGCCGCGTTGCGGGCGGGCGATGGGCTTTGTTAGCTTCCGTCCTCCGATTGCTTACCGACCGCCCCGCCTCTCGCCCGCGCGCGCCCGCGCCGGCCGCCCGCCGCGGGGCAGACCCCGACCAGGTTCATCGGTTTCACTTCGCTGAAGGAGCGCTCCGGTGTCCAACCGACATGGAATCCAGCGGCTCGCGGTGGCGGCCCTCGCCGTCCTCGCGGTCGCCTGCACGCTGACCGCCGGCGCCGCCCAGGCCGCCGAAACTCCCGCGCCCGCCGCCGCCGCGCCCGCGGCCGAGGCGAAGCCGGCCAGGGCCCCGAAGGTGCAGAAGTCCTACGAGGAGCGCCGCGCCGAGGACGGCCCGTGGGCCGCGGGCGCGAACTGGCTCCAGTTCGGCGCCGGCTACGCGCGCGCGGGCGGCAAGAGCGCGGGCGACGGGCTCGGCGGCTACGGCGTCGCCTACCACCGCATGCTGAACGGCAAGTGGTCGTTCGGCACCTCGATCCGCCACGAGATCCTCGGCCACCTCGGGCCCAGCTACGAGATCGCGGTCCCGTTCACGGCCGAGTTCGTCCGCCACTACAAATGGAAGACCGTCATGCGGCCGTACGCCGGGTTCGGCGCGGGCTACTACTTCCACAAGTACTACCGCACGGCCGCCGACTACACGGGCGCGCCGGGCGCGGGATGGCACCTGTGCACGGGCACGAACCTGCCGCTGGACGACCGGCACGTGATCGGGCTCGACGCGCGCATCGGCTTCGTCGCCGGCCGCGGCGAGACGGTCGTGAACCCCGTCTTCGGCCCCGAGCAGGACACGCAGACCCAGTGGAGCTTCAAGCTCAACTGGGCGATGGTGTACTGAGCCACCTTCGAACGTGCCGCGCGGCGCCGCGGCCCGGGCCGCCGCGCGAGGAGCGTCGCTGAAAGCACTTCTCGACACCCCGGAACGCGAGTGGGTGTGGACGCGGCCGAAGCTCCTCAGCCGCGTGTGGGAGCTTCGGGCGGGCGACGAAGTGGTCGCCACGCTCGAGTCGCACAGCTGGCTCGGCGTTCACATGACCGGCGAGACCGCCGCCGGGCGCTGGGACCTGCGCCACGAGGGACTGCTGCGCGGGCGCGCGGTCCTGCGGCGCGAGGGTGAGGCAGCCGAACGGCTCGTGTTCCGCCCGGGCTGGTTCGGCGCCGGCGAGATCCGCCGATCCGGCGGCGAGCCGCTCCTCTGGAAGCGCGGCGACGTCTGGGGCCGGCGCTGGCGGCTGCTGGATCGCGACGGCCACGCGCAGCTCGAGTTCACGCGCCGGCCGGCGTTCCTGAAGTCCTCGACCGCGGTCGAGGCGAGCGACGCTGGGCGCGCGCTCGAGGACCTCGCCGAGCTGGTGCTGCTCGGCTTCTTCCTCGTGCGCATGCTCGAGCGCCAGGCGCACGCCGCGCACTGACGCGCACGCGCGGCGCCGCGGCCCGTCCCGCGTTTCGCCGTGCTCGCGCCGCCGGCCCCGCCGCGCACGCGGACGGCGGCCCGGTCGCGCACGCGATGTCCCCGCCGGCGTCC
>CAZUEM010000098.1:0-13342 GCA_964619155.1 uncultured bacterium
TGAACCCGGTCGACCACCCGATGGGCGGCGGCGAGGGCAAGACGTCGGGCGGCCGTCACCCGTGCTCGCCCTGGGGCCAGATCACGAAGGGCCTCAAGACCCGCAAGCGCAAGCTCAGCGACGCACTCATCGTGCGGCGCCGGAAGAAGTAAGGGGGAGACGAGACCATGGCGCGTTCAATCAAGAAGGGGCCGTACGTCGTCGACTCCCTCGTGCGGAAGATCGAGACGTTGAATCGCAGCGGTGAGAAGCGCGTGCTCAAGACTTGGGCGCGTCGCTGCACGGTGCTGCCGGAGTTCGTCGGCCACACGCTCGCGGTCCACAACGGCAACAAGTTCATCCCGATCTACATCACCGAGAACATGGTGGGTCACAAACTCGGCGAGTTCGTGCCGACGCGGATCTTCCGCGGTCACAGTGCGAAGGCGGCCGAAAAGGCCCCGGCGCCCGGGAAGTAAGCCATGGAAGCCAAAGCGATCCAGCGCTACGTGCGCATCACGCCTCGCAAGTGCAACCAGGTGCTCGACCTGATCCGCGGGAACAGCGTGGAGCAGGCCCAGACCACGCTGCAGTTCACGCCCAAGCTCGGTGCGCGCATCGTGCAGAAGGTGCTGAAGTCCGCGGTCGCGAACGCCCTCCACGAGGGCAAGGTTCGCGTCGAGGACCTGTACGTGAAGGAAGCGGTCGTGGGCGCGGGGCCCACGATGAAGCGCTGGCTGCCGCGCGCCCAGGGCCGCGCGACGCCGATCCTCAAGCGGACGAGCCACGTGTCGGTGACCGTGGCCACGAAGGAGTAGACATGGGACAGAAAACGAACCCCATCGGCCTTCGGCTGGGGATCGTCAAGACCTGGGACTCGCGCTGGTTCGCGCGCCGCGGCTACGCGGACATGCTGCGCGAGGACCTGCTGATCAAGCGCTACCTCAAGAAGCGCCTCTTCCAGGCCGGCATCTCCAAGATCACGATCGAGCGCAAGGGCGACCGGATCACGATCGGCATCAAGACCGCGCGTCCGGGCCTCGTCATCGGCCGCAAGGGCGAGCAGGTGGACAAGCTCTCCGAGGAGATGAAGCAGCTGACCCGCAAGCAGGTCCAGCTGAACATCGAGGAGGTCAAGCGCGCCGACCTGGACGCGCAGCTCGTCGCCGAGCACATCGCCAAGCAGCTCGAGCAGCGCGTTTCGTTCCGCCGCGCGATGAAGAAGGCGATCGCCTCGACCATGCGCGCGGGCGCCCAGGGCATCCGCGTCAACTGCACCGGCCGCCTCGGCGGGTCGGAGATGGCCCGCTTCGAGACGTACCGCGAAGGCCGGGTGCCGCTCCACACGCTGCGCGCGGACATCGACTTCGCGCGCGCCACGGCGAACACGGCGTACGGCACGTGCGGCGTGAAGGTGTGGATGTTCCACGGCGAAGTCCTCGACAAGCAGCCGGCCGGCGCGGCCGCGGCGACGAAGTAGGAGAGCCACGACCATGCTGATGCCGAAGCGAGTCAAGTACCGCAAGACGCACCGCGGCCGGCGGCGGGGCAAGGCCTACCGCGGCTCGAGCATCGCCTTCGGCGAGTTCGGGCTGATGTCCACGCAGGCCGCGTGGGTCACGAGCCGCCAGATCGAGGCCGCGCGTGTCGCGATCACGCGCACGATCAAGCGCGGCGGCAAGGTCTGGATCCGGATCTTCCCGGACAAGCCGGTGACCAAGAAGCCGGCCGAGACGCGAATGGGCAAGGGCAAGGGCGCCCCCGAGTTCTGGGTCGCCGTGATCAAGCCCGGCCGCGTGCTGTTCGAGATCGAGGGCATCTCCCGCGATCTGGCCCGCGCGGCGTTCGACCTCGGCGCCTCGAAGCTGCCGATCCGCACGCGCTTCGTGGAGCGCACCGAGCTGGGAGGGGAGTGACATGAGCCACGTCAAGCCGAGCGCCATGCGCGACATGAACGCGGACGAGATTCGCGCCCGCGTCGCCGAGCTGCGCGAGGACCTGTTCAACCTCCGCTTCCGCAACACCATGAAGCAGCTCGACAACCCGCTGAAGATCCGCGAGAGCCGTCGGGAAATGGCGCGACTCCTCACGGTGCTGAAGGAGATGGAGCGTGCGGCCGCGAAGTGACGCGGCGCGCCCCGGAGACGACATGACGACGGAAACCACGGAACGCAATCGCAGGAAGACGCGCGTCGGCAAGGTGGTCAGCGACCGGATGGACAAGACGGTCGTGGTGTCCATCGAGCGCCTGGTCAAGCACGAGACCTACGGCCGCTACGTCCGCCGCCGCACCAAGTTCAAGGTCCACGACGAGAACAACGAATGCCGGATCGGCGACGTCATCCGCTTCATGGAGACGCGCCCGCTGTCGAAGGACAAGCGCTGGCGGTTCGTCGGGTTCGTCGAGCGCGCGAAGTAGAGCCGCGAGGAGAGTGACATGATCCAGCTTCGAACCATGGTCACCGTCGCGGACAACTCGGGCGCGAAGCGGGCCCAGTGCATCAAGGTCCTCGGCGGTCACCACAAGCGGTACGGGCGCCTCGGCGACATCGTCGTGGTGTCCGTGAAGGACGCCATTCCCGGCGCCCAGGTGAAGAAGGGCGACGTGGCGAAGGCGGTGGTCGTCCGCGCGGTCAAGGAAATGCGCCGCAAGGACGGGTCCTACATCCGCTTCGACGAGAACGCCGTCGTGCTGATCAACAACGACAAGGAGCCGCGCGGGACCCGCATCTTCGGGCCCGTGGCGCGCGAGCTTCGCGAGAAGCAGTTCATGAAGATCATCTCGCTGGCTCCGGAGGTGATCTGATGGGCCTGAAGATCCGCAAGGGCGACACCGTCATGGTGATTGCCGGCGACGACAAGGGTAAGACCGGGCGCGTGCTCTCGGTGGACGCCGAGAAGAACCGCGTCGTGGTCGAGAAGGTGAACTTCGTCAAGCGTCACACGAAGGCCCGCGGCCAGGGCCAGAAGAGCGGCATCCTCGAGAAGGAGGCGCCGCTCGCGATCTCGAACGTCCTGCTGTACGACGCGAAGGCGGGCAAGGGCGTGAGGATCGGGACGCGGAAGACGAAGGACGGCAAGCGCGAGCGCGTTTCGCGCGCGACCGGCGACACGGTCGGCAAGACCGACTAACGGACGTTCGCGCGGCGGACCGCCGCGCGCAGACCCACCGGAAGGTGGAACCGCCGCTCCCAGGCACCAGGGTCGCGGGGACGGCGGGGCGGAGACCCTGGAGATTCGACCGACATGGCGGAGAAGCAGACGAAGAGCGAAGGCGGCAAGGTGGGCAAGGGCGAGGCCAAGGGCGGGCGCGGCGCGCTCGGCTACGAGGCGGTCCCCGGCCGTCCGGTGAGCCTGAAGGAGAAGACCCGCTACGCGGTTCACTACCAGGACAAGGTGGTGAAGCCGCTCATGGAGAAGTTCGGCTACACGAGCGTCATGCAGGTCCCGCGGTTCGTGAAGATCGTGGTGAACATGGGCGTCGGCGACGCGGTCGCCGACGTGAAGAACATGGACGCCGCGGTTCACGAGCTGGCCCAGATCACCGGCCAGCGCCCGTCGGTCCGCAAGGCGAAGAAGGCGATCAGCAACTTCAAGCTGCGCGCCGGGCTGCCCATCGGTTGCATGGTCACGCTCCGCGGCGCGCGCATGTACGAGTTCTACGACCGCCTCGTCAACGTGGCCGTGCCCCGCATCCGCGACTTCCGCGGCCTCTCGCCGCGCTCGTTCGACGGACGGGGGAACTACTCCGTGGGCTTCACGGAGCAGATCATCTTCCCCGAGATCAACATCGAGAAGATCCAGAAGGTGCGCGGCATGGACGTGACCATCGTGACGACCGCGCGCACCGACGAGGAAGGCCGTGAACTGCTCCGGCTGATGAACATGCCGTTCCGTCAGCGCTAGGACGAGGAGAACGATCCGTGGCCAAGAAGTCGATCGTCGAGAAGTGGAAGCGCACCCCGAAGTTCAAGGTCCGCGCGTACAACCGCTGCCACCGCTGCGGCCGGCCGCGCGCGTTTCTCAGGGACTTCGGTCTCTGCCGCATCTGTTTCCGTGAACTCGCGCTTTCCGGGCAGATTCCGGGTGTCGTGAAGGCCAGCTGGTAGCGGTCGCGGCAGAGACCGAAGCCCTAAGAAACTGTCTTTTTGGATGAGAAGCAGTGAGGCCTCCGGCCTCACGGCCCTTGCGGGCCAAGAAGGTCTACCAACACCGAGTCAGGCTGCAGCGGGCGTATCGCCCGTCTGAACGCTGGTTCTGGGAGGTCATGAATGTCGGTCAGTGATCCGGTTGCGGATTTCCTCACCTGCATCCGCAACGCCATCGGCGCCAAGCACCGCAAGCTGGACGTGCCGGCGTCGCGCATGAAGACGGAGCTCGCGAAGGTGCTGCTGCGCGAGCGGTTCATCAACAACTTCAAGACGATCGAGGACTCCAAGCAGGGCGTCCTGCGGATCTACCTCAAGTACACGAACGACGAGACGAGCGTGATCACGGACCTCAAGCGCGTGAGCAAGCCCGGGCGTCGTGTCTACGTCGGCAAGGAGCGCATCCCGCGCGTCATGGGCGGGCTCGGCGTTTCGGTGCTGTCCACGTCCCGCGGGCTGATGACCGACCGCGAGGCCCGCGACGCGGGTCTCGGCGGCGAGCTCGTCTGCCAGGTCTGGTAGGAGGGCGACATGTCGAGAATGGGTAAGCGGCCGGTCGCCATCCCCGCCGGGGTCACCGTCACGGTCGACGGCGACGTGGTGCGCGTGAAGGGCCAGAAGACCGAGCTCTCGCATCCGGTGCTCGCCGGCACGTACGTGTCGGTGGAGGGCGCCGAGGTCAAGGTCAGCGCCGACCGCCTCACGCGGAACCCGGCGTTCGGCACCATGCGCGCGCAGATCGCGAACATGGTCGCCGGCGTCACGGCGGGCTTCAGCAAGACGCTGGAGATCGTCGGCACGGGCTACCGCGCGCAGATGGACGGCACGAAGCTGGTGCTCCAGCTCGGCTTCTCGCACCCGGTGGAGTTCGTGCCGCCCGCCGGCATCACGGTGAAGGTCGAGAGCCCGACCCGCGTCACGATCAGCGGCGCGGACAAGTACCTGGTCGGCCAGGTCGCCGCGAACATCCGCGGCTACCGTCCGCCGGAGCCGTACAAGGGCAAGGGCGTCAAGTACGAAGGCGAGTACATCCGTCGCAAGGCCGGCAAGGCTGCGGGGTCTGCATAATGAGCGGTCACCACAACAAGTACGAGCGTCGCCGGATCCGCCGTTACCGGATCCGCAACAAGGTGTCGGGCAGCGTCGCGCGCCCGCGGCTGTCGGTGTTCCGCAGCTCGGCGCACATCTACGCCCAGATCATCGACGACACGACGGGCATCACGCTCGCGCAGGCCTCGAGCCGCGACGACGTGAAGGGCCTGGTCGAGGGCAAGGGCAAGGTCGGTGTGAGCGCGGCGGTCGGCAAGCTGCTCGCGCAGCGCGCGAAGGAGAAGTCCATCGAGCAGGTGGCCTTCGATCGCGGCGGTTACCTCTACCACGGGCGCGTGAAGGCGCTCGCCGACGGCGCGCGCGCCGGCGGTCTCAACTTCTAGGAGGCGCGGAAAATGGCGGGTCCCATGCGTGAGCGCCGTCAGCCGCGCGAGCAGGAGGCGCCGAAGTCGGAGTTCCAGGAGCGCGTGATCAACGTCAACCGCTGCGCCAAGGTCGTCAAGGGCGGCCGGCGGTTCTCGTTCAACGCGATCGTGGCGCTCGGCGACCAGAACGGCCGCGTCGGCGTCGGTCTGGGCAAGGCGAACGAAGTCGCGGACGCCATCCGCAAGGCGGGCGAGGCGGCGAAGAAGAACATGTTCCGCGTCCCGGTGACCAAGCACGGCTCGATTCCGCACGTCGTGCTCGGGCACTTCGGCGCGGGCGAAGTCATGCTGAAGCCGGCGTCGCCCGGTACGGGCGTCATCGCGGGCGGCGGCGTGCGGGCCATCCTCGAGGTGGCGGGCGTGCAGAACGTCCTCACCAAGTGCCTCGGCTCGCGCAATCCCCACAACCTCGTCAAGGCCACGGTGGACGGGCTCAAGCAGCTCCGCCGCGCCTCGGACGTGGCGTCGATGCGCGGCCGCTCGGTGGCCGAGATCTTCGGGAAGGACGCGGGCCATGGCGCGTAAGCTGAAGGTGACGCAGGTCCGCAGCGCCAGCGGCCACCCGAAGGACCAGGGCCTCACCGTGCGCGCGCTCGGCATCCGCAAGCTGAACCACACCGTCGAACACAACGACACGCCCCAGATCCGGGGCATGGTCTTCAAGGTCCGCCACCTCGTGAAGGTGGAGGAGATCAACTAGGTGGCGAACATGCGTATCGGAAACGTTCGTCCCGCCGCGGGCGCGACGAAGGCCCCCAAGCGGCGCGGCAAGGGCGCGGCGACGGGCCTCGGCGGCACCGCCGGCAAGGGACACAAGGGTCACAAGGCCCGCACGGGCGGCAAGATCCCGGTCTGGTTCGAAGGCGGCCAGATGCCGATCCAGCGCCGCCTGCCCAAGCGCGGCTTCCTCAACCCGACGCGCGTCGAGTACCACGTCGTCAACGTCGGCCAGCTGGCCGAGGCGGCGGCGGGCACGGTCGTGGACCGCGACTGGCTGAAGAGCCGCCGCATCGTCCGCCGGCCGGGGCCGGTCAAGCTGCTCGCGGGCGGCGAGATCAAGGTCGCGCTGACGGTCAAGGTGGACGCGGCCAGCGCGGCGGCGAAGAAGGCGATCGAATCGGCCGGCGGCAAGGTCGAGACCCCGAACCCGAAGGCCTGAGCCCCCCATGCTCGAGAAGCTCCGCAACATCTTCCAGGTACCCGAGCTGCGCCGGAGGATCCTCTTCACCCTGGCGCTCTTCGTGGTGTACCGGCTCGGCGAGCACATCCCGACGCCCGGCGTGAACGCCGGCGCCCTGCTGGCGGCGTTCCGCTCGCAGGCGAACACGCTGTTCGGGATGTACGACATGTTCGTCGGCCAGGCGTTCTCGCGCGCGACGATCTTCGCGCTCGGGATCATGCCGTACATCTCGGCCTCGATCATCCTGCAGCTCCTCGGCGCGATCGTCCCGTACTTCGAGAAGCTGCGGAAGGAGGGCGAGGAGGGCCAGAAGAAGATCACGCAGTTCACGCGCTACGGCACGGTGCTCATCTCGATCGTGCAGTCGCTCGCCTACGCGATCTTCCTCCAGAACCTGGGCCAGTCCCAGGGGCTGACGGTCGTCCCGGACCCCGGCTTCGGCTTCTTCTTCTCGACGGTCATCACCCAGACCGCCGGCACCATCCTCGTGATGTGGCTGGGCGAGAAGATCACGGAGTTCGGCATCGGCAACGGCATCTCGCTGATCATCTTCGTGAACATCATCGGCGGACTGCCCAACGCGGTGCGCCAGACCTACGACAGCTTCCGGGGCGGCAGCGTCAACCTGATCCAGATCGCGGGCATGCTGGCGATCATGATCGCGGTCGTCGCGGCGGTCATCGTCATGACCCAGGCCGTGCGCAAGATCCCGGTGCAGTACGCCAAGCGGATGGTCGGGCGGCGCCAGTACGGCGGCCAGAGCACGCACATCCCGCTGCGCGTCAACACGGCCGGCGTGATCCCGATCATCTTCGCGTCCAGCATCATGGTGCTGCCCGCCACGGTGGCCGGGTTCTTCCCGCCGGACAGCCCGATGGCCGAGGCCGGCATGTGGTTCACGCGCACGAGCTGGCTCTTCAACCTGCTCTACGGCCTGATCATCGTGTTCTTCACCTACTTCTACACGGCGGTGGTGCTGAACCCGAACGACCTGGCGGAGAACATGCGCAAGTACGGCGGCTTCATCCCGGGCATCCGCCCGGGCCGCAAGACCGCCGAGTACATCGACCGGGTGCTGTCGCGCATCACGCTGCCCGGCGCCATCTTCCTGGCGCTGATCGCGGTGCTGCCCGACGTGATCCTGGGTTACTTCAACGTGCCGGCGATGGCGTTCGGCGGCACGAGCGTCCTGATCGTGGTCGGCGTCGCGCTCGACACGCTCCAGCAGATCGAATCGCACCTGCTGATGCGTCACTACGAGGGCTTCGTCAAGCGCAGCCGCATCCGCGGCAGGCAGAGAATGTAGACATGCGACTCGTCCTGCTGGGGCCGCCCGGCGTGGGCAAGGGCACCCAGGGGCGCCGCCTCGCGACGGATCGCGGGTGGGCGCTGATCTCGACCGGGGACATGCTTCGCGACGCCGTCGCGAAGGGAAGCCCGCTCGGGACGCAGGCGAAGCAACTCATGGACGGTGGGCAGCTGGTGCCCGACGACGTGATGATCGGGCTGGTTCGGGAACGCACGCTGGAGGCGGACGCCCTCGGGGGGTTCGTGCTCGACGGGTTCCCGAGGACGGTTCCGCAGGCGGACGCGCTCGGCGCGATGCTCGCGGAGCGGTCGCAGGATCTGAACATGGCCGTGCTGCTGCAGGCGCCGGACGGGGAACTCGTCCGCCGGCTGAGCAGCCGATGGGAGTGTCCGGTGTGCCGGCGGGTCTTCAACTCGCTGTCGGCGCCCGCGAAGGACGGACGTCACTGCGACGACCATCCGGAGACGGAGCTGCGGCAGCGGGCGGACGACACGGAGGCCACGGTCCGCAGGCGGCTGGAGGTGTACCGCCGGCAGACCGAGCCCCTGGTCGAGTACTACCGGAAGTGCGGAAAGCTGAAGGAAGTGACGGGCATCGGTGCTCTCGACGAGGTCTACGGGGCGCTCGCAAGGGCCGTCTCGAACTGACCCGGGAGAGACCGGTGCTGTACACGAGAAGTCGGGAGGAGATCGAGAAGATCCGCGTTTCGGCGCAGCTCGTCGCGAAGACGCTTCGCGAGCTGGGCCGGGCGATCCGGCCGGGCATCACGACCGCCGAGCTGGACCGCCTCGCGGAGAGCTTCATCCGGGATCACGGCGCGCGCCCCGCGTTCAAGGGCTACCGCGGATTCCCGGCGTCGATCTGCCCCTCGGTGAACGAGGAAGTGGTCCACGGGATCCCGGGCCCGCGCGAGCTTCGCGAGGGCGACATCGTCGGGATCGACGTGGGGGTTGAGAAGGACGGGTACTACGGCGACGCGGCGCGCACCTTCGCGGTGGGGGCCGTGAGCGACGAGGCCCGGAGGCTGATGGAAGTGACGCGCGAGTCCCTCATGGAGGGCATCGCGCGGGTCCGCCCGGGCAACCGGGTGGGCGACATCTCCAACGCGGTGCAGTCGCACGCGGAGCGGCACGGTTTCTCGATCGTGCGGGCGCTCGTCGGGCACGGCATCGGGAAGGAAATGCACGAGGAACCGGCGGTGCCGAACTTCGGCCCGGCGGGGCGGGGACCGCGGCTCATGACCGGCCTGGTGCTGGCGATCGAGCCGATGGTCAACGCCGGCGGGCACGAGGTGGTCACGCGGCCGGACGGGTGGACGGTGGCGACGAAGGACGGGCGGCTGAGCGCCCACTTCGAGCACACCGTGGCGGTGGGTGCGGACGGTCCCGAGATCCTCTCGGAGCTGCCGGACGAGTAGCGAAATCGAGGCGACGTTTTGGCGAAAGAAGAAGGCATCCAGGTCGAAGGCACGGTGATCGAGGCGCTTCCGAACGCGACGTTCCGCGTGAAGCTCGAGAACGATCACCAGTTGCTGGCCCACATCTCGGGCAAGATGCGGATGCATTTCATCCGGATCCTGCCGGGCGACAAGGTCACGGTGGAGCTGTCCCCGTACGACCTGTCCCGCGGCCGGATCGTCTACCGGTACAAGTGAGCCGTCGTGGCGCGCGCCGCGGACGTTCCGCGGATCGTGCGCCCCGGCGTCGGGCGGCGGCGACGAGCCTCCGCGCAGTCGGGTCCGCCGCGGCGCTCGCGCCGGGGCGCCCAGGAGATCGGCGATGAAGGTTCGTGCGTCCGTGAAGAAGATCTGCGAGCACTGCAAGGTCGTGCGTCGCAAGGGTGTGATCCGCGTGATCTGCAGCCGCAATCCGCGGCACAAGCAGCGTCAGGGCTGAAGGAGGAGTTCGGTGGCACGTATCGCAGGTATCGATCTCCCGACCGAGAAGCGCATCGTCGTCGCGCTGACCTACATCTACGGCATCGGCCCGACGACCGCGAGGAAGCTGCTCGCGTCCGCGGGCGTGAGCCCGGACACCCGCGTCAAGAACCTCTCCGACGAGGACGCGGGCAAGCTGCGCAGCCTCATCGAGCGCGAGTACAAGGTCGAAGGCGCGCTGCGCAGCGAAATGGCGATGAACATCAAGCGCCTGATGGACATCGGCGCCTACCGCGGGCTGCGCCATCGCCGCAACCTGCCGGTGCGCGGCCAGCGCACCAAGACGAACGCGCGCACGCGCAAGGGTCCCAAGAAGACCGCGGGCCGGGTGACGAAGAAGCCGGTGCCCGGCAAGAAGGGTTGATTCGGCGGCGCGCCTGAGCGCGTCCAGCCAGGAGGTCTCGAGTGGCGGAAGTGAAGAAGGCCAAGAAGCGCGACCGCAAGGTGGGCACGAACGGAGTGGCCCACCTGCAGGCGAGCTTCAACAACACGATCATCACGATCACCGACATGGACGGAAACGTCATCAGCTGGGCCAGCGCGGGCAAGGTCGGCTTCAAGGGCTCGCGCAAGAGCACGCCGTTCGCGGCCCAGGTGGCGGCCGAGAACTCGGCACGCGAGGCGGTCAACATGGGCCTGAAGCGCGTCGAGGTGTGGGTCAAGGGCCCCGGCGCCGGCCGTGAAGCCGCGATCCGTTCGCTGCAGGCGGCGGGCCTCGAGATCTCCGCCATCAAGGACGTCACTCCCATCCCGCACAACGGCTGCCGCCCGCCCAAGCGGCGCCGCGTCTAGGAGACATCGAGCATGGCGGTTTACCACGACGCACGTTGCCGGCTGTGCCGGCGCGAGGGCATGAAGCTCTTCCTCAAGGGCTCGCGCTGCTTCACCGACAAGTGCGCCTTCGAGAAGCGCGGCTACGCCCCGGGCGAGCACGGCAAGAGCCGGCGCGCCAAGGAGACCAACTACGGCCAGCAGCTGCGCGAGAAGCAGAAGGCCCGCCGCATCTACGGCCTGCTCGAGCGCCAGTTCCGGCACACGTTCGCGAAGGCGAGCGAGACCAAGGGCGTCACGGGCGAGGTGCTGCTCCAGATGCTGGAGCGCCGCCTCGACAACCTCGTGTTCCGCCTCGGCTTCGCGCCGTCGCGGAGCGCGGCGCGCCAGCTCGTGCGTCACCGCCACTTCGCGGTGAACGGCCGCACCGTGGACATCCCCTCGTTCCAGGTCCGCGCCGGGGACGAGGTCCAGGTGCGGGAGAAGAGCCGCGACCTCGTGGTCATCAAGAGCTCGCTCGAGGCCCGCAAGGGCCAGGGCGTCCCGGACTGGATCGACCTGAACACCGACAAGCTCTCGGGCCGGGTCCTCAACATTCCGACGCGCGCCTCCATCGGGGTGCCCATCAACGAACAGCTGATCGTCGAGCTCTACTCGAAGTAAGCGATCGCCTTCTCCCAACGGGAGGCTTGCCGATGAAGTGGAAGAATCTGCAGATGCCCAAGCAGCTCACGCCGGACGCGGGTAACGACGACCGCTACGGCAAGTTCACGCTCGAGCCCCTCGAGCGCGGTTTCGGCGCGACCATCGGAAACGCGCTGCGCCGCGCGCTGCTGTCCTCGCTCCAGGGCGCGTCCATCACGGCCGTCCGGATCGAGGGCGTGCTGCACGAGTTCTCGACGCTGCCGGGCGTCATCGAGGACGTGACCGAGATCGTCCTCAACCTGAAGCAGGTGCGCCTGAAGCTGTTCGGCGACGGCCCCAAGAAGGGCGTCTTCGAGATGAACGGCCGCGGCGAGGTCAAGGCCGGCAACCTGCAGGTGGATCCCGAGGTCCAGGTGCTGAACCCGGACCTGCACATCGCCACGCTCAACCGCGACGGCGACCTCCGCATGGAGGTCGAGATCAACAGCGGCCGCGGGTACGTGTCGGCGGACCAGCACTCGCAGACCGACCGCCCGATCGGCGTCATCCCGATCGACTCGCTGTTCTCGCCGGTCACCAAGGTCAACTACACCGTCGAGGCCACGCGGCTCGGCCAGCGCATCGACTACGACAAGCTCACCCTCGAGGTGTGGACGGACGGCAGCATCCTGCCGCACGACGCCGTCGCCATGGCGGCGAAGATCCTCCGCGACCACTTCAGCCTGCTCATCAATTTCCAGGACGAGCCGGTGCAGGAGGAGGAGCACTCGGTCGATCCCGAGATCGACCGCGTGCGCAAGCAGCTCGAGAAGAGCGTCGAGGAGCTGGAGCTCTCGGTGCGCTCGAGCAACTGCCTGCGCGCGGCCGAGATCAAGACGATCGGCGACCTCGTGCAGAAGGGCGAGCCGGAGATGCTCAAGTTCCGCAACTTCGGCCGCAAGTCGCTGAAGGAGATCCAGGACATCCTGGGCGAGATGGGCCTGCACTTCGGCATGGACATCAGCCGCTACTACGAAACGAAGACGCCGGTGAAGTCGGAGGTCTGACCCGCGGCCGCGTGATCGCGGCCGGGTCGCCCCGCGGGAACCGAGAGGACTGGGCAGGACATGAGACACCGCAAAGACCATCGCAAGCTGAGCCGCACGCACCAGCACCGGCGCGCGCTGCTGCGGAACCTGGTCACGGCGCTCTTCCAGTACGAGCGCATCGAGACCACCGTGGCGAAGGCCAAGGAAGCGCGGCGGCTCGCCGAGCGCATGATCACGTTCGCCAAGGAGGGGGACGTCGCCGCGCGGCGCCACGTGTCGCGCTTCGTCACGAAGCCCGAGATCGTGACCAAGCTGTTCGGCACGATCGCGCCCTGGTACGAGGGCCGCAACGGCGGCTACACGCGCATCCTCAAGATCGGCCGCCGTCTCGGCGACGCGGGTGAGACCGCCTACCTCGAGCTGGTGAAGAGCGCCGAGCAGAAGGAGAAGGAGCGGCAGGACCGCATCGCGGCGGCGGAGGCCAAGGCCCTCGCCGAGAGCGGCGGCGCCAAGGCCGACAAGAAGAAGAAGGCCAAGCCGGAAGCCGAGGAAGCGGCCGAGGCCGCCGCGGAAGCCAAGCCGAAGCGCGGCGCCAAGAAGGAGAAGGCCGGCGCGGGCGCGGGCGGCGGCGGCGCGAAGCAGCGCCGCACGCAGCGCAAGGTCGGAGGCTGAAGCCCGGCCGCCGACAGGCCGATGACGTGGGAGTGCCGCGGGCGGGAGGGTGACCTTCCGCCCGCATCCTTTACCCGGCGAGCCGGTCCCCGGCACGCCGCGAGCCCGTCCGGAGGGAGCCCTGCGCCCGACCGACCACCCGCGCGCGCCGCGCCGCGCCCGACGCCCCGGAGCCCTCGCGGCCCCGGCGGCGGCGCTG
>CAZUEM010000099.1:0-5574 GCA_964619155.1 uncultured bacterium
CCAGCTCGCTCGCACGGGCCGCCGCGTCGGCGACCTTCGCCAGGTCGAGGGCCCTCGCGGCCGCGTCGGTGCTCTTCGCCAGGTCGCTCGCGCGGGCCAGGTCCCGAGCCTTCGCCGCCAGGTCCGCCACCTTCGCGGCCACGTCCGCCGACTTCGCCGCGACGTCCGCGGACTTCGCGGCGTCGAGGGACTTCGCGGCCACGTCGGCCGCCTTGGCGAGGTCGAGGGCCTTCGCGGCCGCGTCGGTCATCTTCGCGGCTTCGGCGGCCTTCGCCAGGTCGTTGGCGCGGGCGGCGAGGTCGCTCACGCGGGCCTCGACCATCGTCCGCTTGCCGGCGTCGGTCATGCGGGCCATCGCCTCGACCGCGCGGCCCAGGTCGAGCGCCTTCGCCGCGACGTCGCTGCTCTTCGCGACTTCGAGGCTGCGGGCGAACACGTCGGCGCGCTTCGCGAGATCCACGGCCTTCGCCTCGACGTCCACGGCCTTGGCGGCGTCGCGGGACTTCGCGAACACGTCGGCCGCCTTCGCCAGGTCGAGGGCCTTCGCGGCCGCGTCCGTCATCTTGGCCGCCTCGGCCGCCTTCGCGACGTCCATCGCGCGGGCCGCGACGTCCTGCGCACGGGCCGCGTCCATGTAGGCGCGGGAGACGTCGGTGAAGCGGGCGAACGATTCGTTGCAGCGGGCCAGCTCGAGCGCCTTCGCGGCGACGTCGGCGTTCTTGGCGACGTCGGCGCTGCGCGCGAACGCGTCCACCTGCTTCGCCAGGTCGAGCACGGCCTTCTCGGCGCTGACCATGCGGCCGTTGTCGATCGCGCGCCAGCGCTCGGCCTCGGTCATCTTCGCGACGTCGGCCTGCTTCGCGGCCTCGACCGTCTTCGCCGCGTCGTAGGCCTTGCGGTCGGCGTCCGTCATCAGCATGTAGTCGCGGTTCTTCGCGAACGCGTCGGCGGCCTTGGCGATGTCGCGGGCCTTCGCGGCGACGTCCACCGACTTCGCGGCGTCGGCCGACTTCGCCACGTCGAGCGCGGCGCGCGCGACGTCGAGCGAGCGGGCCTGCGCCTCGGCGAAGCGGTCGAGACCGCCGTCCACGACGGCCTTGCGGAACTCGGCGTCCGTCTGCATGCGGTGGAACAGGTCGCTCTGGATGAACGCCTGCACCTGCGGGTCGTTCAGCTCGACGTCGTTCGCGGTGATCTGCTCGGCCTGGTAGCGCTTCGCGGCGCCGATGGTGCCCTCGGTGCCCTGGGGCGGGTAACCGAGGACGCCCTTCCAGGCGAGGAATCCGACGGCGGCTGCCAGGACGACGACCCCGGCGACGATCGTGTTGCGGTTGCTGGCCATGGACTGATCCTCCTCTTGCCTCGTGGGCTGCGGGCTCTTCTCTTTTCCCTGACGTGGACTGGGGGAATGACCCGCGGGGGAGCCCGGAAGTTGGGCGCCGGGTCAGCAAACGTTCAGATCACCGCGACGAAGAAGCCGGGGGACCGATCTCGCCGGTCGCCACCTGGCCGTCGGGGAGGGTGATGCTCACGCGGATGGTCGCCCGGGAGGCCGGGCCCGTGCCCTCGGCGACGACGAGGGCGTTCGCGGGCAGGGTCGCTTCGACTCGGGGGGAAGGAGTGGGGGCGCCGGGCGGCAGCGCGAGAAGCGCGCCGGGGGCCAGGGCGTCGAGGGCCACGCGCACGGGCGCATCTCCGGTGCGGATCGAAAGCCGGAAGCCGTTCCCGGCCGGGCTCCAGGTCACGTGCACGGCGTCGGCGCCCTCGCCCAGCCGCAGCCCGGGATGCGGGCGGATTTCCGTCATGGCGCCGGTCACGCCGTCGCCGCCGGCGCCGTTCGGGCCGCCCCGCCAGTTGGCGAACAGGACGACCGCGGCGACCGCGGCGGCCGCGGCGGGCAGCGCGATGCGCAGCCAGGAGAACGAGGGGCGCAGGCCGGGGCGGACGACGAGCGTGGCCCGGCCGCTCTCGGAGGACGGCCGGCCGGCGCGCGCCGAGGACGGCGCCCACGCGGGGGCAGCCCCGCGCACCGCGCGCATGACCTCGTCGCGCAGGCCGGCCGGCGGGTCCTCGGACGGCAGCGGCGCCAGCCCGGCAAAGACGCGCGAAAGCTCGTCGTGGCGGGCGCGCGCGGCCGGGTCGGACACGAGCAGGGACTCGAGCCGCGTTCGCTCCCCGGCGGTCGCTTCGCCGTCCAGCACCCGCTGGATCAGGTCGTCGAGCGTCTCGTTCACGGCGCCTGCACTCCCATGGAGGCCAGGATCTCGGCCAGCCGCACGCGCGCCGAGAAGAGGCGCGACTTGACGGTCTTCGCCGGCACGTGAAGCGCCTCGGCGATCTCGTCGTACGACAGGTCGAGCCAGTGCCGCAGCACGATGACCTCCCGATAGGTGTCCGACAACTGCTCCACCGCGCGTTCCACGAGCCTCGCCTGCTCGCTGCGCGCGGCCTGGGCCTCCGGACCGTCCGTCCGGGCTTCCAGCGTCTCGTCCAGCACTTCCGTCTTCCGCCGCCGGGTCGCCCGGTTGAGCGACTCGTTCACGGCGATCCGGTACAGCCAGCTGAAGAAGCGCCGGCTCCGGTCGAACTGGTCGAGGTGCTGCCAGGCCTTCACGAAGGCGTTCTGCGTGGCGTCCCGGGCTTCCTCGCGGTCGCGCAGCATGCGCAGGGCGACGTTGAAGATCGGCCGCTCGTAGCGGCCCACCAGTTCGCCGAAGGCCTCGGTGTCACCCGAGAGGCACCTCTGCACCAGTGCTTCGTCGTCCATCAGTACACGCCTGCCGGCCCGGAGTTGGGCCTCGGTGAGGGGGAGTCTCGGCCGCAGGGCCGCGCCGGGGGGCGGGCTTCGGCGGCGCCGTGGCTGCGGCCTGCGGCGCAAGAGCTTGCGGGACTGGATCTTGAAGCGCCACGGGGGGCGGCGCCGGCTACTGGATGTCGAGGACCTTGTCGAGCCCGGCGTAGGCGAAGACGTTGCGCACGCGCGGGGTCACGCCGGCCAGCTTGAGGGAGGCGCCCTGACCGTGGAGTCGCTTCCACGTCTGCATGATCACACTGATTCCCGCGCTCGAGATGTACTCGAGCTGCGTGCAATCGAGCACGAGCGGGCCCGCGAGCTTGTCGAGGGCCGCCAGCGTGCGGTCGGACTCCGCCGCATCGAGCCGTCCCTGCAGGCGGACGACCCCGCCGTCTTCGACGCGCAACTCGAGCACTAGTCGGTCACTCCCATCACGACGAGCGTCGTGCCGACGCCGTCGGTCCATTCGTAGCGGAAGATGTGGCAGAGCTCGCGGACGAAATGTATCCCCAACCCGCCCGCGCGGCGATCCTCGGCCGGCAGGTTCACGTTCACCCGCGGGGCAGCGGTCGGGTCGAACGGGGACGGCTCGGCCGCGCGCAACGAGATGCGGATCTCCCCCGGAGCCCGGACGAGGTCCACCTCGATGTCGCCCTCGCCCCGGCTGTGGCGGACCAGGTTCGTGAAGAGCTCCTCGATGACGAGGTCCACGTCGAAGGCGACGTCCTCCGACAGCTTCTCGGCCCCGAGGAACTCGCGCACGAAGTCCACCAGCAGCGCGAGCGACTCCATCTTGCGCGGCACGGCCTTTCTCATCGAGCCGGAACCATAGGCTGGCGGGTCACCGGGCTTCAATGGCCGAGATGGCCCGGCCCGCGGGACCGGGGCGGGCAGCCGCCCCCGGTTGGCCGCCGGGCGGGCCGGCGGCTAACCTGCCGCGCGCACCCGAACCCCCCTGGAGCCGCCATGTCCGAGAACGCCGTCCTGCTCGAGATCGCCGCCGGAGTGGCGGTCGTCACGCTCAACCGGCCCGAGAAGCTCAACGCCTTCGCGGGCGAGATGCGGGAGCAACTGGTCGCCCGGCTGGACGAGGCGGCCGCGCACCCGGAGACGCGCGTCCTCGTGATCACCGGGGCGGGCAAGGCCTTCTGCGCGGGGGGCGACGTGGACCACATGGCCGCCCTTGCGGCGCGCGGGGCGCCGTTCGAGGAACTGGCCCCGCTGCTCGAGGCCGGCGAGGCCGTGGTGCGCCGGCTCGCGGCGCTTCCGGTGCCCGTGATCGCGGCGCTGAACGGCGTCGCCGCGGGGGCCGGCGCGAACCTCGCGCTCGGTTGCGACGTGCGGCTCGCCTCGGACGCCGCGCGCATCGGCGAGACGTTCGTGAAGATCGGCCTGCACGCCGACTGGGGCGGCACCTTCCACCTGACACGACTCGCGGGTGCGGCGAAGGCGCTCGACCTGTGCTGGACCGGCGACCTCGTGCCCGCCGACGAGGCCCTGCGCCTCGGGCTCGTGCAGCGGGTCTGGCCCGCGGCCGGGTTCGAGCGCGGGTGGCGCGACTACGCCGGGAAGCTGGCCGCCGGCCCGCAGGTCGCGATCCGCGCCGCGAAGGCCACGTTGCGCGCCGCTCCGGGCCGCTCGCTCGAGCAGTGCCTCGCCGCCGAGCGCGCCGCGCAGGCCGCGTGCTGGGAGTCGCCCGACGCGGCCGAGGGCGTGCGCGCGTTCGCCGAGAAGCGCGCGCCGGTTTTCGCCGCGGGCGCGTGCGGCGCGCCGGATCAGGCGCCCTCGCGCGCCGCGCGGCTGTTCGAGTAGCGGCCGGTCCCGCGGGCGGCGCCACCCGGGGCGTCCGCCGCGCCGCGCTCGCTCAGCGCGTCCGCGGCTCCGAGACCACGCGCCAGGTCTTGATCGCCTCGCACACGCCGACCGTGTCGGCGGCCGCGAGCCGGTCCGCGAGCCGCGCGGCGAACGCGGCGCCCGCCGTGTCGCGGGTGGCGAGGCGGTAGGCGCGCAGCGAGCGCAGCGCCTCGGCCGTGCGGCCGCAGCCGGCCAGCGAGCCCGCGCGCCACAGGTAGGGCTCGTCCCACCACGGCGCGCGCAGCAGCGCGTGATCGAAGGTCGCGACCAGCTCGGCGTGGCGCGTGCGCGCCACGGTTCGGAGCTGCTCGCCGCGCGCGCCGCGCGCCCGCGCGCCCACCACGGCGCTCGCCGGCGGGTCGTAGGGCAGGCGGCGCGCGATGGCGATCGCCCGCTCGCGCAGCGCCCACTCGTCGAGCACGGCCGGGCTCGAGCCGAGGCGCGCGAGCGCGCCGGTCCACGACGCGAGCGCGGTCGTGTGGTCGCCGGAGCTTTCCGCCTGGCGCGCCAGCGCGAGCACGTCGGGGTAGAGCGGCGCCGCGTCGGCGTCGGCTTCGACCGGCACGGTCACGGTGACCCACGACGGCCCGGCGGCGGGGGCGAACACCCACCAGCGCACCGAGGCCTCGGCGGCCGCGCGCAGCCGTTCGTCGCCGGCGACCGCCTTCGCGCTGTCCACGAGGCCCGAAGCGGCGACGCGCGCGCGCACGGTGAGCCTGGCCGCGACCTTCTGGCCGAGCAGCGCGGGCGGCAGGTTGGCCGGCGTCGTGAGCAGCGCCTCGCGTGCGGTCGCGGCGGCGGCCGGTGGCTCCGCGGCCCGCGCCCCGCCCGCCGCGAGCGAAGCGAGGGCGAGCGGGGCGCAGGCGAGCGCGGCGAGCGCGCGGTGTCGGAGGGCGGGCCACATGGTCGCGAAAAGCCTACCGGGT